>NZ_JBSFUK010000008.1:0-237315 GCF_053591755.1 Streptomyces sp. NPDC002926
GTGGCGAGGCCGGCGGCGAGTGCCTGCAGTGCCTTCCTGTCGATTTTGCTGTTGGCGGTCAGCGGCAGGTGGTCGCGCCAGTGGAAGGCGGCGGGGACCATGTAGTGGGGCAGGGAGGCGGCCAGCCGGTCGGCGAGGGTTGCGGTGTGGAGGGGGTGGGGGCCGGTGTAGAAGGCGATGAGGTGTTGGCTCTGGCCGGCGTGTTCGGTGACGACGACGGCGCCGTCGCGGACACCCTCCACCCGCAGCAGGGTGTTCTCGATCTCGCCGAGCTCGATCCGGAAACCGCGGATCTTGACCTGGGCGTCGCGGCGGCCGAGGAACTCCAGCTTCCCGGTGGGGTGCCAGCGGCCGTAGTCGCCGCCGAGGTAGAGCCGTTGGCCCGCGCGGTGCGGATCGCTCAGGTAGGCGGCGCGGGTGCGGTCGGGGTCGTTGATGTAGCCGCGGCCGACGCACACACCGGAGAACGCGATCAGACCCGGCGCGCCCAGGGGGACCGGGGTGAGGTGTTCGTCGACGACGTAGAGGTGCACATTGTTGACCGGACGGCCGAGCAGGACACGCTCCGGTGCCCGGTCCATGACCTCGTGGTTGGTGTCGTCGGAGGTCTCGGTCAGCCCGTAGGCGTTGACCAGCCGGGTCCCGGGCCGGGCCGCGAACCAGCGCTCGGCCAGTTCCCTCTTCAGGGCCTCCCCGGTGGCCGACACGCAGCGCAGGTCGGGCAGGGGGCGGGGGCGCTGCTCGAGCTCGGCCAGGACGGCTTCGAGGTAGGAGGGGACCAGTTGCAGGACGGTGACGTGGCCGGTGGTGAGGGTGTCGAGGAAGCGGGGGATGTCGAGGATCGCTTCCTGTTCGACCAGCAGGGTCCGCCCGCCCACCAGGAGCGCGCCGAGCAGTTGCCACAGGGAGATGTCGAAGCACTGGGGTGCGGTCTGGGCCACCACCTGCCCCGCGTCGATGCCGAGGTCGTCGGTCTTGGCGTAGAGGTGGTTGAGCAGGCCGGCGTGTTCGCACATCGCGCCCTTGGGCTCGCCGGTGGAGCCGGAGGTGAAGTAGATGTAGGCGAGCTGGTCCGGCGTCACGCGGATCCCCGGATCACCCTCGCCGTGGTCCTGGGCGCAGGCCGCGTCGATGAACAGCCGCTCGGTCCCGGGCCGGCTCTCAAGGGCCGGGTCGAGGGTGGCGGTGCTGCCCGGCTCGGTCAGCACCAGGGTGCACCCGGCACGGGCCAGGACGGCGGCGATACGCCCGGCGGGGAAGTGCGGCTCGATGGGCAGATAGACACCGCCGGCCTTGAAGACCGCGATGACGGCGGCCAGCCAGTCCAGATTCCGCTCGGTGACCACCGCGACGACACCCTCACGCTCCAGCCCCCGCGCCAGCAGCGCCCGCGCCAGCCGGTTGGCCCGGGCATTGAGCTCCCCGTACGTCCACCGCACGCCGCCGTGCACGGCGGCGACGGTGTCCGGGTGGGCCCGTACCCGGTCCTCGAACAGTTCGTGGAACCGGCGCTGCGGCAGCTCCCGGACCGGTCCGGCCAGCCCCTGGAGCTGGAAGCGCAGCTCTTCGGCCGACAGCAGGCTCTGGCGCGTGTGGTCGGCATCCGGGCCGGCGGCGATCAGATCCAGCGCGGCCAGGTGATAGCCCGCGATCCTCGCGGCCCCCCCGGCATCGAGGATCTCGGTGCGGTGGCGCAGCCCCAGCCGCAACCCCCCGCCCCGCCGGGAGAATCCCACCCCCACCACCGTGCCCCGGGCCAGAGCCCCGCCCACACCACCCGGATCGAACACCACCTCCGGCACCACCCCGGCCAGGCCCAGCTCCGCCCGCAGCGCCCCCAGGTCATCGCCCGCACCGTCCCGGTGCACCACCAGCTCCGACACGACCCGCTCGGCATCCCGCACCAGCTCCCGCCACGAGCCGGACCCGGTCGACAGCCGGCACGGCAACAACCCACCCCCCTCCCCGACCACGTACCCGGTGGCCACCTCCCGCTCCCCGGACAACGCGGCCAGCACCCGGGCATGCGCAGCCAGCAACACCGCACCGAACGACACCCCCCACTGGCCGGCCAGCCGACGCAACACCCCCACCGTGCCGTCCGGAACCGCCGCCTCGAACTCAGCCACACCCACCACCGGACGAAGCGCCCACCGCGGGGCGGGGGTGAAACCACCGGCCGTCAGTACACCGCGCCAGAACTCCCGGCCGGACTCCACTCGCACTCCCATGGTGGTCTACTCCCGCTCCTGGCCGCTGTTCCGGGGGATCTGCCGGGCGGGATTGCCCGCCCACCGCGCGTGCTCCGGGACGACCTCGCCCTTCATGAGGAAGGAGTCGGGGGCGAGCACAGCGCCGTCGCCGATCGTCACGCCGTAGTGGACGAAGGCACCGACCCCGAGGGTGCAGCCGGCGCCGATCGTGATGCGGTCGGACTTGAAGGCGCCGTCCTCCTGCGAGTGGCACTGGATGACGCTTCCCCCGTTGAGCGTGCAGCCGTCGCCGATGGCGACCATCGTCCGCTCCGTCAGATAGCAGCCGTCGTCGAAGACCCTGCGGCCGAGCCGAACCCCCAGCATTCGCCAGATCACGTTCTTGAACGGGGTGCCGTTGAAGATCCGCAGATACGTCTCCGACGGCACCTTCCAGTAGCGCTCACGCCGCCAGAAGCGGAGATCGTAGATCGAGCAGAAAAGCGGGCCCGGGGGGTGGAACGCCGTGACGGCACGTTCGACCAGCACGAAATACACGGCAGTGAACAGAAATACGAGGACGTATGCCAGCGCGAACGCCGACGCACCGAACGAGGTGTAGAGGTCTGCGGTGCCCGAGGCGAGCAGGGTGACACCGAAGAAGTAGATCCATCCCACAAGCAGGAACAGCCCCATGGTGGCGGCATTGTGCCTGTTCTTGGATGCGAGGCGGCTGCGCAGCTTCCCGCCGCTCTTCAACCCGTCGAACGTGCTGTCCCGCTGCACCGATCGCGGGATCTCGAAACTGGGCGAGCCGAGAAGCCCGACCCCTTCCCGGATATCCCCGTCGACCGGGACCATGACCTTCGTCGCGAGGAGACAGTTGTCGCCCGTCCTGCCCCGCGAGGGGTAGGCGATCCTGTTGCCGAGGAAGTTGCGCGCTCCGATCGAGGCGCGGGACACGCGGAAGGAGGTGCTCGAGAAGTCGGCGTTGACGATCGACAGGCCGTCGGCGACCATCGTTCCGCTCCCTACGGAACTGAGGTACGGGGTCTCGTGTCTTACCTCCGTACCGAAGTTCGACCCGGTCTGCTCGATCCTGGAGAGGTCGTACCCGAGGCAGCGCAGGTAGTGGACGATGCCGGAGCTGTCGCCGAACAGGCGGGTCAGGAACCTCCTGTTGGTCATGAACGCGATCGCCCGGTGCACCCCGTAGTGGAAGCCGTACAGGGGATAGACCCTGCCTGGTGTGATGGCCCGATTGAGCAGGCGGGGAACAGTGGCCAGGACGATGAGGAGCAAGGGCACGGCGCCGAAATAGAGCACGGCGGAGGCCGTCAGGGCGTCGAGGAGGAACGGCCAGCTGGTGAGGGACGCAGGCCCGGGTTCCAGGACCGCTCTGAGCTGCGGCGCCTCAGCGAGCAGGATGCCCAGTCCGCCGACCGCCAGCGGTACGTACACGAGCAAGACGGCCAGCAGTTGCAGGACGCTGTGAGCCACCCTTCTCAGGGCACCGCAGTCGGCCGGGCTCACCACCTGGTACTCCACCTCGGTGGGCTGCGCGGGTGACCCGTGCCAGTGCTCGCCGTCAGGCACCGCCTGACCACTGTGCAGGGAGGAGGCATGGCCGAGCTGCGCACCGTTGCCCAGCGAAGTCTCGATGTCGAGCACGGTGGCCTCGCTGACGGTCACGTCCTTCCCGAGGCTGACCGCGCCCATCTGGATCAGGCCTGCGTGAGCCCGGTAGCAGTTGAAGAACGAGTCCTTGCGGATGACTGTGCCGTCGCCGATGACGAGGAGATCGGTGCACACGGGAACATTCCGGGAGAAGACCGCGACGCCCCGCCCGATTCTCGCGCCCAGCGCCTTGAGGTAGAGCAGATAGAGCGGCGAACCGACGAACAGGACCAGTGGGTTCGACCGGATCAGCGTCTTGACGATCCAGAAGCGGACGTACCCCAGGCTCCAGATGCGGATCTGCCCGGGCTTCCACCGGCCGATGAGGGCCCACTTCACCAGGATCGGAAGGGCGCACAGAACCAGAAGGCCTGCAGCGCCGAACATGACCGATCGCAGATATGCGCCGAACACGCCCGACCCGGTGGAGATCCACTCGTAGCCCCGAGCGGTGACAACCGCGACGACGTAGGAGTACCCGAGAAAAGTCAGGAGCTGCAGGGCGCCGCACAGAACGTACGCGGGCATCCCCGCCGGGGCCGCTGACACCGGAGCCCCCGACACCGGCGCCGAGGGCTCGACCGGGGGAGCAGGCGCCGAGTCCTCCAGCGCTGTCGCCAGGCTCCTGATCGTCGGATGCCGGTAGACGTCCTTCATCGATACCGACGGCAGGTCCGTACGCTTCCTGACCCGCGCGCAGAAATGCGCCATCACCAACGAGTCGGCGCCCAGTTCGTCGAAGAAGTGGCTGTCGACAGACACCTGCTCGACGCGAACGACGTCAGCCAGCATCTCGGCGAGGATCCTCTCGGTACCAGCGGCCGGTTCGTCATACCCGACCCGGACGGTTGGGGACTCTTCCTGGTCGGAGGTCAATTCCTCGACCGGGTTTCCGAGCATGTCTGCTCCCTGGAGAAGTTGCGGCCGCCGGCCCACCACCGGCCCACCACGGGCCCATGTGCCGGGCCCCGTCGTTGCATGCCGGCAAGGTCACAGCGTGCGACGGTGGGTAGCGTTGCGGGCATGGACGGCGAGCGGGTGGGGAGACTCCCCGACCCGGTCCCGTGGATGCTCGACGCGAGCCACAGACGGATGTCATCACTTGTTATTCGACGCACGTGGCTACAGAGATTGCGCATTTCGGTACTTATCTCACATGTCGGTCCACATCTCGAAGAATGGACAACCGACGGCCCGGTCGTGGCGACCGCTTGGGCATGCCCCACAAGGAAAGGGCGGCAGCGTGAGGGGAGAAGCGGGGCCGACTCGAGCCACGCTGCTATTGACCGTCCTCATCGACTTCATGTCCGACGAGCTCGCTCCGTGCGGGAACACCACCACTGCATCGATGCCGCGCAGGCGCCGGCTCGGATGGACGGGTACATCAAGGCGGGTATGCGGGCCGTCAGGACGCGTCGGCCCATATCGCCAGTGCTGCCTGATCGAGCGTCAAGTCCGCGCACCTTGCAGGGGGGTCGCGCCGACTGCACGATTACGGCCGCTGGAGCGGCTGGCGGGCCGCCCGCGGAGGAAGGACCACCGCGGGGAAAGGGCCACCTGAGGAGAATGGACCCGTCAGCCGGTGGACTCCACCAGCTGCGCATACTCTTTGCCGAGCTGCGACATGGCGTGTTCGAACTCCTTGTGAGAGATGGCCTCTTGCAGAGTGCTGAAGACCGCCCGGACGCCGCTGGCGGTTTCGGAACCGGACAGGCCGGTGCGCCCGCGCACCTTGCGGATCGACTCATCGGGCCCGAAGGTCTCCATCTCTCCCCGCCCTCGGTTGAACGAGTCACGCAGAGGCTCGGGGAGTTCGAGGGCCAGATCGCGGGCTTCGCCGTCGCTGAGACGACGCGCGAGCGTCTCTAGAGTGGCACGAGTGAGATCGGCCGCTTCCTGTCGCGAGAGTCCCGTGCGATCCGCCACTGCCAGGAAGAACTCCTTGTCGTCCATGCGGCCTCCTCATCGGAATCGACGGATGGGCCAGGAAGGTGAGCTCACATTCCACCTTGCCACGCACACATCCCGCATGCGACGCCGGTGCCCCCCCGAGGGATCCGGATCGCTGGCGGAGGCGGTACGCCATCATCCAGACGACGACATCGGTGCGCGCCCGCAGGGCTGTGGCCAGCAGAAAGCCGGGCTGGTTCGGGAGGGTTGTCGTGGTGACGCCGGGGCGCGGCCTCGGGGAAGAGAACGGCTATCTCTCACCCGCTGCCGGACACTCACTGTACGCAAGCGAGCACCGACTGCACCCGGTGTGGGCTCGCGCTCGTCCCTGAGCACCGCCGCGGGCACGGCCCCTCTCAACACGTGGACAAAGGGCGAGAATGGCAGGCAGCGGCGACGGACCAACCAGGGTCGTGTTCTCGCTACTGACGAACGGGTCAGTGCAGGAGATAGAGGGTGAAGGCGCCGCCCGACTCGGCGGTGCGGGCGATGTGGGCGTAGCCGCGGACAGTGGCGTACGCACCGGTGCCGCCGGTGACGGCGATGTCGAAGTCGCTGGGCGGCGTGCCAATGGGGCTGGTCTTCAGGTGTTGCCATGACACCTGTCCGCGGGGAAGGCTGAAGGTGCCCGAGCAGAGGGTGGTTGCTGCTGCCACGCGAGTGCACTGCGCCCCTTCGGTGCCGTAGCCGGCACCGTTGCGGAAGAGGTTTGCGGTGAAGATGATCTGATCGCCGATCCCGGGTCCGGTCGTACCGTTGTCGACCACCGTGGTTCCCGTGCTCGTCGACGTCAGGCGGATGGCCTCTGTGTACCCTCCGCCCATGCCCCATTCCAGGGGGTACGGGTCATGGGATGCAGAGGCAGAACTCCCGATAGTTGCCAGCGAGACCGCCGTTGCCGCCACCACGACCCACTTTGAAACGGAAAGCATTCTTCCTCCCCTCATACAAGTGACTTCTTGGGTGCGCCTTAGAATTGCCATTGTGTGATGTAGCGTCAATTATCAAACGCATCAAAAATGCCCGTTTCATCCATTCGGCCGTCTCTGGCGCATCGCCGGGACGATGGCCTCGTTCGGCCGCTCCTCACGCGGCGGCAGCGGAGCGGTGAGGGGGGCGGGGCCCCGGAACGTGACCGCTGATGTGTCGGCAGCCACGTCGGATTCGCCGTTACGGCACGGTCCCGTACCACCGGTGCTGCCAAGGGACCCGGCCGGCGCGCGCGGAGCCCATGAACGGCGCCGCGCCGCCCGGGACTTCCGGGCGGCGCGGGGGTATGAGCTCTGCCCTGGGAGGGGAGAGCGTTCAGACGGCGGGCTGCAGACGCACGGGCAGGTGCTGGTGCCCGTTGGTGATCAGCGAGGGTACGCGCGGGAGTTGGTCGGAGGGGACGGCGAGTTCGGCGTGGGGGAAGCGATCGAAAAAGGCCCGTATGGCGATGGCTCCCTCAAGGCGGGCCAGGGGAGCGCCGAGGCAGAAGTGGGCGCCGTAACCGAAGGCGAGGTGCTCCGGGCCCGGGGCGGTGCGGGTGACGTCGAAGCTGTCGGCGCTGTCTCCATGCCAGTCGGGATGTCGGTTGGCAGCGGCGTAGGAGGCGAGGATTGCCTCGCCCTCGGCGATTACTTGACCGTCGGGCAGCGGAATGTCACGGACGGCGAAGCGCATCGGCAGATGCTTTACGGCCGGCTCCAGCCGCAGAGTTTCCTCCACGACGTCCCCCCATGTCGCCCGGCCTGAGCGGACGTTGTGGAGCTGTTCGGGGTGGGTCAGGAGCGCGGTGATGCCCTGATCGATCAGGTTGACGGTGGTCTCGTAGCCCGCACTGATCATCAGCAGCAGCGTGTCGCGCAGCTCGTTCTCGGACAGCGCCGACCCGTCGCCGTCCTCGTCCCGCGCGGCGATGAGCAGGGAGGTCATGTCGTCGCCGGGATCCGCCCGCCTGGTGGCGATGAGGTCGTCGAGTACCGCGTAGAGGGCGACAGTATTGGCGGCGGCCTGCTCCGGGGTGAGGGTGGTGGCGAAGACGCCGTCGACGACCTCGCGAAAGCCCTCGCGCCGGCCCGCGGGCAGACCCATGAGGTGGCCGATGACCTGGATCGGCAGCGGGTAGGCGAAATGCTCACGCAGGTCGGCCAGTTCGCCGGGCTCGGTTTTCTCCAGGTCGTCGAGCAGGTCGGCGACGATGTTCTCAACCCGTTCCTTGAGCGCGTCGACGCGCCGGGCGCTGAAGGCGGGGGCAACCATCCGGCGCAGCCTGCGGTGATCCTGGCCGTAGGCGGTGAACATGTTCTCGACCGCTACCCACAAGGCGAGTGGCCACGTCTGTATGGCGTCGTTGAACTGCGGCCAATGCTGACGGGCGTCTTTGGAAACGTCCGAGCTGGTCAGCAGCCTCTTCAACAAGTCGGGATCCGTGACGGACCACGCGGTTACGCCGAGAACGTCGACGCGGGCCGCGGGTCCCTCGGCGCGCAGCGTGCGGTGTTCGGCGTCCGGGTCGGCACCGGCGGGGTCAAGGACGAAAGGCTGGGGCATGGTGGGGTCTCCGATTCAGGACAGGGGAACGGGGGCGGCGGGCGGGGAAGGTCACGGGGAGTGCCGCCAGGGCAGTTCGAGGGTGGGAACGGCCGGGTCCCTCTCGGGCAGGGCATCCAGGAGGTGGCCCGTGGCCGTCCGGGCGATCAGGTACGCGTGGGAGTGGGCGGGGGGAGCCCCGACGCTGGGGGCTGGAAAGAGGGCGAGCGCGAGGTCCGTGTATCGATCACCAGGGTCATCGGGTCAATCGTCCCTCAGCCCACACGAGTTGGCGAGACCGCAATTTCGACGGCACGTGGGAAGACCGATACCGACCCGAATTGAATCCGGGGGTGCGCGCCGATTTTGACGTCCGGCACTGATGGACAGGGAACACCCGGGGATTCAAGCCCTGTACGAGTCCTCGGGGTACCAGGAAGGTCGGCCGGCGCCGGCCCTTCCCCAGCGGACTTGCCTCTGCGCGGCGTCGGAGGTGACGGGCGTGACGAAGTTGTTCAGGTTGCCGACGGGGTCCCGGAGAGGAGGGAGCGGTTTCCCCACGGCATCATCGTCGGCTTCTGGACGAACTCGCGGGGCGTCAGACGCTGGTATTCCGCGTCGACGTCGGCGACGCGGAACTCGGTAACCACCGTGCGGTTGGCGGCCGGTCGGTGCACGCCGTCAGCGGACGGTGGCGATCAACTGCACCGACCGAAAGGGCCGCAGCAGCGACCGCGCCGTCCTGCTCCACGGTCTCGTGGCGCATTCCGGACTGTCGTACTTGACCGGCGCCGACGGGCCGGCGAGGAGGTACGCACCTCCCGGCCGGAATCGCCACCTTGTCCACGATCCCGGCAACAGCAACACTCGACGACGCCAACCGGGCCGACTCAGGCGGGACCCGCCCCGACGACTCGAGCGGCCCCCACGGGCAGCCGACGAACGCACCGGATGAGTCCATGTCCGGATTCGAGCCGAACGGCTGGACCGGATTCCCTCCGTACTCGCCGCTCTGGACCGCCCGTTCGTCATCGAACACCCCGCCGCCGCCCTGCGGGATCTCGTGCGCACGCCGGTCCGCCGCCTCGATGAGCATGCCGCTGTGGACGGACTTGCCCGCGCGATCACGTGACTGTCCGGCTTTCGGTTCGTTTCGGCATCCCGGTGCGGGGCGGCGTGACTTGACGGATGCGGAGTGGGAACGGCCGCGGGCGTTACTGCCGGTCAGCAACAACCTTTGCGGCCGTTGGCGGGACGATCAGGGAGGCGACGTCGGCCATCGCGCCCCCGCCGGTGGCTACGCCGCCCTGTGGCTTGGCCGCCGCGAATGGGGGCGTGTCCTGTTGGCACGTTGCTCCGGCGGGCGGGAGGGTACCGTCGATGAAGTAGCGGCTCTCGTAAGCCTTGACGCAACTGCTGGGATTGATCAGTTCGGTGTGCCCGTACCCGTTGTTGGTGAGCAGGCGGGCGTTGGCCAGTTCTTTGGCCATGGCCTGCGTGCCCGAGTAGGGAGTGGCGGGGTCGTAGGTGGTGCCGACCACCAGGACGGGGTGTGCCGTCGGCTTGTTCCACGGTCCGCGGTAGATGTTGGCCGCTGTGGCCGGCCAGTCGGCACACCCCTCGGCGGCCCAGGTCCAGAAGCGTCCGGCGTCGCCCGCACGGGTGGCGCTGGCCTCCTCCATGGCGTGGTAGGCAGCGGGGTCACGCGGATTGGGGCTGTCGCTGCAGAACACCGCGCCGGCCTGTTCATCGCCCAGGTAAGGATTTGGATTCGGGACCGGTGGCGCGGGCGGAAGAGCGGACGGCTCCGGAACGCGGCCCTGCCACAGGTTCTGCAGCCTGCCGGCGAGGCCCGTCCATCCGGGGTGGACAATGTAGAGGCTGTTCACGGTGTCACCGACCGTACGGCCATAGGTCCATGCGCCCACGGGATGCTGCCTCAGTCGCCGCATCAGCTGGTCGAACTTGTCCCGCGTCGCTTTGGGGCTGCCGGCGGAGAAGGCGCAGCGGGCGGTGGTGGTGGACCCGCAGAGGGCGAGGAACTTGTCCAGGACTGCTGCCGCGCCGCGGTCCGCGCCCATGCGCAGGAAGGTCGTGAGCGGGGGGTCGGAGGCGTGGGTCCAGGCCTGCGGGTCGACGTTGCTGTCAAAAACCATGGCGCGGACCTTGCCGGGGTAGAGGTTGGCGTAGGTGGCGCCCAGGAACGTGCCGTAGGAGATCCCGAGGTAGGTGAGTTGTGGGTCGCCCACCGCCTGGCGGAGCTGGTCGAGGTCGCGTGCGGTGTCGGCGGTCGACACATGGCGCAGGAGTTCGGGGTCACGCTGCTGACAGCGCCGGGCGAGGTCCTTGTACGCGGCGATATAGGCCGTCCGCTGCTGTTCGCCCACCGGGAAGCCTGCCGCTTTGCTCGCATTCCACGCGTCGGCTTCCTTGCGACTGCCGAAGCAGTTCACCGCGGTGCTGTTGCCGATTCCGCGGGGGTCCCAGCTGACGATGTCGAACCGCTCCCGTACCTGCTGCGGGAAGGACTCGTAATTCTGTGGCATCTGCACCGTTCCGGGCCCGCCGGGGCCGCCGGGGTTGAAGAACAGGGTGCCGATGCGTCGTCCGGGGCCGGTTGCCTTGTGTCTTATGACTGCCAGCTCGATGGTGCGAAGGCCGGGGTTGAGGTAGTCCAGCGGTACCTTCGCGGTTGCGCAGTCGAACGGACTGCCCGGGATGCAGGGCTTCCAGTCCAGCTGTGGGACAGGCACCGAAGGTGACGGCACGCCATCAGCCGGAGAGAGAGACGGCACCGCGAATATCGTCGAGCAGATCACCGCCGCGGCCAGGGCCGCCGCACAATGCCGGTGGCCCGCTGTGGAACGGGGTATGTGCATACCCGTCCTTCCTCCTTCGTGGCTGAGCGCCCGATGCCACCATGTCCTGGACGTCGGTACGCACCCGTGTCAACAACACGACGGTCCGAGAAGGCGCGCAATCCAATCGCGGCCGAATGGCCGAGCTCCTCGAGGGCGTGCACAGCGTCGGCGGAAACCTGCATCGGGCGGATGCTGCCCTGCGGGACAGCGCGCCGACTCGTGCCGGGCGCTGCCGCAGTGAGGAGGCCCTCGTAGGGTGACCTGCGTGATCGTTCGCGAGGGCGCAGAGAACGCAGGGAACGCAGGCGGTGGTTGGCGACCGGGCTATCCGGCCGCGGCAGTGGTGTTCGCCATCGGGATGGCCGGGACCACCCTGCCCACACCGTTGTACGGGCTCTACCAGGAGCAGATCGGGTTCTCCGAGCTGATGGTGACCGTCGTCTTCGCCGTGTACGCCGTCGCGGTCATCACCGTGCTGCTGGTGGCGGGAAACTACTCCGACGAGGTCGGGCGCAGACCTGTGCTCCTGATCGCCATGGCCTTGTCGGCCGCGAGCGCGGGATGCTTCCTCCTGCAGAGCGGTCTGCCGCTGCTCTTCACGGGGCGGCTGCTGTCCGGCTGTGCGGCCGGCCTGCTGAGCGGCGCGGCGACAGCGGCCGTCATCGAGCTGGCCGGTCCTGGACAGAAGGCGCGGGCCGGGTTCGCCGCCACCGCGGCGAACATGGGTGGTCTGGGCTGCGGGCCACTGCTCTCCGGCATCCTCGCGCAGTACACGCCCTGGCCGCTGATGCTGCCGTTCTGGGTCCACCTGGGGCTGGTGGCCGTGGCCTGTGGAATCACCTGGTTCCTGCCGGAGACCGTGGCGGAGCCGAAGCGATGGCCACCTCTGAAACCGCAGGGAGTCACGGTGCCTCCGGAGGTGAAGGGTGTTTTCACGCCCGCCGCGCTGGCGGCGTTTGCGGGTTTCGCACTTCTCGGGCTGTTCACGGCGGTCGCGCCGAGCTTTGCCTCGCAGACGCTGGGCGTGCGCAACCTGGCTGTGTCGGGCGCGGTGGTGTTCTCCGTGTTCCTCGCTTCGACCGTTGGGCAGTCCTTGACCGAACGGATCGGCGCGCGTCTCGCGCTCCCCGTAGGGTGCGGCATCCTCGTCGTCGGCCTGCTGTTGGTGGCGTCATCACTGATCGCCGAATCCTTGCCCCTGCTCGTCCTGGGTGCCCTGTGCGGCGGCACCGGGCAGGGACTGGCCTTTCGCGGGGCACTCACGCTGGTCAGCGGCGCGGCACCGGCACAGCACCGTGGCGGCACCATTTCCGCGTTCTTCGTCGTCGCCTACACCGGGATCTCGCTGCCGGTGGTCGGTGTCGGCGCCATGGCCACATGGCTCGGGCTGCGCCAAGCCGGGCTGATTTTCACGGGCTGCGTGATGCTGCTGGCGGGGGGCGCGGGAACGTACGCTGCGCGCAGGCCGCCGGCAGGGGCGTAACCGGGTACCCGTGACGGTCGCGCGCACATCGACGACTTCACCGATCGCCTCGTCACCAGCGGCGTCGGCATGTCCGCTGCCACTACGGCCCACGGCAGGCGTAGCCGAGCGCCGCCGGCAGGACCAAGATCGAAAGACGTCGGCAGCGTCCGCGAGACCGTGACTGAGCGCACGGCTCTGTCCACCTGGACGGGGGCGACACGCGATGGATCCGGACGAACCGCAGGGGCGGCGCGGAAGCCGATACGTCTTGGCCCCGGCAACATGGCCGAGTGTCGTCCGCCGGGGGCTTTCCCCCGAGTGAAGCGTCGGCCGGGGTCGGCGGCAGGCCACGACCCTGGTTCCAGGACCTGCGCCTCTTACGCTGTGCGTTTGTGCGGATGCCGCGACGGGCGCAGCGTGGAAACATGACCGAGAGTGAGACCCCGGCGTTTGTGACCTCCCCGATCGTCATCTCGCCTGTCGAGCAGGGCGAGCGGCCGTTCCGCGTCGTGCAGATCAACGGTGTGATAGCGGGGATCGCCCGCGATATGGTGGATGTGCTGCGGCTGGCGCATGCGGCAGGCATGGAGCACGTCGATCTGGACGACCCCGCGGTCGTACGGTGGGTCGGTGGCGGGAAGTACAGATGGGCTCCCTGAGCGGGCGGATTCCGCGGCGGAGTCCCCAGTGGGTTCAGGACACACGCAGCTGACCACGGTGCGCGGCAACGGGGCTGAAGTCCGTGCCCGGCCGCCGGATCCGCCGCACAATCGAAGCGATCGGCCGCGCTCGGGGCGTACTTGCACAAGGGCGCCGTCACCGCGACGACGTCGTCCGGGACGCCGAATGCGTCTCGCCATCCTTGTTCACAGTGGAGACCGGCACGGCGCGGTCCCGTAGAACCCGTGCGCGCCCGGCAGCACGGGCGCCGCGTCAGGGTGCAGACGGAGCAACCCGGCGAGCACCATCGCCTCTGCGCGAACCGATCCGATCAAAAGCCGCGTCGCGTCACCGACAATCACGCCGTGCGCCGGCAGCCGGGCAGAGCCACTCCACGCACGCCCTTCGAACGATCCACACCAAAAACGGCGCAGCCCATCGCAAGATCTTTCCCCGTTTGGCCCCGTCCCGGCCTGGCCTACTGGATACCGTTGAGCGCCACCGCTCAGGCGGACGGGGGACCGGGGGGACCGAGGATGGGTGAGTTACACCCAAAGCTTCACGCTGCTGTCCGGCAGGCGATGGCAGCACCGGACGAAGCCGTGCCGTTCGTGTTCGAGCCGCCGGAAGACGTGCTGGCGCGGGGGACGCATTACAACATCGCTGAACTCCTCTACGGCATACGCGAGAAGCTGACGCCCGACCAGACGGGCGGCCCGGACGGTGTGGACATCGATGTGGTCTACCTTGCCGCCTGTTACCACCTTGCGCGGTGCCAGCACGTGCCCGAGGAACAGAGGGCGTGGGATCACCACGCGTGTACCTTCCTGTTCGGGGTTGTGCACGCGTTGCGTCCCGATGCCGTGCCGCAGCCGCTGCGCGGGGCCTTTGCGGAGGATCCGCCGCAGGTGGTGCCGCCGTACGAGATCGTGCACGCCGTGGGCATTGCGCTGCTCCTTGCGAGTACGCCGGCCAAGGACGAGGCAGGGGTCGGCCTGGCCACGGTACTGATCATGTGGGCACGGGAAGGGGCGCGGGGGAGAGAGTCCGAACCGCAGATCACCTTCAACCTCGGTACGGCCCTGGCGGCGATGTCCGATCTCGACGGTGATGAAGGCGATACGAAGCGGAGGAGAGCCGCCGGCGTCCACTGCATGCGTGAGGCTGTCGCCGCGCTGCCCGCCGGTGATCCGGCGCGCCAGGAGATGATGACCGTCCTCATGCGGACGCAGGCGAAGGCCCCACCGCTCCCGGTGGCCGAGGGCAGCGTCGCGGCCGAGCTGACCCACTACATGCGGGACGGGGACCTGGACCGGCTCGACAACATGATCGGCCGGCTGCGATCGGCCGTCGACGCGCCCCCGACCGGTGAGCCCGAGCGCACTCACCGACGTATCGAACTGGGCCAGGCACTGCGCATGCGCTTTGAGATGGAGGGCGAGCTGGCCGACCTCGACGGCTCGATCGCCGAACTCACCGGAGCCCTCACCGGCCCGCTCGATGACGAGGTGCGGGCAACGGTCTTCTCGTTCCTGGGCCTGGCCCATCTGGACCGGTACGCCTCCTCGGGGGACCTCGCCGACCTGGAGGCGGCCACCGCGGCCGTCCGTCATCCGTACCCCGCCGAGCAGGCCGCCTCGACCACCCACGCCCAGCGGCTCACCAACCTGGCCGCCGTCCTCACCGCACGGTTCGACGCCTATGGGGACACTGCGGAACTGGACGAGGCAGTGAACCACTTGGAGTACGCCGCAGCCGCCACTCCGCCGGCTCAGCACGACCGTTCCGTGATGCTGATCAAGTTGGCCGTCGCACTGTCGAAACGCGGGACGCACACGGCGCAGGACGCTGACCTCGACGCCGCCGAGGCGATCCTCCGGCAGGTGGCGGGAAAGCCGTCGGACTCCGGGCCCAACCAGCAACTGGCCCGTCTGGAACTGGGGCATCTGCTGACCACGCGGGGCCGGAACCGGCGTGCGGTGAACGACTTGGTCGAGGCCGTCGCGCAGTACCGCACCACCGCGCTCGCGCCCACACAAGACGTGCGCACCCGGCTGCACTGCGCCGCTCTGTGGGCCATGACATGTGTGACGCTCGGAGATCCGGGCCAGGCGCGCACCGCCTTCGGCGTGGCGCTCACCGACCTGCTGCCCAAGCTGACCGGGCGGGCGCTGGGCAGAGAGTCACAGGAGGTGCGGCTGCGAGAAGTGGACTCACTGGCGAACGTCGCCGCGGCCGTGGAGATCACGGCGGGCCGACCACGCCAGGCGCTGATCCGGTTGGAACAGGGACGCGGGGTCCTGCTGGCGCAGGCACTGCAGCTGCGGAGACGGCACAACGAACTGATCGCTGCCTCCCCCGAACTGGCCGGCCGTTACGAACAGGTCTGCGCGAAACTGGTCGCGCGACAACGCAGCCCGGAGCAGCGCAAGGCGTCGGCGGCGGAGTTCGACCGGGTGGTCCAAGAGATTCGCGCGCTCCCCGGCCTCGGTCACTTCCACCGGCCGCCGGACTGGGCGCAGTTGAGCGAGGCAGCGGTGGACGGGCCCGTCGCCGTCATCAACGTATCCCCGCTGAGGTGCGATGCCCTGTTGATACGCCGCCGCTCCGGCCGCGGCGTCGTCGAGGTGTTGCCCCTGCCCGGCGTCACGCGAGAGGAGATCGGCCACCGGGTCAGCGCCTTCCAGACCGCTGTGGCGAAGCTTGCGACGCCGGGCACCACGGGCGGGGAAAGGTACGTGCACGACCGTGAACTGAAGCGGACACTGCGGTGGCTGGGCGAAGAGATCGTGGGGCCGGTCCTGGAGAGGCTGGGCATGGACCGTCCCGGGCGGCCGGACGAGCCCCTGCCCAGGCTGTGGTGGTGTCCGACCGGCGTCCTCTCCCTGCTGCCGCTGCACGCCGCCCGGCTCGAGGGGGACGGGCGATCCGGTGCCGTGTACGCCCATGACCGGGTCGTCTCCTCCTACGTCCCGACGCTTCTCTCGCTGCTGCACGCCCGCGACAGGACCGCTCCGGAGGCCGGCCGGACCTCGCTGGTCGCGGTTGCCGTGGACGCCGGCGGCACGTACCCACGGCTGGCGGCCCTGGACGAAGAGCTGTCCGCGACGCGTGGTCTGCCCGGCCGCCGGTCCGAGCTCCGGGATGCGAACGCCACGCCGGAGGCGGTGCTGGCCGCACTGCGTACACACACCCACGCGCACCTGGCCTGCCATGGCGCACGGGACCCGGCCGACCCGTCGCACAGCAGACTTCTCCTGTACGGCGGCGATCTGAGGCTGCGTGAGCTTACGGCCGAGCGGCTGCAGGACGCCGAGTTCGCCTACCTGTCCGCCTGCCACAGCGCAGCTCCCGGTGAAGAGCTGGCCGACGAGGTCGTCTCCGTCGCATCCGCTTTCCAACTGTGCGGCTACCGGCAGGTGATCGGGAGCCTGTGGACAGTGGAGGACGAGATGGGCCCGCTGCTCGCCCGCGAGGTGTACCGGCTCCTCGGCGCACCGGGCACCCCCGGCGCCGCCTACGCCCTGCACCGAGCGGTCAGGGTGCTGCGCGAGCACCCTCGCTACGGCGAACCGCTGTTCTGGGCGTCGGTCATCCACAGCGGGCCGTAGCGGCCGGAGGCCCCATGTTCCCGCACACAGCGAGGAGGATCGATGAACGACGATCGGGTGAGACGCGCAGGGTTCTGCTCGGCGTTGCCCTGGCTGATCGAGGACATGGAGGCGGCGGGCACTCTCGCCGAACTCCACAGCGCCGTACGCGCCGTCCTCGCGGAGACCCCCGTGCTGCAGGCTGTCGCGTCGCTCGACATTCCTGCGCATGTGCTGAGTGAGCTCGGCCCCGTGCGCGGAGATGAACCCGGTGACATGATCCCCGGCGCGATGCCGCACGCCGCGGGCGAGTCATACCGCTGCCCCGATGGGTGGTGCAGCCTGAATCTGGTGCGGCAGCCGGGGGGCGAGCTCCCGGCCGGGGGGCGCTGCTGGCTGCGTGACCGGCCGCTGCGCGTCGTCGAGGCGTGAGCCGGTGGCCCCGCTCCTCGACAGTCTCGGCCAGAAGCTGGCCGAGAAGTGGATTTCCGCCCTGGCCGCTCCAGGACTGATCTTCGTCGCGGCTGCGGCCGCCGGCGCGGTGCTCGGCCAAGGGGACGCGCTCGACCGGTCCGCTCTGCTCGAGCGGATCGGCCACTGGGCGACGGAGGCAGCGCGGTGGTCCACCGTGGGGCAGATCGCCGCCGTCGCAGCGGTCGTCCTTGCCTCCGTGGCAGCAGGAACCTTCGTACGGACATGCGCCAGGGGCGCCGAGCTGATCTGGACAGGCGAGTGGCCGTCCCTGGCACGGCCGTTGACGGATTGGCTGACGGCCCGACGGCTCAGGCGCTGGGAACAGATCCACGCGGAGATCACGGCGCTCCGCGGCGCAACCCCGGCACACCGGCGTGGAGCGCAACTGCGGCAAGACCTCGACGGGCGCGCAGCCCGCCGCGACAGCATCGCGCTCGCCCCGCCGCGCAGGCCCACCTTCACAGGGGACTGCCTCGCCGCGACCGAGACCCGGCTGCACCACCAGTACGGCATCGACCTCGCCTCATGCTGGACGCGGCTGTGGCTGGTGCTGCCGGACGACGTCAGAACGGAACTCCGCACGTCGCGGGCCCGTTTCGACGCAGCGGTGGCCGGATCGGTGTGGGCCGGCTGCTATGCCGTCCTCGGCTGCTTCTGGTGGCCCGCGGCCGTGGGTGCCGTCGTGGTCGGGCTCGTGGCCTGGCGCCGCGGCCGACGCGTCGGGACGGCGCATGCCGAACTGGTCGAGTCCACCGTCGACGTCTACCTGAAGAGGCTGGCGCACGAACTCGGCCTTGACGGCTCGGACAACCCGCCCGACACCCGGGTGGGCACCGCCGTGAGCCGCATCGCCCGCAAGGGCGCCTGAAAGGCCGTTACCTTGGTGCAGCGGCAGTGAGTCCTTTTCCACCTGACCGACTGCTGGGCTGCTGCTCACCCGCTCCGGCTCGCTCCGACCGGCTTACTCGGTGAGGGCCGCTGAGCCGGGTCGCCCGGGGTCCTACTCGCCGACCTCTCCGTCGATCGCTTCGCGGAGCAGGTCGGCGTGGCCGTTGTGGCGCGCGTACTCCTCGATCATGTGGGTGAGGACATAGCGGAGCGAGATGACCTCGCCCCGGAAGTCCACTGTGTCGTCGAGGGACTCGACGGCGTCCGCGGCGGCGCGGGAGCCTTCGCAGGCCTCGCGCCAGAACGTGAACGCCTCGTCCGCGTCGGCGTCGTCCACATCGAACTCGGAGAACTCGCCGTTGGTCCTGGGCCAGAGGGCCTTGCAGTCCTCGCCGTTCAGCACCATCCGGAACCAGCTCCGCTCGACCTCGGCCGCATGCCGTACGAGGCCCAGCAGGGAAAGGCCCGAGGTCGGAACCGCCTTCTGCTTCAGTTGCTCGCCGCTCAGCCCCTGGCACTTCATGGCGAGGGTTGCGCGCTGGTAATCGAGGAACGCGATCAGCGACGCGCGGTCGCCGGCCACCTTGGACGGGTGTATGCGCTGGTCATCACTCATCGGCTGATCATTACAGGGACCGGTGTGCCGCGTTGCCCTGAAGCCGTGCGGGGTGAGAGTGGGAGAAGCGCGAAGCCTGCCATACGAAGTAGGTTGACAAGCATCACACACGAAGAAAAGGCGTAAAACGGACAATTACGAATCTTCTTCGCGTTGTTCTCGCCTCCACCCCTGTTAGGGTCCCGTTATTCGAGGACCGGGACGCTCGTCAGGCTGCCCGCCGGTGAACAAGCTCGGGCTCCTGTGCCGCGTCCCGTTCTTGTGCTCTGCGGCGCCAGTCTCGCGGGGCGGCGTCAGTCGGGCGACGAGACGGCGGCCAAAGCCCGCCAGTACTTGCGGGGCGTCGAACTCCCAAAACTGATCGCGGACGGGCTGCCGACGTGATCGCAGACACGGAGCGGGACGGAATTTTCATGCTCGGAACGCACATATCGACCCGCGCGCGACGGGGCCTGGCCACGGTCCTGGCTGCCGGGACAACGCTCGCTGCGCTCGCAACGGCCGCGCCGGCCGAAGCGAGCACCGCCGGCGCAACGGTCGGCGGTGCGCACGTCACGTGCACTTCGCGACAGCCAGGGCTGGCGGACCGACTGTCGAAGGACATCGCAGGCGCACTCCGCGGGCGCCAGGGGGCCTCCGCGCTCGCGCTCTACGACCGGCGCACGGCGACCTCCTGCGCGTTCAGGGCCGACGCGGCATTCGATTCGGCGAGTGTGGTCAAAGTCACGGTGCTCGGAGCCCTTTTGCGGCAGGTCATGGAGGAGCACCGCAAACTCACACCGCATGAGGTGGACCTGACCACCGCCATGATCACCAAATCGGACAACGACGCGACGTCCACTCTGTGGCGACAGATCGGTCCCAAGGGCATCCAGCACTTCCTGACCCTGGCGGGAATGCAGGACACCGTCGCGGGGCCGAAGGGTTTGTGGGGGCGCACACAGATCACCGCGAGTGACGAGCTCAAACTGCTGCGACTGCTCTCCTCGGACAACCCGGTCCTGGACCGGAACGCACGCGCATACGCCCTCGGTCGGATGAACCGAGTCGTCCCCGACCAGCGGTGGGGAGTGTCGGCCGGGGCGCCCGGCACGGCGACGGTCCATCTGAAGAACGGCTGGCTGCCGCGTGCCACCAACGGCTGGCGGGTGCACAGCATCGGCGCGTTCACTGGCGGAGGTCGCGAGTACGAGATCGTCGTGCTCTCCCACGGCAACCGCACGATGAACGACGGCATCGCCACCGTCGAAGGCGCTTCCCGCATCATCAACCGCGACCTGAACGCGCCGAAGACTCCAGCGTCCTCCTAGTACTCCACTCCCGGCTCGCTGCCGTCGCTGGTCGGATCCGTGCTTCTGAGTGTGCCCGGCTCATGTCCCGGCACGTACTGGCGAGCTGGGAAGCGCACAGCTGCCGAGACAGCGTGGGCCGTCCCGCAGCGGCGCTTCGGCAATGCCATCGGCGAAGGCCGTCGTCGGTCTCCACAGCCTCGAGCAGCTCGTGAACGCAGTCCTCGACTCCGTGCCGCTGGGTGGACCCGAGCCGGCTGTTCAGCCGTAGGGTGGCGCAGTGACGACGACGGTGGAGAAGACAGCAGCCGACCGGCTGGTCTACGGGTGTATGGGGCTCGGTGGCAGCTGGGACCGAGAGCCTTACGGTGCCAGGGACATCGCGGCTGCGGAGGCTGCTGTGCAAGCGGCGCTGGACAGTGGCATCACTGTCTTCGACCACGCGGACATCTACCGGCACGGCAAGGCCGAGGCGGTGTTCGGCGAGGTCATGGACCGTGCACCGGAACTGCGTGAGCGCATCGTCGTGCAGACGAAGTGCGGCATCCGTCTCGCGGACGGTGGGCGGCCGGGCATTTACGACTTGCGCGGGACCACCATCGTGCAGCGAGTGGAGGAGAGCCTGGCCCGCCTGCGCATCGATGTTCTCGATGCGCTGCTGTTGCACAGGCCGGACCCGTTGGCGGACCCCGACGACGTCGCTGCGGCACTGTCCTCGCTCCACCGGCAGGGGCTCGTGCGGCGCTTCGGCGTCTCGAACATGAGCGCCGCGCAGATCGCGCACCTGCAGAAGTCCCTGGATCTGCCGCTGGTCGTCAACCAGTTGGAGATGAGCTTGCGGCGACGGGACTGGGTCGAGGCGGGCGTCGTGGTGAACACGGACCAGGCGGCGGCCATCGGGTTTCCGCTCGGAACGCTCGAGTACTGCCGCGCGAACGACGTGCACGTCCAGGCGTGGGGTGCCCTCGCTCAGGGCCGCTTCACCGGTCGCCAGGAGACACCGGACGAGCATGCGACCGCGCGGCTCGTCGCTGCGCTGGCCAAGGACAAGGGCACAAGTCCCGAGACGATCCTGCTGTGGTGGCTGCAACGGCACCCCGCCCGCATCGCACCGGTCATCGGTACGGCACGTCCAGAACGCATCCGAGCCTGCCGCGACGCCGCACTGGGCGAGCCGCAGCTCAGTCACGAGGAGTGGTACGACCTCTGGCTCACCGCCCGCGGGGCGCCACTTCCGTAAGGCGAGCCCAGTGCTATCCCTGCCCCTACGGCGCCTTCCCGCCCAGAGAAAACGCTGAAATCGTGAGCTGGTCTCGGCTGTCACCAGCGGCACGGGCGTGCACGTGTGCACATACCGGGCGGCCGCCGAGCGGTAAGTCCCGGCGCCCGAAGGGGAGTCACCCGAACGTCTGCGGTCCGACGGCGCAGAGGAGTGCCAGGGCTTGGTGGTCGGGTGTGCCCGGCGCGGCCGTGTAGACGACCAGGCGGAGCGCCGAGCCGGTGGCTTCCAGGACATCGCAGTTGAGTGTCAGCCGCCCTACCTCGGGGTGCTCGACCGATTTGAGTTGCGAGGTGCTCGACGCGACGTCGGTCCGCGCCCAGAGTTCCATGAAGCGCGGGCTGACCGACTGCAGTTCGTCGATGAGCCTGATCAAGTGCGGGTCGTCGGGGAACCGCCCGAGGCTCGCGCGCAGGTCAGCGACGGCGTACGCCTCGAAGGCCGCGGCTTCGGCGGGTGTACGGATCACTCGCGAGGGCAGCCCGGTGAAGTGTCGGCGCAGTACGTTGCGTTCACCGTCCGCTCCCGTGGCGTCGTCACCGAGGAGTGTGATCGCCAGCGGGTTGGCCAGGACGACGTGCCAACCGCGGTCGACCGCCACCACCGCGGCATCGTTCAGCCGGTCGATGATTCGCTGCAGCCCCGGCGTGACGTGCGCGGGCGCGATCCCGGGCGTCGGCGAGGAGTGTCCCGCCAGCCGGTAGAGGTGGTCGCGTTCCTCCTCGCTCAGCCGCAAGGCACGCGCCAGGGGGCCGAGGACCGAGGCTGAGGGCCGTCCTGCGCGGCCCTGCTCGATCCGGGCCAGGTACTCAACCGACAGCCCGGCCAGGGTGGCGAGTTCCTGGCGGCGCAGCCCTGGCGCGCGCCGCCGCGGACCGGTCGGCAGGCCGACTTCGGCGGGCGCCAGACGGTCCCGCCAGGCGCGCAGGCAGCTGCCCAGGTCGGCGTTGCTCATGGCTCCATTCTGGCGGATCCGGGTTCGCGGAGGGTCGCCCTGCTGGTACCAGGATCATCCAGGCTCCTCCGTCCTGGACGGCCCGCCATGGCTTCGGGCACCCGCCTGCGCCGGACGGCGAGAAGACCCATCAGGCGCACGATCCCGCCGACCGCCGTGGACCAACCGGTGCTGAGGGGTGCGGACTTCAGGAATTTCCGGCTACCAACGGGTGGTGATGGCTTCGCGTGCCTGGGCTGCGCGGACGACGACGCCCTGGTGTCTTGGCATGGGGCGAGATCACAGGGCCGGTCGGCGGCGACTGCAGGCGATCGATGTGAGGGCGTCCGCTTCCGCGCACACCGGTGATCAAGTGCCCTCGCACACCCCTGTAACGGTTCCGTGAGATATTTCGTTGAATCACCAGGCATGCACAACTAATTTCGTTGACACGTGGCGAAATTATTGCGGTATCGGTAGCATGCGGTTGTGGAGGTGGACTGCCTGGGCAGGCCTTGCGCAATGCCCGGAGGGGATCCGTGACCGCATGCTGCGCAGTGCCGGATGACGCTCCCCGCCGTCGGCCGGTCCTCTCCACCGGTCCCGCCCGTCTCGGTGCGCGTCTCTGCACCGCCCATCGCCACCGCGCGCCAAAGGCCCCATTCAACCGCTACTTGGAACAGGCCACGTGAACCAGAACCCACTGCCGCCCACATTGCCCGCGACCGACCGCACGCGTCACCGCCGGCTGCGGGAGCAGGGGAGCCTCGACCGTGCAGCCCTCGACGCGATCCTGGATGCCGGCTTCCTGTGCCACGTCGGTGTGGTCGTCGACGGGCACCCCATGGTCGTCCCGACCGTCTACGGAACCGACGGGCGGAACCTGTACTTCCATGGCTCGGTGGCCAGCAGGAGCCTCGTCGCCGCGCCGAACGCCAAGGTGTGCGTCACGGTCACGCACATGGACGGCCTCGTCCTCGCCCGGTCGGTGTTCGAGCACGGCGTCAACTACCGCAGCGCGATGATCTACGGCACGCCCCGTCTCATCACCGACCCTGAGACGAAACTCGCCGGTCTGCGCTGTCTGACCCAGCACGCCGCTCCTGGCCAGTGGGATTACGCACGTCAGCCCGACCGCAAGGAGCTGGCGGCCACTGTGCTGCTCGCCCTGTCGCTGGAGGAAGCCTCCGTCAAGATCCGCACCGGCGGCCCGGACGACGGCGACGGACCCGACGCCGAACTGGGGGTATGGGCCGGCGTCCTGCCCCTGGTGACCTCTTTTGGACAGCCGGAACCTGATCCGGTACTCAAGGAGGGAATCACCCCGCCGCCCCACATCACCGCTCGCGGTGGCACCCGCCTAGGATGACCACGCCCGTCCCCGCCGCTCAAGAGGCTGTACTGCGCCGACCTGTTGGCCGGTTTATTCGTCGACCCGGTCAACGAGGATCATCGCCACATCGTCCGCCAGGTTGCCCTGAGTGTGGCGGATCAGTTCCTGGTGCAGTTGCTCCAGGAACTCGGACGGGGTGCGGGCCTGCACCGCTTCCATGGCCTCGGGCAGGGCGAAGAAGTCGTTGTCGCGATTGCGGGCTTCGATCACGCCGTCCGTGTGCAGCAGCAGATGGTCGCCGGGTGCGAACGGATAACTCTCGGCCTTGGCGGTAGGACCGGTGATCAGGTCTTCCAGACCGAGGGGCGGTAGTGGTGAGGTGGGCATCAGGGCCTGAACCCTGCCCTGGTGCAGCACCAGCGGCGGCGGATGGCCGCGGTTGACCAACTCGACCATGTGCGTGTCGAGGACCTGAGCCACAAGCACGGTGACGAACGATTCCGCCTGATCCTGCGCATCCTCCTCCTGATCGATCCCCCGCGGCATGGCGCGCTCCCGTCGCAGCGCAGCCGCGCAGTGGTTGATGACCTCCGCCAGATCGTCCTCGTAGTGCACGGACTCCCGGAAGGCGCCCAGCACGGCCGCGGCCGAGCGCACGGCAGGCAGCCCCTTGCCGCGGACGTCTCCGACGATCATCCGGACTCCGTACCGGGTCTGTACAGCCTCGTACAGATCACCGCCGATCTCCGCCCCGGTCTCTGCCGCGAGGTACATGCTGGCCGTCCGCACAGGGCCCAGCCGGGCGGGCACGGGCCGCAGTATGACTCGTTGTGCCGCTATTGCGATCCGGCGTACCTGGTTGAGTTCATTCTGCCTGCGTGTATGCATGACGCTACTGGTTGTGACACTGGCTGCGGATACCAGGAGAATCGCCAGGAAGTTGGTGTAAACCTGCTGGCTGCCCCACGCCTGGTTGTAGGTGGCGGTGGTCACGCTGACGGCCAGGGCGACACACGCTGCCGCGAGGGTGCCTTTGGGGCCCATCGTCACCGTGGCAAGCGCCGGCGTCGCTGTCAGGAGGGGGCCGGTGTACAGAAAGTGTGCGGGCGAGAACTCGATCGCCACCACGAGCAGTGCGATCGCGAATGGCACACACTGAGCGACGGTGACGAGGAGCCGGTTGTGACTGCCGGCTGCTGGTTGAGGAGCTGAGCGGAAGGGCGACCGCATGGGTACAGCCTGACTCATTGAAGTGGAGCGTTCCACTCATCGGGCTCACAAGGAACGCGGCACCGGTGCTCTCCCACTGGCCCGAGAGGTTTCGGATGACCGATGTCAGTCGCGTGATCGACAACCCGGCGGTGTGGGCGCTGGTCGATCAGATCGCCGAAACGCCGGACGTAGCTTTCTGACCTTTCCGCGCCTGAGTACGGCTCGCGGCTCGCGCATTGCGTACGTCATTGAGGGAGACATTGGTCGGGGGTCACGGGGCAGACGCACTGCATGCAGGGACACCATGCGCTGCCCATGACCACCGCACTGCCCATCGCCACCGCACTGCGTCGGCTGCGCTTGAAGCCGGCCTTGACGAAAGAGCGCCGGCGCGGCAGGCACGCGCGCTCTGGACGGATCAGGGGGCGACGGCATCGCAGAATCCTCGCTTACCGCGCCATTGAGCTCCTGCAGTCTCCCGCGCCAGAGGGGAAGGGGAGGCAGTGCCTGCTGCTGGTGCACATCCGCAAGGTGATCGGGCAGGTGATGTACCAGGTATGCGGGCAGTGTGCCCAGGGCGTGATCACTGGAGTGGCCATGGAGGACCAGTTCCACGGGAGTGGGCTCGGGACCAGGGCACTGTCGCATCTGCGAGCGCGGTATCCCGGAGTCGCATGGCGGAGCACACTCGACCGGCGCCTGACTCGTGATCTCCTGCGCAGGATGCGAATTCCTGCGGCAACTGCACACGCGGTCTGTTCCCACCTACGGCCGGCGGAAGACGATGACCGCGGCGCTGCCGTCGGTGCCATGCCGAGGTGACCGGCCCCGTCCGTGAGGCGCCACGGCCCCGGATGATGCTCCGTGCCCTACGCATTGCCGCAGGGGCACAGAGGAGTGCCCGCAGCGCATGACGGCGGGGTGCTTCGCCTTCGACCCGGTGCCGCAGCAGGCGCACCGGATCGTGCCGGTGTCGGAGCCGCTTCCGTGCCGCCGAAATTGCGGTCCAGCGGTCGGATTGCTGGACGCCGCAAGAAGGCGCACTCCTTGCCGAGGCGGTGGAGTTGGTCCTGGCACCGGCCGGCCGGGAGCCAGGTGAGTGACGTGCGCTCGGAGCCCATCGCCGATCGGCCCGCCCCCGAGCCGAACTGCGCGCTGCCCGATGTGTGCGACGGAGCCATGCCGCGCCTCTGGGAGGGTTGTCTGCTTCCCCACCCGGCTGCTGCGCGGAGCAGCCGAAGGCTGCCGGACGCATCCAGCGCTGACGAGCCACCTCGGCCCGCCGAAGAACACGGCCATACGTTGAATGACGCCTTCAACTGCCGTACGGCGTCTCCGGACCCTTGTCACAGGAATAGTGACCCGAGTCGGCGGACAACAGCCACTACGTACACCTTCGCCAGTCTGCGGACGGACCTGCACTCCGCAACTCGACAACCCTGGGGCCAACATGACCAAGCCTTCTCACTCCCGTGTCCTTCCCGAACTGGACACATCAGACATGGACGAGCCGATCCCCGCGACCAGAGCCGCGTGGTCTTCCGTTCGTGAACAGGCCACTGGGATGACACATCATGAGGCCAAAGCCGCACTCAGAGCCGCACAGCACTCGCTGGAAGAGAGCTCCGCATCGGACGAGCAGCGTGAGCGACGGGAATTCGAGGAAGCGGAATGGCAGCGCATCGTGGAAAGCCTTGCGGACCACGACGGGCCTTACGACCCCGCGAGCGACCCGTATGTGCAGGGGCAGCTCGCCGGCCAACAGGACCGGGAGGCCGCCGACCGGACATCGTGAACCGCAGGAGGCTCCTCGCCGACGGGCTGCCGTCCGGTCCCGCCGGGCTCCTGCCCGTCCCGGCGAGCGCCGCTGCCGCCTCATCGGTCGGATCAGGTATGCCGGCGGTCTCGACTCGGCGGCCGACCGGCACCACGGGTTGCCGCAGCCGGGCGCCCTTCTCTCCTGTCCGCGTGCTGCTGTCGCTCGCGCGTGGCACGGCCGGCCGATGGGACGGCTCGACCGGTGAGTCGGCAGCGGCGGGCCGCGCACGAGCTTCACAGTAGGCGCGGCCGGCCCGCGATATGACGCTGTGTCAGCTAGCTGCCTGCCGCACGCCGGCTCCCGCACGACGCCCGCCCGCGCACCGAGTTGGGCCGACCTCCCTGTTTGACGCTTTGAGCTGGGGGTACTCGGGTGCGGGCCCGGCGCACAGGCGAGGGCGTCGACAGAACAAGGAGGCAGGCCATGAGTCAGGCTGCGGAGTCGACGACCGGGAGCATAACCACCAAGGTTCCCGCGCGACTTGACCGACTCCCCTGGTCCCGATGGCACTGGATGATCGTGATCGGTCTGGGCACCGTCTGGATCCTGGACGGTCTGGAAGTGACCGTAGTCGGCAACATCGCCGCCCGGCTCTCGGAGGACGGCAGCGGCCTGCCCATCACGGATGCGCAGGTCACCGGTGTCGCCGCGGCACTCTACGTGGCCGGCGCCTGCTCGGGCGCGCTCTTCTTCGGCCGCCTCACCGACCGCTACGGCCGCAAGAGGCTCTTCCTGATCACCCTCGCGGTCTATCTCGCGGCGACGGCGCTGACCGCCGTGTCCTTCTCCGTCTGGTGGTTCTTTCTCTTCCGCTTCCTCACCGGCTTCGGCATCGGCGGCGAGTACGCGGCCATCAACTCGGCCATCGACGAGCTGATCCCGAGCAAATACCGGGGCCGGGTCGATCTCATCATCAACGGCAGCTACTGGCTCGGGGCCATGGGCGGCGCACTGCTCTCGGTGGTGGCGCTGAACACCGACATCTTTCCCAAGGACGTCGGATGGCGGCTGACCTTCGCGCTCGGAGTCGTACTCGGACTTGTCATTCTTCTGGTGCGCCGTCATGTGCCGGAGAGCCCGCGGTGGATGTTCATCCACGGGCGGTCACAGGGGGCGGAGCAGCTCGTCGACGGAGTGGAGCGGCAGATCGAGGCGGAGACGGGCCGGGCGTTGCCCGAACCCGAGGGAGCCATCACCATCGAGCAGCGGCGCAGCACCGGATTCGTCGAGATCGCCAGGACATTGTTCCGCTCCTATCCCAAGCGGGCGGTGCTCGGCTTCGCGCTCTTCATCGGGCAGGCGTTCCTGTACAACGCGATCACCTTCGGCTTCGGATCGATCCTGGTGAAGTTCTTCGACGTCTCCAGCGGCTCGACCGGCTACTTCTTCGCGGCCATCGCCTTCGGCAACTTCCTGGGCCCGCTGCTGCTGGGCCGGTTCTTCGACACCATCGGCCGCAGGCCGATGATCGCGGGCACTTACATCCTCTCGGGGCTTCTGCTGTTCGTCACGGCGTGGTTCTTCAGCAACGGCTGGCTCAACGCCACGACGATGACGGTGTGCTGGGCGGTCGTGCTCTTCTTCGCCTCGGCCGGCGCGAGTTCGGCGTATCTGACCGTCAGCGAGATCTTCCCGATGGAGACCCGAGCCATGTCGATCGCGTTCTTCTACGCCATCGGCACGGCGGCGGGCGGCATCTCCGGGCCGCTGCTGTTCGCCGATCTGACGGCGAGCGGGGTCGTGGGCGACGCAGTGCTGGCGTTCTGCGTCGGTGCGTCGCTGATGGTCCTGGCCGGTCTGGTGGCTGTTTTCTTCGCCGTGGCCGCGGAGCGCAAGTCCCTCGAAGCCATTGCCACTCCCTTGTCCGCCCGGCAGGCGCAAAGCGACAGCACGCCGGGCGCCCCCGCTCCGGCAGCCTCTCCCTGATCCGTCGCCCTTCGCGTCGCCGCCGTCGGTCCGTTGTGGCGTACGACAGCGGTGGCGACGACGCCTGCTGACGCGATCAGAGTGAGTCGGCGCTGCTCGCCACAGCGGCGGCCGGAGCGGTAATGCGGTCATGAGGCTTTGCCGCTGTGGCTCAGGAAGTTGGGCCCGCGGGCGGGGCGCCGCTGATCGCGGCGCGGTAGAGGGCCTGGGTGACGGCGCCGAAGTAGGCGCTGTACGAGACCTGGGGGGTGTTCCCGCCGGTATGGTAGCCGCCGATGACCCCGATCACCGCCCAGCCGCCCGGCCACGGCACCAGCATCGGCCCGCCGCTGGTCCCGCCCACGAAGGCGTCGCAGGCGATGCGCGGGAAAGTACCCGGGTCGGCCGCGTCATCGCTGGCCCACTTGCTGGTCCAGCTCCAGCACTCCAGCGGCTTCTGCGCCCTCGCCGGATACCCGATCATCCGCACCGGCGCGTGGTAGTAACCCGTCCCGGTGAGCAGCCGCACACCACCGACCGCATCCTGGAGCCGAGTCCCGTCCTGGTTGGGCTCTGTGACGGCGAAGGCGAAGTCGTACGCGGCCCCCGCGTGCTCGCCCAGGTCGTAGTACTGCTGCGGAACGTAGACGCCGTTGTTTCTGATCGGGAAGATGCCGAAGGGCTTGAAGCCGTCGTGATACTGCGGCACGAAGCCCAGATCGCGCTTGGGGGAAGTGCCGGAGTAGCCCTTCAGACAGTGCCCGGCGCTGAGCACCAGATCGCGGCCCGGGCTACGCACCACGGAGCCGCTGCAGGTGCGCCCGGTGCCGGTGGCGTCGGTCCAGAAGAAGGTGCCGGCCTGGGGCATGCCGTCGAAGCTCTTGCTGGGCGGGATGTACTCGCCCGGCCGAGGGCCGTCCGCTGTGGGGGAGGCGACCCGGTTCGTCAGCCCCGTCTCGGAGCGTTGGCCGGTGTCGCCGGGCCGTGCGGACGTCATCCGGGCCTTGGTCCAGTAGGCGTTGAGCTGGACGGCGACCGGGTTCGGCTCGGGCGGGGGGCTGTCGGCGGATGCTGCCGGGGCGAGCCCGGCGGAGAGCAGCAGGGTCGCCGCGAACGCTGCGGCATGTCGGATGAGCCTCGTTCTGCGCACCATCAGTTCCCCTCTGGCCGGAGACAAGTGACGGCTCACCATACGAGGGGCATGCTTGCGGGCAGAAGTGCCCGAGAAAGTGGCCGCAGTCGCGAGGCCGGATTGTGCGGTACCGGTCTGAAGAACCGGCGTCATGTCGCTCAGTCCAGGCTGCCTACCACGACAGTCGCGGGTCCTGCTCGTGCTCGGGGGAGTGCGCGGGCAGCGCCCCGGCGTCCGGTCCGTCCGCCACAGGGACCCAGGCCGCGGGCTGTCGCCCCACGCGCGGCGGCGGGACATGGACCCGCTGCGTGCGGGGGATCGACACCTCGACCAGCGCACTGTCCTGGAACATCCACAGCCCGAAGCAGTCGTCGTCCTCGTCGTGGAGCATGACCGGGACGCAACCGTCCCGCCAAAGACCAATATCCACGCCGTACCGGCGTGGTCCTGCGGTACGAGACGGAGGCGGGCCGCGCCATCGCCGTCAAGCCCGCTAGGTCACCCAGCACCGGATCGGCCAGGACATCACCGCCGCGGTGGCGAAACCGTTGGCGGAGGCCGACCACCTGCCGCTGACCGGTGGCCTCACGGGCACGGCCCCCCGGCTGACCGCGGCCTACCGGGCGGCAGCGTCCCCGGGGCGGCCACTGGGTGCCGCCTCCGGGCACGGCAGCCGGGCACGGCCTATCTGACCGCTCGACCGGGCAACCGGCGGCGGTGGGCGCAGGGCCGGGCGGTGCCCTCCGGGGTTCGCCGTAGCCGAACCGCCTACAGCATCAGCACGATGATCGCTCCGATACCGCCGGCCAGCAGTGCGAAGAGCGCAGGGCCCCAGCCGCCGTCCCGCCAGGGGAAGAAGCGGTCCAGCGCGAGGCTGCCGGGGCCCACGGCGGCGACGGTGAGCGCGACGACAGCGAGGGTCATGGGGAATTCGATGCCGCCCCTGTCGGCCCACAGGCCGTGGTCGGCGCCCACGACCATGGCGTTGACCATGACGCCGAACACCGCCGCCGAGGCGAGCGGGGTGAGCAGACCGAGGGCCAGTCCCAGGCCGCCCAGGAACTCGGAGACGCCTGTCAGCCCGGCGAAGAAGACGCCGGGTTCGTACCCGAGGGCCGCGAACCCCTTCCCCGTGGCGTCGAGACCCGCCCCACCGAACATGCCGAACAGTTTCTGGGCGCCATGACCTGCCATGATCAGCCCGACGGTCAGCCGTAGCAGGAGCAGTCCGGCGTCGGCGGCGCCCACGCGCGGCGGCGAGAGTCCCGTGCCGGTGGCGACGGAGTGCCGAGGACCCTCGGTATGGATTTTCATCTGGAGTCACCTCCCGCACCGTCACCGATGCGGGCGCGCACACTGCGCCCGTTGCGGCGGTGCTATGGGGTGGAGCGGTTGTCGGGGCCTGTGTGCCGCGCGGCGGCCGGGGATGATCAGGCACCCTGCGAGCCCGCGCTCGGACCGGTTATACGGCCCCGGTATGCCCGCGGTATGCCCGCGGAGCGGACTCCCGGCAGGGGCGGCTGCCGAGGAACGGTGAGCGCTCCGTCCCCCGGGAGGCGGGCGCCGGTTACCGGTCGCACGGCCCCCTCACACCCGATACTGCGCTTCCCTCGCAGGTGGAGTCCAGGTTCGGAACTCCTCGGTGTCCGTGTTCGTAGGAACTGTGGGGGACACATGAGCGGTGGATTTCACGGCGTGCACGTGAAGACACCGTGTGACAGACGCTGTGCCAGCCCTCCCGCTTCCACGTTCACCCGGGAAGTCGTCACGATCCCGACATGGAGGAGCACACATCGTGAGCGAAACCCGGGCGCCGGCCTGGTGATCGCGACGGCCGAGGAAGGCGGTCTGCACGGTGGCTGTGCTGCTCCGGTCACCTTGCCCATGTCCGCCCCAACCGGCCTCTTGGGTGGAGGTCCTGACCGATCCGTTCGGACGGCTGCTGTGGGTCTCGCCCGCGCTGCCCGGCGCCACTCACGATCTGACCGCTGCCCGCGCTTACGGCATCATCGACGAGCTAACGCCGACCTGCCGTGCTGGGCGGGCAAGGGACGGGGGCGTCCCCGAGGTTGGTGAGTCGGGCCCGCCACCACGGCACAAGCTGGATGATTCCGAACGCCACCTCGACAGCGAAGAACAGCCACAGCCAGCGCGGGGCTCCGTGGGCCAGCGCGTACGCTTGCCACGCGGCGAACAGCGTGCGCGCGACGCCGTCGAGCAGTCCATGCACGGGCAGCGGCTTGACGATCCGCAGGAGTGCCCAGACGACGACAACCGAACCCATCAGATTCGCGTACAGGGTCTGTATCGGGTCGCGTTCGGGCAGGATGCCCAGCCCGAACGCGTCACCCAGCGACGACAGCGCGCCGTGCACCAGCGCGTAGGTCCACGGCGTGGCAAACCCCGCTGTGACCACGAGGTCATACCAGGCACTGGCTCGCACGACGCGAAGATAGGCGAGGCGGGAAAAGGCGAATGGATGGTTCACGACGAGGCTCCTGGTGGTCTCCGGTATCGATGCCACGACGGTAAACAGTGGAGTACTCTCCAAGGTCAAGTCGCCGGTCCACGGGGAGGGTTATGCGAATCGGAGAGCTGGCCGCGCAATCGGGAATGACCAAGGACACGATTCGCTTCTACGAGAAGATCGGCCTCGTCACAGGTCAGCGGCTGGCCAACGGTTATCGCGACTTCCCGCCCGAGACAGTGACCTGGCTGCAGTACGTCCGCACCGCACAAACGCTCGGCTTCTCGCTGGCTGAGATTGCACGGACCGGCGAGGAACTGCGCGAAGCGCCAGACACCGCTGAGGCGTTGTCTGCGCTGTTCGAGGAGAAGATCAAGGTGATCGATGCGCGCATGACGCAGCTTGCGGCCCTGCGGGCCGACCTCGAGGCGCGCGTAGGCACCGGATGCCCGTTGCGGGCGGCCGGCTGAGCACTGAGCTCTTTCCTGGCTCCGCATGGGCGGACTGTTTGGGACCGGTGGCCGTCAGACCGTCAGCGTCCGGCCAAGGGCGCAAGCGGTGCCGGCTCCGTCGCAACAGCACCCAGGCCGGGATTCGCTGCATCGGCGAGCAGACCAGGGCTGCTCTCAGGCCCACGTCACCCCGATCGTCCCGGTCGTCCTCGTGCTTCACCACGCTCAACGTGAGGTTGTAAAAGGCTCATTGACTCAGTCGCCGTCAGGAGCGCGAAGTCAGTATCTGTGTCTCGCGCTGCCGGGGTGAGTGCCTTGCGCTGTACCTGTGACTCCGGGCGGCCGGTTGGGGCCCCGCCGACCCCTCCCCGGGGGCGGCGGAGCCCAGGGCGTCACCCAGGGAAGTCCAACCACTTGAGGCAGACCGTGGAGGACTTCGCCTCGTTCGTCACCCCGTTGACGGTGAACCGCACAGTGCCGCCGTAGGGGCCGGCGGCGGCGCCGGCTCCCCAGTCGTAGCAGTCGGGGACGGCCGCCGTGGGTCCGTAGCAGGCCCGCTGGGTGCCGGTGCTCAGCGTCATCTGCTCGCAGGAGGCGTCGCCGAAGTCGCTGGAGATGGCACCGGAGACGGTGACGGCCTTGCCGGAATGGTTGTTCGCGACCAGGACGACCTGGGCGCGGCCCAGGTCGCTGACGACGAGACAGCCCTGGAAGGCCACCCCGCTGACAGCGGTGTGCGCCACGCTCTTCTCACAGCTGGTGACCTTACCGACCGCCTGCCACTGCGGCGCGGCCACGGCCGTGCCGGAGCCCAGGATCACGCTGCCGAGCACGGCAGCCCCCGCCGCGACTGTCTTCAACATCCGACGCATGGCGTCCCCCTCTACATTGCCGGTGATGAGGTTCGAACTCTAGATCAATTCGGGGAGGGGAAAGGGAAACTGGCCAGTAGATGGCCTATTTGGCTTCCAGGATGGGGGTCATGACCGAAACCACGAACATCGCCGAGACGGTGACCGCCGACACTGCCACACCCGCAATCGCCCCTGGCGCTGATCCCCGTCCGGACCTCGCGAAGGCCGTCGCCATGGCCGGACGCACTCTTGCCGCCGTCCGTCCCGACCAGCTCGACGGACCGACGCCCTGCCCCGAGTACACCGTCCGGCAGCTGTCCAACCACCTCGTCGCCATCCTGCGCAGGGTTGCCGAAATCGGGCGCGGCGGTGACCCCTTGAGCATCCCGGCCATCGCGGACGACGTCGCCGACGGCGACTGGTCGAAGGCGTGGGAGGCCGCCGCCCGCGAGGTCGAGACCGTATGGTCGCAACCCACGATCCTGAGTCGGCCGTTGCGCCTGCCGTTCGGCACTCTGCCGGGTGCGGCCGCCGCCGTTGCCTACACCACCGAGTTCACCCTGCACACCTGGGACTTGGCCACCGCCACCGAACAGCGCCCCTCATGGGACCCGGCAGTGCTGGCGGTCTCCCTCGCGGCCATGCGACGCGCCGTGCCTGCCGAACCGCGCGGTGGACAGGTGCCGTTCGCCGCCGTTGTGGACATCGCCGCGGATGCGCCGGACATCGACCGGCTCGTCGCTTGGTACGGACGACAGCCGTGAGCCGGAGGGCGCGGCGATGACAACCAACGTGATTACCAACGTAAATGACCATCGTGCATATCGAAATGGGAGCTAATCGTGATCGTGATAACAGGGGCCACCGGGAACGTCGGTCGACCGCTCGTGCGGGCACTTGCGGCAGCCGGTGAGCAGGTGACGGCGGTGTCCCGAGGGGTCTCGAGTGCGGACGTGCCGGAGGGTGTCCGGCACCGGCAGGTGAACCTTGCCGACTCTGCGAGCCTTCGGCCCGTCTTTGACGGCGCTGACGCGTTGTTCTTGCACGACACCGGTGCCGGTGTGCACCTGTTGAGCCCGCAGGACATCCTCGACATCGCGAAAGCCGGCGGAGTCGGACGGGTCGTGTTGCTGTCCTCCCAAGGAGTCGCCACCCGGCCGCAGTCGGCATCCCATGGGGGAGTGGGGCGGTCCTTCGAGGACGCCGTCCAGCAGTCGGGCATGGACTGGACGATCCTGCGGCCTGGTGGTTTCGACTCCAACTCGTACGCCTGGGTCGAGTCCGTCCGGGCCAGGCGGACCGTCGCCGCGCCGTTCGGGGACATCGGTCTGCCGACCGTCGATCCGGCCGACATTGCCGAAGTCGCCGCCGTAGCCCTGCGGGACGACGGCCACGCCGGGCATGTCTACGAGTTGACCGGGCCTGCCCTGAGTACGCCGCGGCAACAAGCGGAGGCGATCGGCGACGCGCTCGGCGAGCCGATCCGGTTCATCGAGCAGACCCGCGACGAGGCCCGCACGCAGATGCTGCTGTTCATGCCCGCGGCCGTGGTCGAGACCACCCTCGACATCCTCGGCATGCCCAACCCCGCCGAGCAGCGGATCAGCCCCGACGTCGAGCAGGTCCTCGGCCGCCCACCCCGCACCTTCGCCGATTGGGCGGCACGGAACATCGGGGCCTTCAGGTGACCTCAGGGGTGGCGCTTCGTCGGTGATCTGAAGAAGCGTCCGGCTGGTTCTTCTGGGGCGCTTCTCGTGGATTAGTGGATCATTCGGGGCGGGGGCCGGTGTCCGCCACGCGCTGTGCGCCTACCGGGGCGTGGCGCAGTACGGCGACCGGCCCCTCGAACGAAGCGACCCGCAGGCGCCGACTGCCTTGCTGAACCTGTTGCCCGGCACCACCTCGGCCAGGGTTGAGGGAGGTGAGTGTCGAACACGCGAGGCCCGAAAAATGCCGGTTTGTGACAGAAGAGCTTCTAGGATCTGACCGGCACCCCTCGCCTGTCCGGAGGGTGTGCGGCTGCCCGCCTGGGCGGTGGTTCGTCTGCGATACCGTCCGGCGGGCGCCGTCCAAGGTCTTCGTACCCGGGCGGGGCAGTGGGATCTGCGAAGGCCGGCGGTACCGATGATCGGATGAACCCGGGAAGGGCCTGGGAGGTCTGGTGTGTCTGCTGAGTCGGAGGTGCCGCGCCGCGGACAGGGCCGCTCGGCCGAGGTCCTCCCTGCCCTCCGGACGGATCCGTCACCGGTAAAGAAATGGGTCCACTGGTCGCTGTGGGCCATGCCGGCGGTCCTGGCTGTCGTGTACGCGGTGGTCTCGGTGCGGTTGCATCAGCGGATGCTGACTTCCGGCTACGACCTGGGCATCTTCGAGCAGATGGTGCGGTCGTACGCGCATGGGGATCTGCCGGTGGTGGAGCTGAAGGGCCCCGGGTACATCGAGCTCGGTGACCACTTCTCGCCCATCGTGGCCACGCTGGCGCCGTTCTACCGGCTGTGGCCGTCCCCCTACGTGCTGCTGCTGGCGCAGGCCGTGTTGATGGCGGCCGCTGTGGTGCCGCTGTCCCGGTGGGCGCTCGGGGCCCTGGGGCCGGTGGCCGCGCTGATCGTGGGGCTGGGCTACGGCTTGTCCTGGGGGATCGCCTCCGCAGTCGGGTTCGACTTCCACGAGGTCGCCTTCGCCGTGCCGCTCGTGTCCTTCTCGCTGTGCGCGCTGGGACAGGGACGGCCGCGGGCGGCTGCCCTGTGGGCGCTGCCGCTGCTGCTGGTGAAGGAGGACCTCGGGCTGACCGTCGCGGTCATCGGCCTGCTCATCGCGTGGCGCGGCCGGCGCAGGCTCGGGCTGGCTACTGCAGTCGTGGGTGTCGTGGGCACGCTCCTCGAGGTCCTGGTCATCATTCCCGCCTTCAACCCGACCGGGCGCTACGCCTACCTGAACTATGTGTTGGAGGGGTCCGGCAGCTTCGCGTCCCTGGCCTACCGCTCCACGGTCGGCCTGGTTGCCGCCCCCGACCCCAAACCCGTCACGCTGGTGCTGCTGATCGCCCCCACCGCGTTCATGGCCCTGAGGTCGCCGCTCGTGTGGGCTGCCGCACCGACCCTGCTGTGGCGCTTCTCGTCGAACAACTCGCTGTACTGGGAAACCCGCTTTCAGTACAGCGCAGTGCTGATGCCGATCGTGTTCGCGGCGTTGATCGACGGCCTCGTCCACAAGCCCGTCGATCAGCGGCTGCTGCGGCACACGCTGATCGTGGTCGCGGCCGTGACCGCGCTCCTGCTGCCGCCGTTCCCGTTGTTCCAAGCCGTCCAGCCGAGCGCCTGGCACACCCCCGCCCGGGTCGCGGCCGCACGCCAGATCCTGGCCCGCATCCCCGACGGCGCCACCGTCGCAGCCTCCAACCTGCTGGTCCCCCAGCTGACCGGCCGCACCTCCGTCTCCGAATTCGGCATGCCCGGCAGCCGGCCCGACCCGGAATGGATCATCGTCGACACCACCGCCCCACGTACCTTTCCCGTCGGCAGAGAGCAGCAGGCCCAGCTGATCGACGAGGCCATCGCCCAGGGTTACCGGACCGAGGCACACGTAGGGGAGTATCTGCTGCTGCGGCGGCCCGTACGTGCGAAGGCCGCCAGGTCTTCCTCGCCCCAGGCCCATCAGGCCGACCGGAGCCGAGCTTTCAGCGCACCCGCCGGTCCACCCGTCGCCATGTCCTCCCTGAACAAGGCACCCATCAGCCGGCCCACCTCATGGGGATCGGTACCGACCGAGGCGAACAGCGGCTCATGGAAGATCGCCGCCCGCATCGCTTCGGGGTGAGCCGGCACGGGTTGGTCAGGACCGCTCCACCGCCGCTCGCATGACCGGCGAATGGCAAATGGATTGGCGACCGGTCCTCGGGAAACAAGCGCGATGTGCTGAAGATACTTCTGGTCGCCCTGCTCGGATCGCTGTCAGTGGGAGCCGTGGTCGCCGCCGTTCTGGTCGGGCCCGGGTGGTGGGCCGCGGCCGCCCCACTGCTCGTGCTTGCGCTGGTGGCCGCGCACGATCTCCTGCAGCGTCGGCATTCCGTCCTGCGAAACTACCCCCTGCTCGGGCACCTCCGATTTGCGATGGAGGCGCTGCGACCAGAGCTCCAGCAGTACTTCATTGAGCGGAACTTCGACGGACGCCCCTTCGATCGTGATACCCGGAGCATCGTCTACGAGCGTGCCAAGGGCACCGACGCGGAAGAGCCGTTCGGCACCGAACTCGATCTGTACCGGGCCGGTAGCGAATTCCTCACTCCGTCCATGGCCCCGCGACCGGTGCGCACCGACCCGCCCCGGGTCCGGATCGGCGGACCCGACTGCACCCAGCCCTACGACATGGCTCTGCTCAACGTTTCGGCGATGAGCTTCGGTTCGCTGTCGGCCAATGCCGTACTGGCCCTCAACACCGGAGCCCAGCTCGGCGGTTTCGCCCACGACACCGGCGAGGGGGGACTGTCGGAGTACCACCTGCGCCCCGGCGGGGATCTCGTGTGGGAGATCGGCACCGGATACTTCGGGTGCCGTACGCAGGACGGGGACTTCGACGAGGGGCAGTTCGCCAAGAAGGTCGCCCGCCCACGAGCAGGTCAAATGCGTGTCGTTGAAGATCAGCCAAGGTGCCAAGCCCGGCATCGGCGGCGTGCTGCCGGGCGCCAAGGTGAATGCCGAGATCGCGAAGGTCCGCGGCGTTCCGCAAGGGGAGACCGTCAACTCACCGCCGTTCCATCGCGTCTACTCCACCCCGCGTGAACTGGTCCGCTTCCTCGCCCGGATGCGCGAGCTGTCCGACGGCAAGCCCGTCGGATTCAAGTTGTGCCTCGGCTCGCGCCGCGAGTTCCTCGCCGTATGCAAAGCCATGCTGGAAGAAGGCACCACGCCGGACTTCATCATCGTCGACGGCGCGGAGGGCGGAACGGGCGCGGCGCCGCTGGAGTTCGCCGACAACGTCGGCCTGCCGCTCGGCGAAGGGCTGATGGCCGTACACAACGCCCTCGTGGGTGTCGGGCGGCGCGACCGCATCCGTATCGGGGCCAGCGGTAAGGTCGCCACCGGCAGCGATCTCGTCAAACGGCTGCTCCAGGGCGCCGATTACACCAATGCCGCCCGCTCCATGATGTTCGCGATCGGCTGCATCCAGGCCCAGCGCTGCCACACCAACACGTGCCCCGTCGGGGTCGCCACCCAGGACGAACGGCGCGCCCGCGCCGTCGACGTCGGTGACAAGTCACAGCGCGTGCACCGCTTCCAGCGGGCAACCGTCCAGAGCGCGCTCCAGATCATGGCGTCGCTAGGTATCGACGACCCGAGCGGGCTGCGGCCCCACATGCTGCTTCAGCGGGTGAACGCGCACACGGTCCGCTCCTACGCGGAACTGTACGAATGGCTCACACCCGGACAACTTCTCGAATCGGCACCCAGTAGCTGGGCATCCGACTGGCAGGCGGCCGACCCCGATCGCTTCACCCACTGAACCCGGCACTGACCCCGACCAGCCGAACCGGACCGGAGGACACTCCTGTGGCACGAACCGTCGCCCATGTGATCGTCGACGCACTCAAAGACCTGGGCGTCCAGCACGTCTTCGGAGTTGTCGGAGACGCACTGAATCCGCTGACCGATGCCATCCGCACCACGGACGGCCTGACCTGGGTCGGCTGCCGCCACGAAGAGGCGGCGGCCTTCGCCGCCGGAGCGCAGTCCCAGCTCTCGGGAACCCTCGGCGTGTGTATGGGCACCGTAGGACCTGGTTCCGTACACCTCCTCAACGGACTCTACGACGCGGCCAAGAGCCGCACCCCCGTCCTCGCCGTCTGCGGCCAGGTGCCCCTCGCCGAGATCGGCAGCGACTACTTCCAGGAAGTCGACAACGACCTGCTCTTCCGTGACGTGGCCGTCTACCGCGCCACCGTCACCTCCCCGGAGCAGATGCCGCGGATGCTGGAGTCCGCCGTACGCGCGGCGATCAGCCGGCAGGGAGTGGCCGTACTCACCGTGCCCGGCGATCTGGGCGACCAGGAACTGAGCGACGACCGGCCCGCACGATTCGCCCTCGATCGCCCCGTCACCCGGCCGGACGACCCGGCCGTCGCCGAGGCCGCCGAACTTCTGAACGCCGCCTCCCGCGTCACCCTGCTCGTCGGCCGAGGGGCGCGCGACGCACGCACCGAGGTGCTCCGGCTCGCCGACCTGCTCGCCGCGCCCATGGTGCTCACACTCAAGGCGAAGGAGGGCTTCGAGGACGACAACGACTTCGAGGTGGGTCAGACCGGCCTGATCGGCAATCCTGCCGCCGCTCACGCGCTGGACAGCGGCGATGTGCTCGTCATGCTGGGCACCGACTTCCCCTACCGGGACTGGTACCCGAAGGGGTGCAAGGTCGTCCAGATCGACAAGTGTGAGGAGCACCTGGGCCGCCGGGTGCCCGTGGACGTCGGCCTGGCGGGCGACGTCGGGGCCACGCTACGGGCCACGCTACGGGCCCTGCTGCCGCTGCTGAAGGGGACCGCGGACCGCGCTCACTTGGACGACGCGCGGGAACGGTTCGCCCACTGGCAGGAAGGGCAGCAGCGCCTGGCCGACCCCGGTCACGAGCGCCGCTGGAGCGGGAAGCTGCGGGCGGCTCTGGACAATCGCGACCACGAGATCCGCCCCGAGGCGCTCGCCGCCGCCGTGGACAGGTATGCCGACGAGGACGCCGTCTTCACCTCCGACACCGGTATGGCCACCGTCTGGCTCTCCCGTTTCGTCACCATGCGAGGCAGCAGGCGCCTGATCGGTTCGTACAACCTCGGCTCGATGGCCAATGCCATGCCGCAGGCGCTCGGTGCCCAACTCTGGGCGCCCGAGCGCCAGATCGTCGCCTTCTGCGGGGACGGCGGGCTGAGCATGCTGCTGGGCGACCTCATAACGATCCAGACGTACCGGCTGCCGGTGAAGCTGGTGGTCTTCGACAACCGCCGCCTGGGCATGGTCAAGCTCGAACAGGAACAGGCGGGTCTGCCCGAATTCGGTACGGAACTCGACAACCCCGATTTCGCCGCGGTCGCCACCGCGCTCGGTCTGACCGGCATCCGTGTCACCGACCCCGCCGATCTGCACGACAGTGTGCGCCGGGCGTTGGGCACCCCGGGCCCGGTCGTGCTGGACGTGCTGACGAACCCCGAGGAGATTGCCGTACCGGGGAAGCCGACCGTGGCGCAGGGCTGGGGCTTCGCCATCGCCAAGGTCAAGGAGATCCTCTCGAGCCACGAAGGCTGACCGGGCCGCGCGGCGCAGCACGGCCGCGTCGGGGCCGACGGGCCTGAGCGCCATCGGGCAGGAGGCCGGTCACGTCCGCAGCCCACGGTCAGGGGCGCAGCACCGTGCCGATGTGCCCCCTCAGATACCCGGGTCACCGAGCCGCGGTCAGATGCCGGTGGGCAGGGCGTCGTGGGGGAGTTGGGCCAGTATGAGGCGGCCGTCCGCGCGGACGTTGCACTCGCTGACCGTCCGCGCTGCCTGCTGGACGTGTCCGTCCTGGGTTTCGAGGCGGAGGGTGACGGTGACTTCACCGAGCCCCTGGCGATGTCCGTCTTCGGCGGCGAACCGGCGGTACAGCGTGTGGGGCCAGCGGTCGGGGTCGCTGTCCTGCCACACCTTCACGGCGGGGTCGTGGAACCGGCATTTCTGTCCGCCGTGTGGCTCTTGGAGAAAGGAGTGACTCAGCGGCAGGACGCCCAGCAGGGGGACGAGGCGGGTGTGCAGGTCATGGTTTTCGACCAACCGGTGGCGCTGCCAGTGTCTGCCGGAGGGAACAGTCATCCGCACCGTGGCGAGCAGGTACGGGTGTCCGTCCGGGGCGGTGACGGGAAAATCAGCCCGCCACACCGGCCAGGACGGTACCGGAGGACTCGGCTCCGGTAACGGGCCCTTCTGGCTGGTCAGATGCACCCCGTGTTCGGTTTCCACAAGTAGATTATGACCCCGTGCCCGGCCGTCGCGGGTGCGATCACCGATACGCCGTTCGGCTCCTTGGAACCGCGCCCACCCCGTCGCCGCTGCGGTTGCACGCCGTGCCGGCTGAGGGGCTGCACCGGCGGGGCCCTGACCGCTGGAGGTCGCCCGCCCGGCCCTCGTCCCCCTACGCAGGGGCCGACGGGGCAGAGGTCAGCGGATGATCGGGGACACAGGAGGGGGAGTGCTGCACAGGACACGTACGGCTGACTGCGCTGCCTGCTCCACGGCGGAGATGCCGTGGGACATGCTCGAGCTGCCCTGAGAGAGGATCACGAGGTAGAACGTGCTCCCGTGTGCTTTCACCCGTCCCATGCTGTTGATCGCCCAGCGTTCGGAGTCGGGGCGCGGCAGCCAGCCGTTCTTGAGTTGCCAACGACTGCCCGCCGCGGACACCCCCCAGTCCTGGTCGGCGTCTATGTGACCCATGAGGGTCTGGATCAGGTCGCGTGAGGCTCGGTTCAGCGGTGAATGGTCGTCGAACACCGCGGACAGCAGGGCCAACTGGTCCGCCGCGGTGGTCCGGGTGAGCCCCCAGCGGGGGCCCGACCCCGCTTGGGTGGAGGTCAACCTCAGGGTTCTGTTGGCGTCAGTGAGTCCTTGACCGCCGCCGATACGGTCCCACAGGGCATTGGCGGAGGCGTTGTCGCTGCTCCGGATCATCGAAGCGGCGGTCGAATCCTCCCACTGGGTGAGCGGCCGTCTCTCGCGCTGGGCGCGCAGCAGCAGGGCCGCCAGGATATTCACCTTCACCAGGCTCGCGGTGACGTGCGCTTGCGAGCCGTACACCGCCCGCCGACCGTTCCCGGGCTCCAGAACAGCGACCGACATCTGAGTGCCGCTCCGCGTTCGGATCGGTTCGATGGAACGCGCGAGCGCACTCTTGACATCCATCGGAGCCGGCGCCCGTGTGCCGGGGCTGCGGCTGCTTGACGGCGCTTTGGCCGGCTCCCCCTTACCCGACGTCAGCGGCGTCTGGCTCTCCGCCGGGGAACGTCCACCCTGGTCACCGGCTCCGTTCTGACCGGCAGCGAAGCAGCCCGTGAGCAGCATGCCCGCAGCCGACCAAGCCAGCACCCGCTGCATCCGCCCCCGGCCGGCGGCGGCCTTGACGTGTCTGTCCGGGTCGGGCGGGACAGGCTCCTGGCCTATCTGCTGGGACGAACAGACAGTACCAATCGGATTCACCGGGAACCTCAATCGAAGAAGAAGCGGGCGGCAGCCGGAACGGAAAATATGCTCCTAAGTCTTTTCCGGGGTGAGGCGCGCCGCATCCCGGCGCGGTCACTTGCCAAAGGCGCAACGCGCTCACCACAGACCCCATCTGACCGACCCTCGGGACGAAATGAGGGCCAAGCCCTGCCAGACCTCTGGTTCCTCAGGGAGCGCGGAAAGGCCTGGCACCGGGACCGGAGGCGGCGCCGCGCGACATGGCGGGGCGGGGCAGGTACGCCTCTCCGTCCACTGCTCACGGCACAGTGGGGCTATGAACGCAGATGAGAGGAACCTTCTGACCAGGGCACGCGTGGCGACCAGGCTTCCGGCCCAGGACCTGGACCGGGCGCGGCGTTTCTATTCCGAGCAGCTCGGTCTGGAGCCCGTCGACGAACGGCCCGGTGGGCTGCTCTATCGGTGCGCAGGCGCGGACTTCGCGCTGTTCCTGTCGACGGGAGCCTCGCCCGGCACCTTCACTCAGATGGGGTGGGAGGTCGACGACATCGAGACAGTCGTGTCAGAACTCAAACGGCGCGGCGTGGTGTTCGAAGAGGTTGACGTGCCTGGGTTGCGAACGAGGGACGGGATCGCCGAGATCGAGGGGAACTACCCGAGCAAGGGCGCACGGGGTGAACGCGGCGCCTGGTTCCGCGACAGTGAGGGAAACATGCTGGGCATTGGCGAGCTCGTCGTCTGAGCAGAGCACCTGACCGCCGTGAGAACAGGACGAGAATGAAGGGGCGGCCACGCATCAGCTTGCCGCCTCGTTCCCGAGTGCGTACTCCGTCACTCGGGTGAACACTCATCCGCCTGTTTGTTACCGCCGCTCACGTACTCGATCCGCACGGAATCACTCTGCTCGAGCACGAACTGAGTGGCACGGTCACCCGGACGCACGGGAGAACTGTGCAAGTCGCGCGTGGCACAGGCGGCGGCCCATTCCGGGTCGGCCCTCGCTGCCGAGGGTGGTCGGACATCGTCCTGGCCATGGGTGCCGATGACCAACGCCGGGCCGTCGCGCTCGCCACCGCACGTATATGAGCCGTCCAGTCCGGCCTGAGCGCGGCCCCTTCGCTCCCTGAGTGTTCTCAGGCCACGGGCAGCTGTGTGCTGTCCTGGCTGAGCGCGGAGGGTACGACTCGGGCGATGAGCAGCGCGACGTCGTCGTGGTCGCCGGGGTGGCGCAGGGTGTGCAGGAGCAGGTCGCAGGTTTCGTCCAAGAAGCGGTGGGGGTCGTCCAGGAGGGCGAGCAGGGTGTCCAGGCTGGCGTCGATGGGCTGGTCGCGCCTCTCGACCAGTCCATCGGTGTACAGGACGAGCTGATCGCCCGGATGCAGGGCCAGCGTGGTGGTGTGGAAGTCGGTGTCGCCGACGCCCAGTGGGGTTCCGGTGGGCAGCTTCAGCAGTTCGTGCCTTCCGTCAAGGCGGAGGAGGGCTGGGGGCAGGTGGCCGGCGAGGGAGATGCGGCACTGGGCGCTGTGTGGGTCGTATACGGCGTAGACGCAGGTGGCGATCGTGTCCTGCTCCAGGTCCTCGGTGATGTGGTCGAGTTGCTGGAGGACCTGGGCGGGGTCGAGGTCGAGGCCGGCCAGGGTGCGGGTGGCGGTGCGGAGCTGGCCCATGCTGGCGGCGGCGCTGACGCCGCTGCCCATGACATCACCGACGACGAGGGCTGTTTTGTCGCCACCGAGCGCGATGACGTCGAACCAGTCGCCTCCGATCTCGCTGGCCGCCTGGGCCGGCAGGTACCGGGAGGCGACCGTCAGCCCCGGCCGCTGCGGTGGCGAGCGGGGCAGCAGGCTGCGCTGGAGGGTGAGCACCGTGCGGCGTTGTTCCTGGACGGCGCGGTGCCGCTCGGTGACGTCCACGCTGGAGGTCACCACCCCCAGCACCTTCCCGTTGGGCGCTTCGAGCCGGTGGAAAGAGATCGACCAGGCATGCTCGTTGTCCGGGTCGGCCGGGGTGCGGCCGACGGTGTACTGGTCGATGACCGGGGTGCCGGTAGCCAGTACCTCGTGCATCGTCGCCTCGAAGGAGTCGTCCAGGAAGGGCAGCACCTCATGGACGTGGCGGCCCACATGCTCGGCGGCAGGCACGCCGTTCATCCGCTCCTCCGCCGGGTTGACGGAGACGTACCGAAGATCGGTGTCCAGTACACCCAGCCCGATGGGTGACTGGGACACCAGTCGCGCGGACAATGCCAGGTCCCGTTCGACCTGCCGCAGCGTTGCCTGATCCGTGGCAAGACCCAGGGCGTAGTAGTCACCCTGGTCGTCCTGCAGCCGCATGTTGCGGAACTCCACCAGCCGGGTACTGCCGTCCTTGTGCCGGACGGGGAAGACTCCGGCCCAGCTGCCACCACCCTCCATGACCTGGACGAACAGGTTCAGCACCGTCTCCAGGTGGTCCTCATGGACCAGCAGGCGGCCCGCGAACTCGCCGAGAGCCTCGTCGGCGCTGTATCCGAACAGGTCCTCCGCCTGCGGGCTCCAGAGATCGATCCTGCCTTCGGCGTCAAGGAGAACGGCCGCCACGCTCAGCACATCGAGGAGGCCACCGGACGCGGTGGGAGCGACGCCCGCCGTGTCGGGACCGGTCCGCAAGGACTCGGCTGCACACATCCCAGGCCCTCCTCACTGCACACGCCGCCGCCCAGGGGTGTCAGGGCGCCCATCAGAGCCCGCGGCTCGGCTTGCGTGGCTCCGCCTCCCCCTATCGTCTCCCGGGAGGGGCTGCCTCGGCATCTATGGAAGTCGCGAGCCCGGCGGTCGGCGACTCGGGTGCCCCAGGGGGCCGCTCAGCGGCTTCCGGCGCCGCGGGTCCGTGGCCGCCGGAAGTACGTGGCCGCTCACCACCGCGCCCGGAGTCCTCGCGGCCGGCCCGTTGCCGATCTGGGAAGTCAGGAGTCCGTGATGAGGCTGGTGGCGAGCCTCGCCATCAGCGCGCCCTCGTCATTGGCCTCGCCAGATGTTGTCGAAGGCCGCGTCTTCGATGGCTCGCCGTTGCCGGACGGCTTCCAGTTCCACCACCGCGTCATTGACGGCCGCCAGAACTGTCGCCACCGCGTCGTCGTCGACGCTCGGAGAACTTTCCGTCCGCTTGTCCACAATCCCGACGGCGGCGGCAAGGGCGGCGAGGACGGGCTCATCGGATGCCCATCGGTCCGTCGCCCGGCGGCGAGCGGGCGAATCGACCAGGACCGTCTGCCCGGTCCGGAAGGGCCCGCGGCCGCGTTGCCGAGTGACCTCGCCGTCCTGCTCAAGGGCTGCCACATAGGCCGAGGACAGGCCGCGACCTCTGCGCCACAGCCAGTCGCCGACCGACTCATGCATCGCTTGTCGATCCAGCGACGACGCGGCCTCATCCAACAGGCGATCGTCCATTGCCGGCCGATGGCCTGGCACGATGTGATCGCCGTCCAGACTGATGGCCTCGGCTCCGAGGAGGTCGATCACTTCGGCTCCCGCGAGCGCGAGCGACAGATCCCCTTGCTCCACAGGGCGACTGGATTCCATGTCCATGGCGACAAACAACAGGTCACGCGGTGTGGTCATGAGTGGCTCCACGTCAGAGGCATCAGTAGCGATGCGTCGTTACTGAGCAACTGGTCCGGCAGTCGGTATGACGCCGAGCGGCATGGTCGGCTGCCCTTCTCGGTGGCCTCCATCGATCGCTGAACGGATGTGCCGCGCGTTGCCAGCGGTCGTGAAGTCCGGCCCAACACTCTTCACAGGATCATGTCACTGACCATGCGGCCGGTGCAGAGGGAAGGCGGCCCGGGCGAGCTTTGGGCCATCACGGCGCGGCCGAGCAGCGGCGGAGATGGTGACCTCGACTGGGAGACCCCATATCCGCGGTTCACGCGGTTGATCGCCGCGCATGAGTTGCGTGTTCCATCAAAGCCCCATGCGCGCTTTGACCGATATGATGCACTTTGTGATCATGCCCGGACGGCTGCGGCGCCGTCGTGCCCCCTACGGCGGCCGGTGGGACGGTGCCCTGCTGTCACCGGTGATCGTTACCGTCCTCATCGCCGGCCTGGCGTTCTCCACACCGAGGGAGATCGCCTTCAGCCGCCTCCTGCCCGCCGCACCCGCCCTCGCCGCCGCGATGTGGCCCGTTTTCCCCACGATCCTGCTGGGGACGTTCTGCCTGCTGGTCATGATCGGCCTCAGCTTCTTCTACACCGACCTGGGGACGCCATACACGGCGGCCGCAATCGTCGCGGTTACCTTGGCCGCCGCGTATGCAAGCCATGTCCGACTCGAGCGGGAAGAGATCCTCTTCCACCTCCGGCTTGTCGCCGACGCGGCGCAGAAGGTGCTGCTGCGCCCCCTGCCACGCCTCATCGAGGACGTCGAGATCGAGTCGCTGTATCTGGCGGCCCAAGAGCAGGCCCGGATCGGTGGCGACTTCTATGAGGCGGCCGACACGCCGTACGGGGTCCGGCTGCTCATCGGCGATGTACGCGGCAAGGGCCTGCCCGCGGTGGGGGCGGCCTCGGCGGTGATCAGCTGCTTCAGGGAGGCCGCGTACGACGAGCCCGACTTGAGGGGCATCGTCCATCGCCTGGAGATCAGCATCGCCCGCTACAGCGCCGCGTTCCCCGGCCAGGACCTGCCGGAGCGTTTTGCCACCGCTGTTCTCGCCGAGATCACGCACGGCAGCGGCCAGGTCAGACTCCTGAACTGCGGGCACCCCCCGCCGCTGCTCGTGCACCATGGGGAGATCCGCGTCCTGGAGCCCACCACAGCCTCGCCGCCCCTCAACCTCGCGACGCTCATCGGAGACCGCTACTGGGTCGACACCGTCGCCTTGGCCCCCGGCGACCAGCTGCTGCTCTACACCGACGGAGTAACGGAGACCCGGGACCGCACCGGCGAGTTCTTCCCGCTGCCGGAGTGGATGCGACGGCAAGGCCCGGCGCCGCCCCGCGAGCTGCTCGACCGGCTTCACCGGGACCTGCTCCGCTACAGCGGCGGCAGACTCGAGGACGACATCGCGGCCCTCGCCGTGCGCTGCCCCAGCACCCGGGCCCAGGAGTACCCGGAGTAGGCGGCGGGTGTTCGTGGCGCGGCGGTTTCCACTGGCGCGCCTTGCCCGCGCGTCGTGGCGCTGATTCAGTGGTTCCGGTTGGCCGGTCCTCGTGGCGGTCTGGTTGTTGGTCGGCAACGAGCATGGGAGTGCCTATCCGGGTGACGCGGGGGCGTGCACTCCGGCGAATGCGGGGACCGGTGCATTGCACCAGTACGTCGCCCAGCAGCGCCTGCACGGCGATGCTTCGGCCGAACACGTGATTGCTTCACTCGGGTGTGTCAGCGGCCTGGAACGGCGGTGATCGCTATGCTCGGAAAGGTGGCTGAACTTTCCTCAGAGGTACGCGAGTTGCTCACCGGCCGAAACATGGCCCACGTCGCGACGTTGATGCGTGACGGTGCGCCGCACGTCTCGCCGGTGTGGATCGCCGTCGAGGGGGACCGCCTTGCGATCTTCTCCGCGCAGGAGAATCTCAAGCTGCGAAACCTGCGTCGGGACGGTCGGGTGGGGATCTCGGTTTGCGACGAACGCAACCCGTACCGCAGCGCGGTGATCCGCGGCCGGGTGGCCGCGGAGATCGAGGGCGAGGAAGCGATCGCGATCATGGACCGGATGAGTAATCGCTACATCGGCAGCGACTTCCCCATGCGTAGAGCGATCGTGTCACTCATCGAGCCTGAGCACGTGCTCTTCCAGGACCTCCCCTTCGAGCATCCATCAGAGCACTGAACCGATCCACTGCTGGGCCCACCTGCGGAACCCTTGACGCGTTGCCCACGTACGCGCTGTGTTGCTTCACCGTGCATCAAGTGGGCAACAGCCGACGGTCGGCGGCGCCGGATATGCGAATGCACGTAAGACCCGCCGACCCGGTCGGACGACTGCTGTTCAACATGCTCGGCGTCGTGGCCGAGTTCGGAGCCGACCTCATCCGGATGCGCACCCGTGAAGTCATGGCCCGTCCATCGCGAAGTTCAGCGACAGGCCAACTCCATCGCCGGCTGACATGCCGACGACGCGCACCGGGTTGGCCGTTGCGCGGCCGGGCGCCGCGGGCGCCGCGATCGCCGCGCCGCCCTGCATGCCCGTGCGTCACCCCGCCACGGTGTGGCGACGGACACGCCACTCAAAGTTGCATTTAATATTCGCATTATCTAGCGTGGCGTTATGCGGTTGACGAAGGCAACGGACCTGGCGCTTCGCGCGGTCATGCGGCTGGCGGTCTCCGGGGCCGAGCTGGGCACCGCACGGCAGATCGCCGAGGAGATGCGGGTGCCCTACACCCACCTCGCGAAGGTGGTCGCCCAGTTGCAGCACCTCGGGGTGGTCGAGACGCGGCGGGGGCGCGGGGGAGGGCTGACGCTCACCCCGTACGGCCGTACCGTCTCGGTCGGGCACCTGGTCCGGGAGTTCGAGGGGGCCGGCGAGGTCGTCGAGTGTGAGGGTGATGTGCCGTGCCCGCTACGGCAAGCCTGTCGGCTGCGGATGGCCTTGCGTCAGGCCCAAGAGGCGTTCTATGCCTCGCTTGATCCGCTGACCCTTGCGAAGTTGGTCGAGTCGCCCACCGGCCCCGTGCTGTTGGGGCTCGTCGGGCGCGGCCCCGGCCTGTCCGGATAGGGCTTCCGCTGCCACGTCCGCCCTGCCCGGCAGACGCGGGGTTTTCACGCAACCGTAAATGCGAATTTCAAATACCACTTTGGAGTGGACATGCTGTCGCAGAAGTCCGCCGAGACCGTCCGCGCCACCCTGCCCGCGGTCGGCGGAGCCCTTGGCGCCATCACCGAGCTGTTCTACACGAAGCTTTTCGCCGCACACCCCGAGCTCCTGCGCGATCTGTTCAACCGCGGCAACCAGGCTGCCGGTGCCCAGCGTCAGGCTCTGGCCGGCGCCATCGCCGCCTTCGCCACCGTCCTGGTGGAGCGGCCGGACAGCCGCCCGGACGCCCTGCTCAACCGGATAGCTCACAAGCACGCCTCACTCGGCGTCAGCCCCGGGCAGTACCGCATCGTGCACACTCACCTGTTCGCCGCCATCGCGGAGGTCCTCGGCGACGCCGTCACCGAGGAGGTCGCCGCAGCCTGGGACGAGGTCTACTGGTTGATGGCCAACTCCCTGATCGAGATCGAGCGTCGCCTGTACGCGGAGCAGGGCGTGCTGCTCGGAACGGCCTGGCGGCAGTGGGAGGTGGTCGCCCGGGACCAGGAGACCGCGGACGTGGCCAACTTCCGGCTGCGGCCCGCCGACGGCCGCCCCGCCCCAGCCTTCAAGGCCGGCCAGTACGTCTCGGTCCAGGTCGAACTGCCCGACGGAGCACGCCAGATCCGCCAGTACAGCCTGACGAACGGCCCCGGCTCCCCAGAACGCTCCATCACGGTCAAGCGGCTGCACGGCGGCCCCGCCCCACTCGGCGAAGTCTCCAACCACCTCCACGACCACGTCCACGAAGGCGACCTGATCGCCGTGTCCGCCCCCTACGGTGACGTCGTCCTCGATGACACGGCCGCGCCGCTACTGCTCGCCTCGGCCGGCATCGGCTGCACGCCGATGGTCGCCATGCTGGAGGATCTCGTGGACCGCGGGCACCAGGCTCCGGTCATCGCCGTTCACGCCGACCGCTCACCCGCCGACCACGCCCTGCGCGCCGATCAGGAACGGCTCATCACCAAGCTCGCCGACGGCTCCGCGCACACCTGGTACGAGCGGCCGGAGGGCGACTGGCCTGCCGAACGCACCGGCTTGGTGGACCTCTCCGGCATCGAGCTCCCCGACGGCGTCTGCGCCTACCTCTGCGGGCCGCTGCCGTACATGCGGGAAGTGCGCACCCAACTCCTCGAGCGAGGCGTGCCTGCCTCCGCCATCCACTACGAAATCTTCGGCCCCGACCTGTGGCTGGCCCAGGACTGACCAATGCCCGTCGCCCTCCCCCGGGGCGCAGCGCACATCCATTGCTGCACAGTGGTGAGTTTTGTCCCAGCCGACCCGTTGGACCTGTACGAACCTCCCCAAGTCCTCGCCCTGGCCGACGACTTCACCCGGCACGAGTGACCGCTGCCCCCGGCCTCGACGTGCTTCCTGGTGAAGGGGAGGCAGACATGTGGGGCGAAGCCCTCGAGCTGTGAACCCGAGCAACTGCCCGGCCGGCAGCGTCGGCGAGACTCCGCCGCGGCACCGAACCGCGTAATGACGGGAAGTCTGGGAAGACGAACGATCAACGAAAGGAGCACACCGTGCCCGTCACCTTCCGTAAGAGCTTCCGGATATTCCCGGGCGTCCGCCTCAACGTCAACCGTAAGTCGGTGTCCATCACGCTCAGCAAGGGCGATGGTGCCAGGCGTACTTACTCGTCGACAGGTCGGCGCACGACCTCAGTGGACCTTCCCGGCCCCTTCGGCTATCGCAAGACAACCGCACGCCGCAGCCGCCACTGACCAACAGTCATGTCATGGACCGTTCGGACGACGGGCCGTCACGACGAAGGCCGGTGTCTGAGGGCCCGTCCAGAAGGCTCGCCGCACTGGGTCCCCGCCGTCTGTAACTGGAACCATCGGCGGTCGGCAGGCGAGTCGTTGGCGCGTAGGACCACGCCGACCGGATCCTAGCGCAGCACGCGGGTGGTGATGCCGGTGTCGTCGACCGGTGCCCGGGCCAGGGCCACGTCGACGAGGCCGGCCCCGCAGTCCGGTGGTCGGGCTCTGAGCGTCAACGGTGTGACCAACAGGTGTTGCCCTCGGGGACTGGCCGCCTCCCATGATGCGGTGGCGTGTATTTCTCGGTGAGGTTGGGCCCGGTGCCACGGGGTGCGTCCTCAGGCCGGTCGGGGGGCGGCGGACGGCCCGTCAACTGCGTGCTTACTACGGGCAGCGGCCCGGGTCTCGCCCATGGCCGCAGCGAAGGCCTTTGCGCTGACTCCCGTCCGCTGGTGCAGGAAGCGGCTCCATCCAGGCGTGGGCCGGCGCATTACGCCCGATCAGCACGGCTGGACCACACTCTCCGCAGACCGAGTCGGCATTCCAGCACCGTGATCTGGTGTCGTAGGGCACGAATCTTCGCGTCCTTCTCGACAGAGGCCAACCCCCTGAGCAGGACGCCCGGTAAGACCGCCGCACACCCGGAAGGGTTGCTTCTGCCGATCGCGCGGCGAGGCGCCGTCCCCGGAGGAACAGGCACGCGATGATCCGAACGACCGGACTCGGCCTGATCAAGCGGACGCCAAGAGGTGCTCACGCGGTGGACATCGGTACCCTCCAGAACCAGCTCGGCAACCTCGGCGTGTATTTCGTTTACGACGACGATCCGTCCGAACTCGTCGTTCAGCTGCAGGCCCAGCGGCCGTACCGAGCCGCGCTGTACCTGGACCACCTGCTGGACACGCGTACCTTCCTGACGAAGACGCTGGCGGGCGCGACCTCGGACGGGGGGCTCGGGCCCGACTACCCTTTCGTGCAGCAGGCGCTCGCCCAGGGCAGCCTCCTCATGGACCTGGCGGCCAGCCTGGACGACTGGATCTGCGGCGCGGTCGAGACCGCGATCAACGCGGCCATGGCCGTCGGGCCGCCGAACGCCCCGACCACGTACGAGGGCTGGTTCGACACCGACGTCTTCGATCCCGACGACACCACCTACACCGCCAACGTCGCGAAGTTCTTCACGCAGTACCCGTTCACCCATCAGGCCCTCGCGCAGATCGCCGAGAACTTCCGGAGCAACATCGCGACGGCCTGCCAGCGGATCATCGACGACCGCAAGGCCATCACCGCACTGTTCTCCGACCGGTACTACGGCCTGACGTTGAGCGCGCTGAGCGACCTCTCGTCGACCGGGTCAGACTTCCACAAAGGCGGTCAGCAGGTCCTGGCCCTCACCTTCACCACACGGTCGTTCAACGGCTACGCACCGATGACCTCCACGCTGAGGCTCATCTACAAGCCGGCCGATCTCGAGGTCGACTGCCTGATCACCGGGGAGTCGGCCGCGGTCAACCGTGCCAACCGCGCCACGGGCGACCCGGATGCCAAGGACTTCATGCAGCAGAGCCTCGTCGAGATCTTCAACGCCCAGGTCGCAGCCGACCCCACCAGCGGAGCCCAGCAATTACCGACCTACCGGATCCTGCCGCGCAACCCCACGTCGCGGTCCACGGCCACCCCCGTTCCGGTCCGCAATGCCTACGGCTACGCCGAGTTCCTCGGGTACTCACTCACCGGGATGACCTGGGGCGCCTTCAGCTACTACCCGCTGGGTGCCAGTGACTACGTGATCTTCCAGGGCCAGGACGCGGCTTCGATCACCGAGACGTTCTACCGTCAGGCCGGTCAGCTACTGGCCCTGGCGGTCACGTTCTCGATCACGGACCTGCACATCGAGAACGTGCGGGTGACCGGCTACCAGCCGCACCTCATCGACCTGGAGGCGAGCCTCACCGGGGCCGTCACCCAGGTCGCCGAGACACTGCTGTTCTACATTGACGTTTCTGGTCCGAGCGGCGGGATTGACGGCGAGACGCGGAGCGAGCATTCCGTGCACGTATTCAAGCCCGTCAAAAGCACGCCGCCGAAGGTCCTGGACAGTAGTCAATCCTTCCCCAAGAACTGCCAAAACCGGCTGTGGGCGCAGCACCCGGCTCGCAAAGTCGTGCCGGTCAACGAGTCCTGGCTGCTCCAGGGGCTGGAACAGGGCATGGGTGTGCTGCAAGCGGTCCAGCACGCCGGCGGGTTCGCGGACTGGTTCGACCGGTGCACCAACGTGCTCGTCCGGGTGCTCCCGCTCGCCACGCAGGACTGGCTCAGGGCACGCAGGAACATCTACGACCAGCCCGAGCAGACAGACCTGGCGACGGCGCTCAACGCAGAGATGCTCAAGACGCTCACCTATCAGTTCGCCGAGTACCAGCAGAAACCGACGCCCGAGCCGGACTTCGTCGCCGTCGCGACGCCGCAGGCCACAACCGACCTCAAGATCTTCGACATCCCGGTCTTCTACCACCGGATCGGCACCTCGGACCTGCTCGACTCGATGGGCAAGGTCATCGAAGTACCGGAACAGGTGACGGTCCAGAACGACGACGATCCGCCGACCTCGGTCCAGGCCGACACGAACGTCGGCCGGACCACCTACTACGCCGAGCCGCCCACCCCACAGCGCGTCCGGAACGGCAAGGTCGCCGCGCTCACCGCCGCCGGCTTTGGTGACACCGTCGGCGGCTACAAGGGACAGGTGCTGACGGCGATGGGACTGGCCGAGGTGCCGGCGAACCCCGGGGTGCAGGTCTGATGGCGGAGATCGACGACATCATCGCCACCGTCGAGGGCCTGTCCGTAGCCCAGGACGGCTCGCTCACCCTGGCAGCGGCCGACTTCACCGGCATCGACGTCGTGGGGGCGTTCTTCACGTCGGTCATCGGCGCGCAGTCGTACACCCTGGCCGCCGCCACGCGGACGCCCGGCGGCGGGACGATCACGGTGACCGGGACGGCGGACGTGCTCGGCTACGCGGGCGTCGGCGCGGCCGTGACGTTCACGACGGCCACGGGCCAGGACGGCTCGGGCCCCGCCCCACCGGTCGGCACGGGCGTGACCGCCTCGGTCACCGGCACGCTGGTCTCCGAGACGCCCACGCCGCTGCCGATCGTCTCGTGGGTCGACGTCGTCGACGTCAGTGTCGCGGCGACCGTCGCCGAGCCGTACAACGCCGTCACCTACGGTTTCGCCGCCTCGATCGTGCTCAGCGGCGAGACGGCCGGCTCGATCCCCATCACGATCGCCCAGCGGGACGGCGGTCTGTGGACCGTCCAGGTGGCCGGCGAGGCGGGGCAGTCGGTCACGGCTGACCAGCTCGTCGCGCTGCTCGGGGGGCAGGCGCTGGAGCAGTTCCTGCCGTCGGAGCTGGTCAGCATTCTCGATGGTCTCGCGATCAGCGACCTGTCGATCACCTTCGACGCCACGGCCAAGACCGTCACCGAGGTGAGCGTCGGGCTCACGGTCACCAACGGGTGGACCCTGACGTCCGGCCTCGTCCTCGACCCGGGGCTGCACATCGCGCTGGCACTCCAGAACCCGACCGACGACGCCACCCGCGACGCCGCCGCGGCGGTGACGGGCACGGTCGAGATCGACGGGACAAAGGTCCCGGTCTTCGTCCAGGTCGACGTCTCGGCGGGCGGGACGAGCAGCTGGCTCGTCGGCCTCGACCCGGCCACCAGCGGTGTGACGCTGCCCAGCCTTTCGGGGCTGTTCACGCTGGCCGGCGGCTCCGGCTTCGCCAGCAGCCTGCCGGGCGTACTGGCGAACCTGCCCGGCGTCCAGATCGATCCGCTGCTGATCGGTTTCACGCTCGACCCGGCAGCCCTGCAGAGCGCCAGCTTCGGGGCGACCACGACATCGACGTGGCCGATCATCGAGGGGTTCCTGGAAGTCGACCAGTTGGCGTTCGACCTGACGCTCGCCGGCCTCGACGGGGACACCAAGAGCGTCGGCGGCTCCCTGACCGCGGTGTTCGAGATCGCCTCCGACGTCGGCCTGTACTTCGAGTGCCAGAAGGATCCGGCGACGTCGACGTGGACCTTCAGCGGCGGCCTGCCGCCGGGCCGGCCGCTGAACCTCACGGACCTCGTCTCCAAGCTGCTGAAGCCCTTCGTCACCATCCCGGCCGGCGCGCCCGCGCTCGTACTCGACACCGCCGACCTGACCGTGGTGCCGAGCACGTCGATGACCTTAACCGCGGGTTCGACGACGAAATGGCAGCTGCTCACCGAGCTGTCGCTCGACACGTTCACGCTGACGTTCAGCTACACGGACGGCGCGCCCCAGCCGTTCACCGGCGAGCTGACGACGACCATGACGGTGGCCACGGTGCCGCTCCTGATCACCGCGGGCCTCGACACGTCGGGCGCGTGGTCGTTCAGCGGCGCCACCGGGCCGGGCACGCAGATCAGCGGCGGCGACCTGGCCGACGACCTCGCGAGCAGCTTCGGCGTGACGGCCGTCCCCCATGACGCGCTCACCGGCCTCACGATCTCCGACATCGACATCGCGTTCAGCTCGGGCACCGCAAGCAAGCCGTCGGCCTTCCACTTCGGCTGCGACGGCACGTTCCTCATCGCCGGCGTCGAGCTGGACATCACGGTCGCGATCGACCTGGCCGGCGCGGCCACCGGCTACACCGGCTCGTTCGTCGGCAAGCTCACGGTCAAGAAGGAGGACACGACCACCGAGGAGGTCGTCGTCACCTTCACCGGGCAGAAGCTGACGGCCAGCTGGGCGTCGACGCCCGGGCACGGCCTGAGCCTGACGGACCTGGCGAGCTGCTTCGGGTTCGGCGACCTGCCGCCGATCCCGCCGGCACTCGATCTGACGCTGACGTCGATGACCTTCGAGTACGACGTGCCGTCGGCGGCCCTGGCGGTCGCGGCGAAGACCGGGTCCGGCTGCAAGGCCGTCTTCGTCACCGCGAACGTGCCGAGCGGCGGAGCAACGCCACGGCGGTTCGCCTTCGCGGTCGACCTGCCGCTGAACGTGACGCTCGTCGACCTGCCGGTGGTCGGCGACCTGCTGCCGGGCGCCGGCCAGTACGGCATCCCGGACTTCGGCTGCTGGATCGTGTCTGGGGACCTCGCCGGCACCGGCCCCGCCTCCGACGCCGCGGCGCTCAACGCGCTGATCCTGGCCGGCTACCCGGCGCTGCCGCCGGCGCCGCTCGCCGCCGGGGTGCTGCTGTTCGGAAAGCTGCTGCTGGGCTCCGAGACGATGCCGCTGGAACTGGCGCTGAGCGGCGCCTCGTCGGCGTCGGCCGCCCTCCCGGCCCCGGCGGAAGCGGCCACCGCGGCCCCGGCCCGTGTGGACTCGGCAGCCGCCGCCGCGAGCGACAGCAGCACCGTCAAGTGGTTCACCGTCCAGCGCTCGTACGGCGGCTTTACCCTCGCGCGCGTCGGTGTCCAGTACGACTCGGACGGCGGCACGCTGATCTTCGTCATGGACGCCGACGTGGCCCTCGGCCCGCTGGCGCTGTCACTCGAAAGGCTCGGCGTCGGCTCGGAACTAACCGCGTTCTCCCCGGTGTTCACGCTGAGCGGGCTCGGCGTGTCCTACGCCGGCCCGCCGTTGCAGGTGCTCGGCACGATTTTACGGGTGCCGGACGCGCAACTGCAGAAGGGCGTGGAGTTCCAGTTCGACGGGGAACTGCTGGTCAAGGCCGAGAACTTCGCCATCGCCGCGCTCGGCTCGTACGCCCAGCTGGCAACCGGGCTGCCGTCGCTGTTCGTCTTCGCCCAGCTGGAGGCACCGCTCGGCGGCCCGCCGGCCTTTTTCGTGACCGGGCTGATGGGCGGCTTCGGCTTCAACCGCTCGCTGGTCATCCCCGGCCAGGACGAGGTGGCGGGCTTCCCGCTGTTGGCGCTCGCCACCACCCCGTCGCAGGACCCGGCCCAGGTCATCCAGGTACTCGAAGGCGGCGCACCGCTCAACGGCGTCACCAAGGCATGGATCACCCCGCAGGCCGGCGAGTACTGGCTGGCCGCCGGCGTGCAGTTCACCTCCTACGAACTCGTCACCACCAAAGCGCTGCTGGTGGCCGAGTTCGGCCAGGACCTCACCCTGGCACTGCTGGGTCTGTCCACCCTGCAACTGCCGCTGCCCACAACCGGCTCGCAGACCTGCGCCTACGTCGAGATGATGATCCGGGTGGTCGTGCAGCCCGCCCAAGGCTACTTCGCGGCCACCGCCATTCTGAGCAAGAACAGCTACGTACTCACCCCGGACTGCCACCTCACCGGAGGCTTCGCCTTCTCCCTGTGGTTCGGCGACAACCCCAACGCCGGGCAGTTCGTGATCACCCTGGGCGGCTACCACCCCGCCTTCCAGGTCCCCGGCTACTTCCCGCAGGTACCCAGGCTCGGCTTCAACTGGCCGGTCAGCGACACGGTGAGCATCAAGGGCGACGCCTACTTCGCGCTGACCGGCTCCTGCGCCATGGCGGGCGGCGGCCTGGAGGTGCTCTACCACGACGGCGACCTGCAGGCCTGGTTCACCGCGCAGGCGGACTTCCTGGTCAGCTGGCACCCGTTCTTCTACACCGCCCAGATCGCCGTCTCGATCGGCGTGTCCTACCGGCTGAACCTGCTGGTCTGTCATAAGACGATCAGCGTCACGCTCGGCGCCGACCTGAGCCTGTGGGGCCCGCCCACCCGCGGCATCGTCCGCGTGGACCTGGTCGTGGTCAGCTTCAGCGTCCGGTTCGGCTCGGACAGCACAGCCACCGCGGACGCGGCGCTGGGGTGGAGCGACTTCACCGCACTGCTGCCCGCCAAGACCGACGTGTGCGGCATCGCCATCACCGACGGGCTGTTCAAGACCCAGGACGATACGCAGAGCAGCAGCGGCAAACTGTGGATCGTCCGGGCCAAGCAGCTGGTCTTCCAGACCCGCTCGGCCGTGCCGGCCAGCGAACTGGCCTACGCCGGCACCACGGTGCAGCAATCAGGCACCGCGCCGGACGGCATCGCGATCAGGCCGATGAACCTGACCGGGGTGACCTCCAGCCATAACCTGTCCATCTACCAGGACGGCTCGGACACGCCCTCCAACATCTCCGGCTGGTCGCTGGAGCCGCTGCCGCAGACGGTGCCGGCCTCGCTGTGGTCGGCGCCGCCGGTGCCGTTCAGCCAGGTCCCGGCCCAACCGTCGGCGGACGTGCTGCCCGGTGAGCTGTGCGGCTTCTCGGTCACTGCCCCGACCCCGGTGCCGGGCGACAGCCGCGGCCCGGTCTCGGTGCAGCAGCTGATGGAGGAGTACCTGTCCCCGGCCGGGCAGACACCGCTGTCCGGAGCGGTGAGCCCGCCACCGGACTACCTGCCCACCCCCGATCCGCAGACGGCGGGCCTGCTCCAGCAGGTGGACACCGGCGCCGCGCAGAAGAGCCGGCAGGACCTGTTCACGGTGCTCACCGGCGCGGCCATGCAGGACGGCAGCGCGCTGTTCGCCGGAGCGGACGGCGACCTGGGCCTGCTGGCCGCCGGCGCCGGCCACCTGTTCAGCGATTCACCCATGCAGCAGAACTGAGAAGGAGCGCTCGTAATCATGTCGCTGACGGCCGACCTCCCGGTCGGCGACCTGCAGTTCTACGACAACTATGTGCCCGCGCTGGCCCCCGGCAACTGGCGGATCACCGTCGGGCACACCCTGGCCGGGGTCGTCACCGGCGACCTGGGCGCCATCCAGAACATGGTGGTCAGCGCACCGCAGTTCGCGATCGACACCAACGCCGTCCTCAACCAGTACCCGCCGGCCGGCAGCACCGGCCAGTACGCGCAGGTGCTGCCGCACATCGTGCTGAACGACGCGCTGCTGCCCTGGGAGCGCACCTTGACCGGCTCGTCCGACAACCCCTGGCTGGCGCTGCTGGTGCTGGGCGAGGACGAGATCGTCGGCGGCACCGGCTCACCCACCCGCGCCCAGGCCGGTACGGTGACCAGCTTCCTCAGCGCGGACCCGGCCGTGCTCAAACCCGACATCACCCAGGAGGGCGATGTCGCCGACACCGACCCGTGCGCCTTCATCCAGCTGTCGACCACGCTCTTCACGGCGCTCACCCCCCGCCTGACGGAGCTGCGGTTCCTGGTGCACTGCCGGCAGTCCAACATCGCCGACAAGGCCGAGCAGGGCCTGGAAGCCAACGGGCTGTTCTCGGTCGTGGTGGGCAACCGGTTCCCGGCCGCGCCGGCCCAGGGCGGTCCCGGCGCGCAGAAGAGCATCGCGCACCTGGTGTCGCTGGAGGGCCTCGAACCGTACCTGGTCGACCAGCCCGACTTCGGCGACTACACCTCGGTGGCGCTTGTCTCCCTGGCCAGCTGGACCTTCAACACGATGGCCGACCAACTGCAGGACTTTCGAGGCCTGATGGAGAACCTGGTCGGCCAGGAGTACGACGGCACCACCTACACCCCGGCAGACCTGTGGCTGCGCCTGCCGGCACCGAGCCCCGGAATCGATACCGGCACCCCGGCCGGCGCGGAGGCCGACCGCCGGCTGGCGGACGGCTTCGTGCCGCTCCAGTACCAGTTCCGCACCGGCGAGCAGACCTTCGCCTGGTACCGCGGGCCGTGCGTGCCGGTGCTGACCATGCCACTGAGCGACGGCACGCTCCTGCCCACCGCGGACGCCGCGCTGATCTACCAGAGTGCTTTCGGCGTCTTCGACGCCTCGCTGGCCACCGCCTGGCAGACCGGCCGCGCGCTGGCGCTGGCCGACCGGGCGTTCGGCCAGGCGCTGTACGACTTCCGGCAGCGCGGTCACCAGCTCACCGACAGCCTGCTCCAGCGGTTGCAGAGCGACGCGTTCTCGGCCGACCAGATCGCCGGGCTGAGCGGGAACACCCTGGTGCAGGACGAATTCCTGCAGTTCCTGACGTCCGATCTGCCCAGCGCTCCGGGCCTCGCCGGGGCCGCCCGGCCTGCCACCGGGCCGCTGCCCGCCGGGGCGGCGCCGGACCTGGACCCGGACCCGGTCACCGCGGTGAAAAACTTCCTGGCCGACGCACAGGCGCAGGCGCTGATCGCGGACGAGACGCAGGACGCCCTGCTGCCGGTGGCCACCTGGCTGGCCAACCTGCTTCTGCTCTACCCGGTGCCGTTCAACCTGCTGGTGCCGGACGGCCGGATGCTCGCCCCGGAAACGCTGCGCTTCTTCTACCTGGACGGCAACTGGCTGCGCGCGCTCACCGACGGCGCGCTGAGCATCGGCATGCAGTCCAGCCGGGACAGCTTCTTCACCGAGATCATGGGCGACGTGATCCGTCAGGCGGCCACCACCGCGGCCCAGGCGCTGCGCGCGCGACGGATCGGGGTGGACCCGCCGGCCGCCGAGGCCGCCGAGAACCTGGTCAGCGGATTCCTGCTGCGCTCGGCGGTGGTGTCCGGCTGGCCCAACCTGGCCGTCCACGGCAGCGTCGGCGGCGACGACCTGCGCATCCTGCGGATGGACCGACTCGCCGATGACCTGCTCTTCTGCCTGTTCTGGGGCGTGCCGGACTGTGTCGAGTTCGCCGAGCCGCAGGAGGGCTTCCGCTTCGGAGTGGACGACGACGGCAACGTCCCGGTGCGGCAGCCCCTCGCCGGCGGATCGGTGCCTTTGGGCACCCAGCTGGCCACCCCGCTGCCCCTGGTGCCCGGCTCCCTGCGCGCCGACGGCGACAACGTCCTGGACGTCGCCACCGCCGCGCAGCAGATCCAGGGCGCGCTGTCGGCGGCCCGCGTCGCGGTGGACGACTTCGGCCCGGCCGACTTCGCGCTGCAGATGGTGAAGTCCCCCGAAGCGATCAAGTTCACCAGCCCGACCGGCTGAATCATCCCTACTGACCCCGACGCGCCCTGCGAGACCCCGACGGACCCTCACGGACAAGGACACGCTCTCATGCCCGGCCTGCCGCTCGCCGTGCCCATGCAGCTGGACGCCCTGGTGGTGAACCAGGCCGTGCTCAGTCGCGACACCTTCCGCTGGTGGCCGTTCACCTACAAGTCGCTTGCGAGTTGGGGGAGCCCGGAGCCCATGGCGCTGGACGCCCCGGTGGGCGGCCAGCAGGAGGGCGTCTACCTGAGCTGGACGCTGCCGGACGCGCTGCGGCACTCACCCGCCGACTCGCCGGCCGGCGAGTATCCGCTGGTGCCCAACCGCTGGCTGATCGTCCGGCTGAACGGCACCGACCAGCGGCAGGCGACCGCCTGGGTGCTGGAGAGCGACTGCCCCTTCAGTGGTTCGGGCGCGACCAGCGAGTACCTGGTCGACCCGGGGCTGATCAACGCCTGGAAGTCCTCCAGCGACCCGCTCCGGCAGGCCTACACCCCAGCCGGGACGGACCCCGACGTGCAGTACGCCGAACTCGGTGTCTCTTTCCCGCTCGCCCAGTGGTCCGAGCGTGCCGCGCAGCCGATGTTCCTCAGCGCGGTCGCACCCGCCAACCCGCTGTTCAGCAGCTACCTGGCGCACAACCTGGGCGTTTTCTCCTTCTACGACGCGCTGGACGGCATCGACAGCGACATGCTCAGCTACTTCGTGGCCGGCTGGTACTCCGATCCGGCCCAGGACATCCTGGCGCCGGCCGGCGCCGACGACACCGCCTACGCAAAACTGCTGCAGCAGCTGGGCTGGGCACTGGCCGGCGGCTCCTCCTCGGCCACCGACCGGAGCGTCTACCACGGTGCGGCGTTCTCCGTCGACTGGGATCGCACCGGTCCCGCCCCCCTCAACGACCCGCTGCCAGGGATCCAAAGCAACAAGCTCGACGTGGGTGTCGGCAACACCACCATCGACGCGTTTACCGCGCTGATCGCCCCGCAGCTCAACGACCCGGCCAAGGACCAGTTGCTGCGCGCCTTCCAGTACGACCTCCTGCAGCAGCTGAACGAGATCAACGGTGACGCGCTGCTGGACGAGCGGATCCGGCAGGCCTGGTTCGGCTCCAAAGCCGGCGGCTACTCCTGGACCATCGTGGACAACTCCTCCGACGGCAGCACCACAACCACCCTCACCTCGGCCGAGCAACAGTGGCTGTCGCAGCTCAACCAGGCTCAGGCCCAGCTGGACTCGGCCCTCACCACCCTGTACAGCCTGCAATGGCAGCTGCACGCGCTCTGGCTGAAGAACGGCTGGCTGTCCCCTGGGGCAGACAACTGCTGGCCGCATCCGCCCCGCGGAGTGGGGCTCAAGGCGAGCCCGTTCCTGGACAAGTTGGCCGTTCAGCTCGACCCGGGCCAGTCCGGCAGCGTCGCCGCCCTGCTGGTGGCGCAGTTCGGTATCGTCCAGCAACTGCTGCCGCAGGTGCCGCAGCCGGACTGGACCGGCACTGACAACGCCCAGCAGGCCATGCAGAACGGCATCGCCGCCTTCTCCACGGCCAAACAGCTCGACCCGGACAAGACGCTCAAGGCGGTCGCCGCGCCCCGGTACTGGCAGGCCAACAACCCGGTGGTGGTGCTCTCCGGCGTGCCGGCACCGCCTTCGGCGGCCGACACCGGCGCGCTGCCGGTACGTCCCGGCGACGACCTCGTCACCGGCTTCACCCTCAGCTCCGACACCACCATCGGCACCGACGCGGTGGCCGAACTGCTGAGGCTGGTCGGCAGCCTGGGTGCGGTGCCGACCAGCGCCGCCCAGCCGCTGCTGCAGGAGTTCCTGCTGCTGGACCCGGGCAACGCGGCGGCCATCGCGACGGCCTCCGAGCAACCGCAGGCCGACGTGACCGCGGTGATGACCACGCACGACCCGGCGAACTACACCGGCAGCCTCCCTGCGCTGACCCTCACCGGCTGGCAACAGCCGTGGACGCCGATGTTCCTGGAGTGGTCCGGCACGTACAGCGCCGTCCCCTTCACGGTGGACAACGCCCCGTCCTGGACCTTCGACGGAACCGACTACCGGCTGACCGCCGAAGTCTCCTCACTGCCGAGCGAGCAGCGCACCATCGGCGGTATCTCGCTGCTCAGCCCGCACGCCGGAGTCGTCTTCGGATCCCGGCTCGACGCGTTCGTCCAGCAGTACGGCACGGGCACCGAACTGGCCCAGATCGACGAGACGATCGCGAGCTTCAACGACTGGCAGTTCCTCGCCCAGGAGCTCACCGGCTTCAACCAGTTGCTCAGCCTGCGCGACAGCCGGGCCTTCCGCCGGCCGACCGCCGCCGACCAAGTCGGGGGCTACCCGGTGGCGGCGCTCACCGGCTACGGCGACGGCACCATCCCGCCCGCGCTCGCGCTGCCCCCGGCCAGCCAGGGCCAGGTCAACACGGTGCCGTTCCTCCAGAACGCGCCGGACCTGCCCTTCCACAGCACCCGGCAGGGCGGCTTCTACTTCACCGACTTCTTCCTCTACGACAAGTTCGGCCGGACCCTGTACGTGATCGAGTCCGGCTCGTCCAGCGGCCTGTTCGACTACAAGAACTTCCCGCTGGAGATCGACTCGGCGCTGGTACCGGACGAGACCCTGGTCCCCGAGGTCGCCTCCGTGCTGCAACTGCCGCCCCGGCTGCTGCAGCACGCCCGGCTGGACGTCCGGCTGCTCGAGGCGACCGACGACACCAAGGTGTACGGGCAGGACCCGGACGTGATGCCGGTCTCCGGCTGGGTGCTGCCCAACCACCTGGACGGCAGCGTCCTGGTCTTCGCGCCGGACGGCACCGCGCTGGGCGAGTTCCGGCTGTACACGCAGGCCGACGGCAGCAAGCTCGGCCAGTGGACGTCGCCGCCGCACTCCGGCCTGACCCTGGACGACGTGAACGGCCTCGCCCCGCACCTGCACGGCATGCTGACCTCGCCCCAACTGGCCACCGAGGCCGGCTTCCAGGCGTTCCTGGCCGCCGTCGACGAGACACTGTGGACCACCGACCCGCTGGGCAACCGGGCAGATACCAACCTCTCCGTGCTCGTCGGCCGCCCGCTGGCGCTGCTGCGCACCAGGCTGCAGTTCCAGCTGGACGGCGATCCGATCACCGACACCGGCTGGGCGGCAACCTTCACCCAGCCCGCACCCGACTTCCTGAGCTGCGACTTCTCCGTCCGGCTCGGCGACCAGGCCACCCGGCAGGACGGCGTGATCGGCTACTTCGCCGCGTCGAACCACGAGGTGAACAGCAGCGCCACGGACTACGACGTGTTCAACAGCACGGTGGCACCGCCGGCCGCGCCCGCGCAGGACTACGTGAGCGTGATCGGACCGGTCGGCAGCAGCACCACGCCGGGCAACTACCTCCCGTTGTCCTTCACACCGCAGACCTACCAGTACGTGACCGTGCTGGCCGACCCGCGGGCGGCGATGCACGCGTACACCGGCATCCTGCCGGTCAAACAGTGCGACATCCCCCAGCAGTTCGTCGACGACGCGCTCACGGCGATGGAGGTCACCTTCCAGCTCGGCCCGCTGCTGACCGTGCTCGGGCCCTCGCCTGCCCAGGGCGACACCCCGCCTGCCCACGCCCAGTCGATCGCCTACCCCACCCCGGCCGAGCAGAACGGCAGCTGGTCGTGGTGGGAGCCCGACGCCACGTCCGGCACCTGGACCGGCTACGGGCTGGTCGACGCCTCGCCCACCGCCACCAGTGGCCCGGCGCAGAACACCCTGCGCGAGGGCTGCCTGCAGCTGATCACCGACCCTGACGCGTAGTCACCACAGCAGCCATCGGTAAGGAGCAGTCACATGCCCTCGGACGACAAACTCCTCCTCGACTACGCACTCTCCACCGACCCGACACCCGTCCCGGTCAGCACCGCCCAGGTCACCAGTCGGGTCCGGGTGAACATCAGCCCCAGCACCAGCGCCCAGGTGTACTGCGACGAGATCAAGATCGCGGTGCCGGTCGGTTCCGGCCCGCTCAGCCTGTTCAGCAGCGCGCCGGACGGGTCGGTGAACACCAATACGTGGGCCGAGACCACGGGGGCGGCTCAGAAGGGCAGCGACCTCTGGCCCGGCCTGGACCCCGACCAGGACTACGTCCCCCTCACCTTCAGCTGCGACGTCAGCGACTCCCTGATCGACTACAACCTGGTCTTCGGTGTGTTCGGCGCGGTGAACGAGGCCGTCGGCGACGTCAGGATCATGATCCGGGAGTCCTCCTGCACCGACTCCACAGACCCCTTCACACCGAAGCAGGGCTCGCTCTGGCTGAGGAAGGCGTACCCCGACTTCTACCTGAAGAACCTGGTCGCCACCACGCCCGACGCCCCCACCGTGCCGAGCACCGACTTCCCCAACGGCGCCCGGATCCGACTGGCCTGGGAGAGCAACGGCACATACTTCCAGCTATTCATGGCGGGCGAGACCACGCCGGTCTACTCCGGCACCGAGACCACCTGCACGCTCGAGGACGGGGTGTCCCGCGACTCCACGTTCGTCCTCGCCGCCTCGATGACCGGCTCGCCCGGACAGGACACCCCACAAGGCGGCTACCAGCCGATCTACCTCTACGACTCGCTCACCGTCAGCGTGTCCGACCCCGACCTCACCCCGACCAGTGTGACGGTCTCCGACACCCTGGACGTGACTGGCACCAGCACGCTGGGCACCACCAACACCGGCGCGCTCACCTCGGCCAGCGCCACCGTGAGCGGCGCGCTGCAGGCCGGCAGCCTGGCCACCGGCGGCACGCTGAACGTCAGCGGCTCCGCGACCGTCGGCCAGGCCACCGTGACCGGGGAGCTAAGCGTCCAGGGCGGCAGCACGCTGAACGGGGCCACCGTGAACGGCACGCTGAACGGCACCGGCTCGGCTTCGCTGAACAACCTCACCGTGAGTGGGCTGTCCGCCTCCTCCGGCCCCGTGGCGCTGCTCGGCACCGGAGTGATGCTCGCCCAGGACACCAGCATCCCGCAGGCCGGCGTCGAAGCCCACACCGACGGCTTCGCGCTGGCTCAGGTGCTCATCCCGAGCGACGTGAGCAAGAGTTCGTTTGCCTACGGCTTGATTAACACCGTGGGCACCTGGTTCCAGGTGCAGGGTGGCACCGTCGGCTCCTTCGGCTCCGCTTGGAGCGACGTGATGGCCTTCAATCCGAACGCGATCACCGTGCCGATCCAGGCGGGCACCCAATGGTGGTACACGGCCGGCAACTGCAATGGCAACCAGCAGGACTCGCCGATCCAGATCTGGTGGTTCCCGATGGGCAGTAACCCCAGCGGCGAGCAGACCTTCCGGATCCTGTCCAGCGAGGAACTCGCCGACGCACCGCCGCCACCGGTCACGCCCGGCTTCAACGCGTTCGTCAACCGGGAGGAGCAGGTCGCGGCGGCTGCAGCGGACTTTATCGACCGGCTGGCGGAGGCGCTGGAGGCCAGCCTGGCGGACGGAACGCGGGCCGACCTCGCCCGGCTGCTGCACCAGCTGTGAAGCCTCGGCGATCATCGACGCGGCATCGGTACGAGTTGAGGGGGGACCTTGAGCTGGCGTTTCCCCGGGTCCAGGATCACGGACAAACTTCAAGCGGTCACGTCATTGCGTGCTCGTCGACACCGCCCACGCGATCGCCACGTGGGTGGCGCAGGCCTCGGAGAATCCCGTCATGTGGCCGGCGACAGCGGCGAAGGGGCGAAGCGACTCCTTCGCGGAGGTCCACACCTCATTCATGACACTCCCGGCCGGTGTGCTCGCCGACTGCCCAGATGCGGCTGCTCCGCAGCTGCGTGTCGGGTCGCGGCCTCGAGCAGTCGACTGTTCTGTTCTCCACCATCAAGCGCTGGTTGACGTTGCGGAGGGCCATCAGGTCGAGCTCTGTGCGTTGGCAGGCGACCAGAGCGGCGTCCCGCTCCTTCCGCAGCTCCTCCATCTCGCCAGCCCGTGAGGCCGGCAGGCCCAGGCCGCACGGGCACGGGTGCCGAGTTCCTGGACGCGGAGTACACGGAGCTGAGCCCGCGCCTCCACAAGGTCTCGCCGGACGACAGTGTTCTGTTGGTGGAGCATGCGGTTCTCGACCTCCAGCGGGGCCTCTTTGCGGGCTGAGGCTGCGGCAGCCGCCCGGGGCCGATCACCGGCGAGATGGGCGCGTACGGCCTCGGCTTCGGCCTTGAGGTCGCGGTGCCGCTGCGGGCACTGCCGATTGACCTCGGCTCGGAAGTGATCTCCGCGTCGGAGAGCGGTGTTCGGCTCTTGCATCGTGGCCAGGACGTGCAGGACGTGCAGGACACGCTGTCGGCAGTGCTCGCTGTCGGCACGGCGACGTCGCGCGGCAGCCGCCCGGCCGGCGTTCAGAGCCGCTGCACGGGCGGGCTTGATGCCTGTGAGGGCCTCGTGCCCGGAGACGCTGGCGGTGCTCGTCAATTGGCATCTCCGGTTAGCAGAATCCGGTGATGGGCGACCTCACCCCGGGACGAGTTCGAACGGTTGATGATCACATCACGTAATCTGGCACGTGTCGCATTAAGCCCGGTGTCCACTCCCGAGGCTGTGGACAGTCCAGCGAGAGGAATCCGATGATTTTCATTACCGCTAAGTTCAAGGTCCGCCCTGAGTACGCCGACCGGTGGCCTGAGATCGTCGCCGACTTCACCGCCGGTTCGCGCGGTGAGCCCGGCTGCCTGTGGTTCGAATGGTCGCGGAGCATTGAGGACCCCACGGAGTACGTGCTGGTCGAGGCCTTCCGGGACGACGACGCCGGGGCTTCGCACGTGCAGTCCGAGCACTTCAGGAGCGCGCGGCGGACTCTGCCGAGCCACCTGGCCGAGACACCCCGGATCGTGAACGCAAAGATCCCGCAGGACGACTGGTCGCTGCTGGGTGAGATGGCTGTGACGGGCATGGAATAGCTCCGAACGGCCCCTGCTCTTCTTGAGGGTGCGGCGTTCAAAGGCCTGACGGCTGATCAGGTAAATGATCAATCGAGAGTCGGCGTGTGAACGTTTCGAGCACCGTCGAAAGGATGTGCTGCGGCCTCCGGGGTGGTTCAGCATGGGATGGACCGGACGGGAGCGGCCGAGCTCAGCTGCTCGCCCAGACCGTCCAAGCAGGCGTGGCCGCCGCCGTCGGCGGCTGTTGACCAGGGGGAATCAATGAAGATCACCCAGCGGAAACTCTCAGTCGCGTTAGCCGCCTTGGGAACGGCGTCCCTGCTCACACTTGGGATGGGCACCGCCACGGCCGCATCCGGCCAGACGTCCGACTCGCGCCCGAGCACCGCCCAGCCCGCCGGCTCCAGTCATCTGATGACCGACGCCTCCGCCCTCGCGGTCAGTGGCAATGGTGGTGCCGGCACGGCCGCGGCGGGGACCGCCACTGACGCGTACTACGGGTGCCCGGCCGGGGCGGCCTGCCTCTATGCCCAGGACGCGAGCAAGGGTTGGGACGGACTCGACCCCAGCAGGATTACGGACATCTACTGGAGCTACGGGGCCCACAACCTGAGCAACAAGTTCGGTCTCCACTGGTTGGTGAACAACCAGACTCCGAGTTCGTCGCTCAACGCGTGGGTTGAGACGTGCACCGGGTACAACGGCGTAGGGTGCACCAAGCAAATATTGCCGCGAATGGGCATTCAGCTCGATTTCACACCGATCAACTCGATCGTTCTCGACCGGCCGTGAGACCGCGTCGCCAGTGGCGTTTGCGAGGCCTCGGACCGTCCGGGATGCCGTCGGCGGATTCGGGACCCTGATCACTTCGCCCCGCCCGGTGTTGTCACGGGTGGGGCGAAGTGCTGCCGGGCGGGAGGCGTGGGTGCGCCGCGCCCGGACCGCACACGCGACGGCATCCGGCGGCGCAAAGAGGCGCCGGCTGATGTTGTCAGGCGGTGCTCGGGTTCCTGTCGCCTTCCCGGGCGTACGGATGCTCGCGTGGGAGGCAGCGCATGGGCAGGGCGGTGGGGTGGACGACCGCGCCGCGGGCGAGTTCGCGGACGCGGGGGCCGCCCTCGGCCGGGCGGAGGCGCCAGCGGGCGGCGATGGTGGCGACCTGGATCACGGCCTGGGTGAGGGCGAAGACATTGCCCGGGCACTGGCGGCTGCCCGCGCCGAAGGGGATGGACGCGCACTTGGGCAGCTTCGCGGCGCGTTCGGGGAGCCACCGGTCCGGGTCGAAGGCGAGCGGGTCGGGGTACAACTCCGGCTGGTGGTGCAGGACGTACGGACTGAACAGCACGGTGGCGCCGGCCGGTATGCACACGTCGCCGAGGAGGACCTCGCCCGGGGAGAGCCGCAGGATGATCCAGGGCGCGTACCGGCGCAGCGCCTCCTGGACCACTCGCAGAGTGTAGGGGAGGCGCGGGATGTCCTCGAAGACCGCCGGGCGTCCGGAGAGGACCTTGTCGGTCTCCTGGTGGAGGCGGTGTTCGACGGCGGGGTTGCGGGCCAGTTCGTGGAAGGTCCAGGCGAGGGTGGCGCCGGTGGTCTCGGTTCCCGCGACCAGCATGTTGACCAGCTGGTCGTGGACCTGGTCGTCGGTCAGCCGCGCACCGGTCGCCTCGTCCTCGGCGAGCAGCAGGACGGACAGCAGGTCGTCGTGATCGGTGCCGTCGGCGCGGGCGGCGTCCACCACGTGGCGGGTGGCCGAGCGCAGCCGTCGTACGGCCCGGTCGAAGCGGCGGTTGGCGGGGGTGGGCAGCCGCAGGAGGGCGTCGGGAAGCATGGCGCGGCGGGGGATCTCGTCCAGGATCAGCGGCAGTGAGCGCTGCACTTCGGTGATGGCGTCCGCGCCCAGGTCGGAGGAGAAAAGGGCCCTGGCGACGGTGGTGAGGGCGAGTTCGTTCATCTCCTCGTCGATACGCAGGGTCCGGCCGGGCTGCCAGGCGGCCGTGCGTTCGGCGGCGACGGCGGTCATGGTGGCCGCGTAGCGTGCGATCCGGGCTCTGTGGAAGGCGGGCTGCATCAGGCGGCGCAGCCTGCGGTGCTCGGCACCGTCGGCGGTGCCGACCCCGGAGCCGAGCAGGGGGCGCACCTTCTCGATCATCACCCCCTGGTCGAAGCGGCCGGCCTCGCCGACGAGCACGCCGCGGACCAGGTCCGCGTCGTTGATGACGTAGGCGGGCAGACCGCCGAGGCGGATGCGTACCACCGGGCCGGTGGCGGGCAGGGAGCAGAGGAAGTCCAGGGGGCGCCGCAGCAGCGCCGGACCGTGTCCGAGCAGGGGCAGCGCCCCGGGGGCCGCGGGGGCGCGGCGGGCGGTCTCGGTGGTGGTGGCGGTGGGGGTCACGGCGTCTCGGATTCCGACGGGCCGGCGGCCGCGGCCACCGGCGGGGCGAGATGGGCTCGGTACCAGGGCGCGGCGGCGGCGAAACGGGCGGCGAAGCCGCCGGGGGTATGGCCGGTGCGCCGCCAGACGCCGCCGCTGTCGTAGTGGTGGTCCTGGCCGAACAAGGAGAGGTGGCGCAGTTCGCGGGGCCGCCCTGCGAGGAGTTGACGGGCCTGGGCATAGCTGATGTCGGCCTGGGGGCCGGGGACGCCGAGGTGTTGGGTGAGGGCTGCGGCGAGGTCCCGTACCGCGACCGGCTCGGGGTGGTTGACGTGGAGGACCTCGCCGCCGGGCACGGGCGCCCAGTCGGCGCGGGCCAGCGCGGCGATCGCCGTCGCCAGGTCCTCGACCGCGACCAGGGAGAGCCGGGCGCGACCGCCGTCGACGGAGACCGGAAGCGCGGTCAGGGTGCGGGCCAGCTGCGGGATCAGCCAGCGGTCGCCAGGCCCGTACACGAACATCGGCCGAAGCACGACGCCTCGGGCCGCGCGGACCGCTCTTTCCCCGGCGAGCCGTGTCCGGCTCACGGCGGAGACCGGGGCCGGGACGAGGTCGTTCTCGGCGGCGCCGCGGTGCGGGCCTTCGCCGTAGACGGCGGCGGTGCTGAGGTGGACGATCCGCCGCACCCCGGCGCGGCGCGCCTCGGCGATCAGCGCGACGGTGCCCCGGTCGTTGACCAGTTCACAGGCTTCGGGGTCGTCCTCGTCCACGGTGCAGGCGAGGTGGACCAGGGTGTCCACACCTTCGCAGAGTCCGCGCAGTGTGTCCGGGCGGGTGAGGTCGCCGGGAACGAGGCGGGCGCCGCTGTCCTTTTCCGGTGGCCTGCGGTGGACCAGGAGCCGTAACTCCGCTGCGTCACCGCGCAGTTGACGGTGGACTGCGCTGCCGACGAAGCCGGCGGCGCCGGTGATCAGCACGGTCGTCATCAGATACCTCCGGGCTCGGCGGCCTGGATCAGCAGCGCCGAGGTGAGCAGGGCGAGCAGGAAGCCGACCACGAAGACCATCGCGGCGGGCACCGGCCAGGCAGGGGCACGGCGGCGCAGGAAGCGCAGCGCCGCGGTGCCGGGGAAGGCCAGCAGGACGCACGGCAGCAGCGCCCGGGGGTCGCGCAGCAGTGCCGCGGCCAGCACGGCGGCGAGGACGGCCCAGCCCAGCGCCACCAGGGCGCTGGGCACCGGGCCGATGACGCCGGAGTACATCCGGGAGCCGGGTTCGTTGTGCCAGCGGGTCTTGCGGGCGAACTCGAAGTGCAGGAAGACGCAGGCGAAGACGAGCAGGAGCGGCAACGCCGTCCAACGGGCGGGGACGGGGGTGGAGTCGGTGAGGGAGAGGTACACGTACGCGCTCAGCAGCAGCTGCACGGGGTGGGTGACGGCGAGGTTGAGCAGGAGGCCGTCCCTGGCCCTGGCCGACCGCCGTTCCAGCACCACCAGCAGCCAGGCGTAGCCGAGGTCGACGGCGAGCGGGATGAGGGAGAGCGGGGACAGGGGCGCGTTGAGCGCGAGGAGCAGTACGGCCACCCCGGCCATGGCGCCGCGCAGTTGGGCAACGGTGACCGTGCCCCGCACCAGGGGGCGGTCCGGGTTGTGTTCCCGGTCGTAGTCGAGGTCTTTCTGCTCGTCCACGACCCGCAGGTAGAACAGCACCAGTACGGCCGAGGCGCAGCGTACGGCCGTGCCGGCGCCGGGGTGCCAGGGCGTGTGGGTGGTGGCCGCGGCGGCGGCCTCCAAGGACAGCACCCACAAGATGGCGTAGGTGACGTACACATGGGGCGTGAACACCTGCGCGGTGAACCGGGCGAGAGAGGCTGCCGTCCTCATCGGCCCGCCTCCCCGCCGTGGTCCGGGGCCGGCGCAGGGGGAGGCGGCGCCAGGATCTTGATGCGGCCGGTGGAACCGTCCATCTCGATCAGGGCGCCGTCGGGAATGGCGGTCGTGGCGCCGGCGACGGCGACCACCGTGGGGATGTTGAACTTGCGGCCGGTGATGGCGGTGTGCGAGAGCAGGGTGCCGCGCTCCACGATCAGGCCGTTCGCCCCCAGCATCAGGAAGAGCCAGCCGGGGTCGGTCTCCCGGGCGACCAGGATCAGGTCCTCGCAGGGTTCGACGGGCCGGTGCGGGTCGAGCACCACCCGTGCGGTGCCGCGCACCACTCCGCCGCTGGAGCCCAGGCCGGAGAGTTCTCCGTCGCCGTGCCGTTCGTGCTGCGGCGCCGCGGCCGGGCCGTCGGGGAGCTGGTCGCGTACCGGGCCCAGGGTGCTGAAGCCGATCGGGAGGTCCGGCCCGGGCCGCTGGTACTCCGCCCGGCGCGCGTCCGCGAGGGCCTGGAGGCTACCGCTGACCCCGCTGCCGTCGTACCAGCCGAACAGCTCGTCCTGGGTGAGGTGGACGGCGTCGACAGGATCGCGCAGCACGCCGCGCGCGTGGAGGTCCTCACCCAGCGAGGCGAAGACGGCCTTGCTGTAGCCGAACAGTTCGCTGCGGAAGTAGCGGGAGTTCTCCCGGTGGCCGATACTGCGCCGCAGTGCGGCCAGCAGCGTGCGCAGCAGCCGCAGCCTTGGCGAGCGCGCGCCGAGCGCTGCCGTCAGACGCTCCTCGGCGGCGGCGCGCACCTGGAGTTCGGCCGCGCGCAGTGCGGGTCCGTCGAGGGTGGTGGCGGCGTACTCGCCGGCCATCCGCAGCAGCACCCACGGTGTCTGCCGCAGATTGGGCTGCTCCATCTTGAGTTCCTGCAGGCCGCGGTCGCCGTACCGGTCGAGGTGTTCCAGCGCCGCCGCCCGGAAGGCCTCCCCGTGGACGCCGTCCCGTACGGCTTCCCAGAGAGCCGGGCCCGGGTCCGGGTCCGCGCGGAGCGCGGCGGACAGCCGGGGCTCGCTGCGCACGGAATCGGCCAGGCGCAGCACCGACATCACCGCCTCGCTGCCGCGGTTGGACTCGTCCCCACAGAGCAAGTCGCTGAGCAGGCCGGGTCCTTCATGGGGCACCCATCGTTCCAGCAGCTTCCCGGTGATGCCCGCAGTGGTGCTGAGCACGGAGTCGTTGATCAGGGTGACGCCCCAGTGGTTGCCGACCTGCCGCCACACCTCGCGGTGGTCCTGTATGCGCGCCAGCGGGTCGAGCGCGGACCAGTCGGCGCCCCGGCGGTCGGCGATCAGTGCTTCCCACCAGATCTCGAAGGCGGCCATGGCCCTGCCATGACCGGCGATCAGCCGTACCACCCCGGCCATCGGCCGGGCCAGTCGCGCGGGGGAGGGGCGTGGTGCCGCCTCGGGCCCGCTGCCCTCGGCCAGGCCCATCATCGACTCCCAGGAGGCCCGGAAGTACGGGAAGACGGCGAGCTGCCCGTGCAGGCGGTACCAGGAGTCCAGGTCGTAGTGGATCCGGTTGCGGTGCAGCCCGATCATGCGCTCCAGGTACGGGTCGTTGTCGTGGAGGGTGCGGGCGGGCACGCCCAGCCTCCGGTAGAGGTCGTAGAAGATCGACCGGTAGAACTTCTGCGCGAAGGAGTAGGTCAGCGCGGTGGTGGCGCCGGGGAAGCTCTCGGTGATGTTGGCGTGGCTCCACAGCCGGCGCAGGGTCGGATCCATCGCCACCGGGCGGGACTGCACCAGGTGCACCTGGCCGTCTGCGGTGATCGCGCCCTCGATGTCCTGCGGCTGCCCGCCGAAGAGTCTCTGTACGGTGCGGCCCAGCCCGGCCAGTTCGCGCAGCTGTTGGTCCTCGAGTACGGGGGCGTCGCGCAGTTCCGGCGGTACGGGCTGCGGTACGGGTCCGGCGTCGGGGCGCTGCGGATCGGGAACGAGGCGTTCGGGTTTGGCGGCGATGACGCGTTCCACCCGCTGCTCCGGGCCGCGCAGGAAGTAGTGGTCGACGCCGACCTTCTCCTGCACCACGCCCTCGCCCAGGCCGAGGCCGGCCGCGATCACGGTGTCGGCGGCTCCGGTCCTGGGGTCGCAGGTGAACATCACGAAGGAGCGTTCCGCGGGCACCATCTGCTGGATGCCGACGGCGACATCGATGCCGTCGGCGCCGTCGGCGTCCAGTGGCAGGCCGCGGGCATGCCGGTAGAGCAGGGCCTCCGCGTTGTGTCCCGAGGCCCAGCAGGCCCGGACCCGGTCCGTCACGGAAGCGCGGCGCACCTGGAGGAAGCTGTCGCTGAGTCCGGCGAAGGGGTCCTGGGCGGAGTCCTCGCCGTGGGCGCCCGCGGTGCAGGCGCGTACGGCGGCCGGCGCGTCGGGGCCGATCACCTTGTCGAAGGCGGCGAGCATCCCCTGCTCCAGGTCCTCCGGCAGGGGTACGTCGGCGTACAGTTCGCGGATCCGCGCGGCGGCGGCTCGTACCGAATCGGGCTCGGTGAAGTCCGCCGACCGCAGCAGGGCGTCGATCTGCGGGCGCAGCGGTTCGGTGACGCGGCGGTGCCAGTCCACCGACAGGACGAAGAAGGCGGGAACGGTCAGTCCGGCCTCACGCATCCGCGCGAGCCGGGCGAATTTGTGCCCGGAGTTCTCCGGGGTCATCCGAGCCTCGGCCAGCAGCGGCACGAGGGCCCCGGCGGGATGACGGGTGCGGTTTCGGGTGGTGGTCACGGTCACCACACCGCCGGGATCAGCCGCTTGCGGTGCTCCGCGTAGTCGGCGTATCCCCGCAGGTCCATCAGGGTCTGTTCCTCGGCGCGGATGCGGAGCACCACGGCGGGGACGAGCAGAGCCAGCAGGGCGGCCACGCTCAGCGGATTGGCGAAGACACCGACGAAGCCGGCGTGCGCCAGCACCATGCCGCTGTACGCGGGGTGGCGCACCATCCGGTACGGGCCGCTGCGGACCACCTGGTGATCGCCGAGGGTGCGCACCTTGTGCGAGTAGAAACGGCCCAGTTGGCGGATCGCGGCCAGGCGCAGCGCGGCCCCGCAGACGAAGACGGCGGCCGACAGCCACTGGACCGGACCCCAACTGTGCCACCAGGGGCCCACGAACAATGCGGTGCCGACGACAACGCCCCGGGCGGCTCCGTACCACTGCATGGTGCCGCGGTCGTCGCCACCGCTGTCGTGCGGGGCGGCGCGAAAGGTGATCCGCAGTTCCAGGAGGGTCCACAGCAGATAGAGGCCGATCAGCACGGCGTGGGCGCGGTGCAAGGAGTCGGGCCATTGGCCGCATTCGCGAATCAGAGCCCAGCCCAGGGCGATCAGTCCGGCGGTGAACAGGGCGGGCGGGAAGAGACTCTCCAGGCCGGTGCGGCCGGTGTGGCCGGTGTGGCCGGTGTGGTCGGTGTGGTTGGTGCGGGCGGTGTGGTCGGGGTGGCTCATCGTGCGTCGCCCCCCGTCGTGCCGCGCAGCCTGCGGTACGCGGCTGGGGAGAGCGCGTATCCGCTGAAGCCGGCCTCCCCGACCTCCCGGCCGCTTGCGCTGAACCTGACGCGGACGTCGCCGCCGTGAACCGAGGGCAGCGTGTCGGCCCACAGCCGCACCGGCTCGGCGCGCCGTACGGCGCGGGCGGTGGAGGCCTTCATCGAGGCGACGACATAGCGGCGGTCGAACGCCACCCGGCGCGCTTCATGGCCCAGCAGGGTCACGAACTGCCGTGCCCCCTCGACCAGTTCGGTCAGCGAACGTAACTCCGCGCCGCGGCCCTGACGGCCGCGCAGATGGTGGCCGAGGGGCGGGGAGAGCAGGTCGGCGCTGTATCCGCCAAGGCCGTGGTCGCGGTAGCTCGCGAGCAGGACGTTCTCGGGGCGGTGCCGGTGGACCAGTTCTTGGGCGACCATGGCGGCCCGGCGGGGCGCGTCGTCCTCCGCGGCCCGCGGCGCGGGGAGCACCGGGGTGCGCGGGGGCTGCGCCTGGGCGGCGTAGACCCTGCCGTCGCACACCGTACGGCCTTGCTGGCGGCCGCTGACCCGCCAACCTCCGGGGGTTCCGGGGAGGGCGCGCGCTGTGAATTCCACCGGCAGGTCCTTCTCGGCGAAGCTGCCGAAATCCAGCTCCACGGTGCGGGTCCGCCAGGTGGGACGGGGGCCGACCGTCGTGGCGGCAGTGGTGGTGGCGATGTGTTCGACCAATTCGGTCACCCCCTCGATGAGTAACCCCGCCGGCAAGTGGTCGAGCGGATGGTCGAAGAAGAAGGGGTGCTCATCAAGGGTTCGCAGACGGGCGGTCCAGGTCTCCGTGGCGACTAAGCCACGATGGCTGACGCGCTTGCCCGGCGACGCTTGTATCACTGACATCGGACAACAACTCCGTTGTTCGGCCCGGCGATTCGAGACGCTCGGGCGATTTCCCTCCATCGGACCAGGTATGTATTGCGCGCTGGAAACAACGCTACTACCCGCCAGTAATATCTATCGGAAAGCGGTCCGGCGGGAACGGATTCCAGTCATGATCCAATTGGCGGTGCACACGGACCCGTCGATGGCCCGCTGCGTCGACGTGCGGCAGTGCGCGGGCCGAGCGCGGGAAGCCGGACGGGGCGTCCGGAAAGAGCCACGCGGCCCCGGCTGCCACGGCGCGGGTCGCTGGCGTCACCGCCCATGGGCGCCGCGGTGTATCGGTTCCGGACGGCGCCGTCTCGGGTCGCCGGCCCGGTGGCCGTGAGGTCGTCGTGAGGTCGTCGTGACCGAGTGCATCGGCGACAACCGGGGCGGGAACAAGCCGCCGTGGACACCGGACCCCCGTGCTGTAAATGTCCTATAGTGGTTCTATGGCTTCGACGACGATTCAGGTACCGCGGGAGACGCGTGATCATCTTGCCGAGTTGGCGAGGGAGCGAGGGGTGAGTATCGGGCAGCTGGTGGAGGCGTTGGCGGCGGAGCAGCCGACAGAGGCGCAACGCGCGGAGCGCCTCGCCGCGGACCGTGAGGCGGTGCGCCGACTGCTGGGTATCGCCATCAGTGACGCCGAGTTCGACCAGGCCCCCGATGTCTTGGGCAATCTCTACAAGATTGCCGCGGACAAGGCGCGCACGGCCCGGGATTCTGCTGCGTGATCATCCTCGACACCAGCGCCGTGGCCGCTCTCGCCGGCGGCCACAAGGCCCTCGGCCTCCTGGCCGGCAACATGGCCCGAACGCCGGGGGAGCAGTTGCGCATCCCGGCCTTGTGCCTGGCCCAGGCCGAAGCGGACGACGACGGCGCCGCGCGCCGGGTCCTCGCATTCTCCTCGGTGACGGTCGACCCGCTGGACATGGTGGCCGCGGTCAGCGTCGGCACCATGATCCGCGACGGCTACGGCGGCCCCGACACGTGCCACGCCCTGTACTGCGCCCTGCCGCGCCCGGAGTTCACCGGCATGTCGATTCTCCTGACCGGCCACGAGGACGCCTACCCGCCTGGTGTGGTCACCGTCGACATCGACTCACCCGGCATGCTCGGTTTCCACTGACACCGGTGCTCGCGCGCGGGGATGGTCCTGTGACGTCGTAGGACGAGCGGGCCGCGGGCCTGCTCCACTTCGTCAGGCCCAAGGCCGGCATCGCTACGGAGGCCGCCGCCCGGACGGCGGCGCAATTCTTGCCGAGTCGGCCACCGAGGCAGCCCGGGTGGAGGTCGACTCGAACCGGCGCCCGGGGGCCGCTACAGCGAGATGTGGATGTCCAGGACGGGCCCTGTCGCACGAGTGGGCGGCGCATCCAGACTCTCCAGGACGTGGAGCATGGGTGCGTTGACCGCGGCGACCGACGCGGTCAGGGTGTGGTGGCCGGCCCTGCGCGCCACATCGGCCGCGTGCGAGGCCAGCGCCGTGCCAAGTCCCTTGGACTGCCATGCGTCCTCGATCAGCACGGCGAGTTCGCCGACCCCTTGCTGAGCGGTGCGCATGACGTTGGTCATGGCGATGATGCGGTCCGTGTGCTGGGTGGTGGTGGTGACCAGGGTGGTGCCGCGCTCCGGATCGGACAGCAGCCGCCATCCGGCCCGGGACAGCTCGAGTTTCCCCGCGTGATAGCGCAGGGCGCGGCTGCCCAGCGAGCAACGGTGGTGCAGCGCCTGGATGGGGTCGAGGTCAGCGTCGGTCAGCTCCCGGGTCCGGGTGGCAGTGCCATCGGTAAGTGTTATCGGGTGTGCGCTACTTCGAGGCCCAGCGTCGGGCATGTGGCGGTCTCCTCAGATTTCGGGCCTGGCTGATGGACGCGAGCCCCGCCCGGGGCGCGTGTCATCCGTCTCTGCCGCAGGAGAAGTCTTTGGCTCTCCCCGGCCCGGCTCAAGGAGGCTTCAGGCCATATCTGTCACGTTGTGCGCATTCTTGGTCACGGAACGGAGTTGAGTGGCGTACCCGGACCGTCTGATACCGCTTCTCATCGGCGGAGTACTCGAAGGCAGGCCGGTCGTGGAGCCGGTTCACTGTGCGACGGGCTCGCGGGGCGCGTCGAGGCCGCGCAGCAACATCCGGCAGATCACCAGCCCGAGCGGACCCATAGCGTCCGGTATGTGACCCCGCTTCCGCCGCTCGGTCGCGACGAGGTCAACTCTCGCCGAAAAAGCACCTTGCACGGCAGTAGTGGCTCATTCCGCTTCCACGGGTCATCCGACATGCTCCATGGCAGTGCTCACGTGATCTGGCCGGCGTCGAACGCCCGGTTGGGACACCACGATCAGTGCGGATTTCCACGGGCGAGTGGCCGCGCCGAGACGAGATGCGTGACCTCGGCGGCCGCAGTACCTGTCCCGCCGGGTCCTCGAGGCAGTCAAGTGCCCTGGCCTCGTGTCACGCGTCGCTCACCGCAGGCGGGTGACCCTCGGTCGTCCTACCCTGGCTGAAGGGGCAATGTGCCAGGGGAGCCTCCATGGCCACGACCAAATGGTTCTTCGAGCCCGGTCACACCAGCGCGGAATTTCGAGCCAGACACATGATGGTCGCCTACGTGCGCGGGCACCTGAAGAACGTGCACGGCTTTCTTGAGGCCGACCCGGACAACCCGGAGCAGGCGCGGGTCGAAGCGACGATCGACGCCACCCAGGTCTACACCGGCCAGCCCCAGCGCGACGCTCATCTCCGCAGCCCTGATTTCTTCGACGTGGAGCACCATCCGACATGGACGTTCGTCGGGACGCGCGTCCATCAGCTGAGCTCAACGGAGTTCTTGCTCACCGGAGATCTCACCGTGCGTGGCGTGACACGGCCCGTGACGCTCGACGTGATCTACCTGGGGCAGTGGGACACACCCTGGTGGGAAGAGGGTCGCGACCTCGGCCCCAGGCGACGCGCCGGATTCACCGCCCGGACTCGGATCAACCGGCGTGACTTCGAGGTCAATTGGAACGATGTTGTTGAGCGACGCGGGGTGGTCGTCAGTGACATGGTCGATGTGACGGTCGACGTCGAGGCTGTCCGCGAGGCCGCCGAATCGGCCCCCTGAGCATGGCCAGACAGCGCCGCTGATGGGCCTGCCGCTCTCACGGGCGGCGGGCCGTCCCCGTGACGCAGGCATCGACCCGGCAACTTCGGCTGTGCCCGGATGCAGCGAGAACGTCAACCTGTTCGGGGAACGTCGGACGAACCGGCGGCCGCTCGATAAGGCACTGCGGCGCTGCGACGACCGGCTGGGCCTCGGACCGACGCGTCGCTCCGGTCACCGATGGTGCGATACGGATCAGTCAGCGAGTACCGAGTCATCTTCCGGACGGGCGCCTGGCAGCTGATAGCGGCCGGCGATGAGGGCCGCATCAACGTCCTGGGTGCCGGTGGACACGCACAAGGTATAGGCGACGTCATCCATCCGCTGCTGCACCTCAGGGCTACCGGCGTCGGCGTGCAGCACCTTCAGCGTCTGGTACTGCTCGATCAGATTCCTCAGGACCGCAGGGTGGGCCAACAGCATGACTGGTCTCCTTGTTTACGCTACAAACGCCCAACTGCCCCCGACGCTGCACCTGCTACCCGGGCTTTGCAACTCCATGCCCCGCCCGCGGATGGTCTTGCGACGACTCCCGGAACCCAAGAGGGCGGGACCTGGGCCTTGTGCTGCAGAGCGGGTTAGTGGGTGGGTGAACGGGGTTCCGGGAGTCTCCGGTAGCGCCAGCTCCTCGCCGAGGATGCCGCGCTGGGCGGCGTCGTGAACGCACATGGCCGGGATGAGCCAGTCTGCTGCGACTGCCCCGGAGGGCTCGTTCGCGGCCTGCCCGGCCTCGATCTGGTCGAGGAGCCTGCCGCACTCGTGCTGGGTCTGCTCCCGTTCGGCTTCCATCACGTTGGTCGTCCAGATCCCGTCGGTGATGCCGATGGCCATCGGCCGACTCTCCGAGTTCCACACGATCCGAGGACTGGCGGGGTACGGCGCCTACTTCCTGCGCCGCCACCCCACCGGCGTCGACGTACGCGCCATCCTCGACCACTGAGTACGCCTCACCGAACCTGCCGCCCACGACGGCGAGGCCCTGCCGGGCTGGTGGACGCCGACCGGACCCTCCGGTCGGCCGGACGACCGTTTTCCGGGCGGGCACGCCAACAGCGGCATGGCGCACGTCATCGGCGTTATCTAGGGCTGTCAAGGCTTCGCGCAGTTAAGCACCTTGAGGGGTATGTAGGGACGTGAGACACGTTTCGGATCGGGTGTCAGCGCAGGGCCTGGGCGATGCGCTGCCGGAGAGTTTGGTCGCCGATGGTGTCGGCGTCGCGCCAGGCGGCGCCGGTCACCTCTTCAGCCTGGAGCTGACCGATGTCGGCCGTGGTGCGGAAAAGGAAGCGGAAGTCGATGTGCTGGTGGTCCGGTTCACCCTTGGCGTGGTTGGCGGGGATGGGGTGAACGTCGATGTGAACGGGCCGTTGCGTCACTGTGGTGACGGCGTCAGAGGGAATGCCAGTCTCCTCGGTGAGCTCGCGCAGGGCCGCCTCCAGTAGCGCATCGTCCACGCTTTCCAGATGGCCGCCGGGCAGGAGCCACTTGTCCAGGGCGAGGTGGTGGACGTGCAGGATGCGCCCGTCCGGTCCGGCGAGGATCGCGCCGGCGGTCGCGTGGCCGCGGAACTCGCTGCGGACGGTGAGGTCGGCGCCGGAATCCAGGAGGTCCAGGATCTGTGCGAGGCCAGGCTTCTCCTCGGGGTGTTCGTCGAGGTAGGCGGTCAGGGTGGTGCGGATGTGGTCTGCCGTGATGGGCAAGTCGATCACCTGTTGAAGTAGGAGAGCCAGGTCGCCGCGACAGCGGCCCGGTCGGCCGCGCTGACCTCATGCATACTGGGGTCGAGATCACCGCGGGTGAGCATCCTGATCCCGGCGAGGATTTCCGCCTGGACGAGGAAGATGAATGGTCCAACGCTGGCGCCGTGCAGGAAGTTGACGGCGTTTCCGCCGTTCGCCAGATAGAAGTAGTGGCCCGTGGTCTGGTAGCGCGTGACGTGGTCGCCGACCATCGTGCGGGTGTAGACGTTCGGCAGCCCGGCGAGGTCGAGTTCGTCCTCGCTGCTGGTGACGGTGGCGACGTAGGCGCCGTTGCGAAGGTGCGGGAAGTCCTCGCCGCGCAGGGAGACCGCGCCGGTTGCGCAGAGCACCAGCCCGGCACCGGTCAGCGCGCTCTCACGGTCGCGGGCGACGGCGAAGCCCTGGGAGAGGGCCTGGGTGCGGCGGACGGGGTCGATGTCGAAGACGGTGACCTGGACGCCCTTGGCGTGCAGCAGCCGGGCGATGCTGGAGCCGAGCTTGCCGAAGCCGATGACAGGGCGGGCCGTCCGTGCAGGATGTCGCCGCGTCCGCGCATGACGGCCTCGGTGGAGAAGACCACGGACTGGCCGACGAGGAAGTCCTCAGGGTCCTTCAGCGGCGAGCGGGCGACCGAGATGACAGGGCAGGGCAGCTTGCCGAGGTCCTCGTAACGGCGGTGGCCGTTCTCGGTGTCCTCGATCACCCCCGCGATCTGGCCGGAGAAGCGTCCGTGGAGGTCGGTGAGGGTCGGGGCGAAGTAGCCGCCAACGTCCAGGAGTGCGACCGGCTCGCCGGCGGCCCGGGACTCGAAGTAGGCCAGCGCGGTGTCGGTCTCGGCGAACAGTTCGCGGGTCAGGGCGTCGACCGGGAAGGTCTGTCGGCGTACAAGTGAACGCGCACCACCACGTACGGATGAGAATGCACCGTTGCTGATGCGTGGAGGGGGTCGAGACCGGGAGTCTTCTGTCGTCCGTTCGGGTCGGCGGAAGGGGGCTGGAAGTGGTGTTGGACCCGCATCGGTGGCTGGAACTCAGGCGGTTTCGCGGTCTGTACGAGTCCGGTGCGATGAGCCTGCGGGAGATCGCGAAGGAGACCGGGCTGAACCGTCGCACGGTCACCAAGTACCTGTCGGGCGAGGTTCCGGTTGCGCCGCCGAAGAGGGCTGCTAACGGTCTCCCGCGCCAGCGGGTGGTGGACGAGGTCGCCCCGCTGATCGACGCGATGCTGCGGGCCGAGATTTTGCTCAAGGGGGCCGTGATCCACGAGCGGCTGGTGGCGGAGTACGGATTCACCGGCAACTACCAGCGCGTGAAGATGTATTTGCAGGAGGCTAGGCCGAGGGTCGCGGAGGAACTGGGCATCAGCCCGGGTGAGCTGGCCGGCCTGCACCGCAGGTTCGAAGTGGTGCCCGGTGCTCAGGCCCAGGTGGACTGGGGGGACGAGGGCAAGATCCTCGCTCATGTCGGGATCCCGAAGGTCTACTCGTTCCACATGACGCTGTCGTACTCGCGAGATCCGTTCTGCTGCTTCACCACCAGCCAGGAGCTGGCGACGTTCTTCGACTGCCACCGTCAGGCGTTTGCCCACTTCGGCGGTGTCCCGATGTCGATCGTCTACGACCGGACCAAGACCGTGGTCCGCCGGCATGTCGCCCCTGGTGAGGCCGTTCCGCTCCATCCGGAGGCTGTCGCGTTCGCCGGCCACTACGACTTCGACCCCGACGTGCTGGCCGCTTACCGGCCCACCGGAAAGGGCCGGGTTGAGCGCCAGGTCCTGATCGTCCGCGATCACGTCCTGGCAGGGAGGGCCTTCTCCTCGGTCGAGGAGCTGAACGCTGCCTTCACCGCCTGGGTTCCGCTGCGGCGAGCGAAGGTCCACGGCACCCATGGCGAGGTCATCGGCCTTCGCGCCGTCCGCGACCACATGGCACTTCGATCCCTTCCGCAGACCCCATATGTGGTCACTCAGCGGCATCTTCGCCATGTCGGCAAGGACTGTCTGGTCGCGTTCGACGCGAATCTCTACTCGGTGCCGGCCCGCAGGGTCCGTCCCCGCCAACTGGTCGAGGTCCGGGCCACAAAGTCCCAGGTCATGCTGCATGCCACCACACCCGACCACACTGGCGAAACCCTTCTGGCCACCCATCCCCGCGCTCTCGGCCGCGGGGCCCGAGTTGTCGACGAGAAGCACTGGGAAGGGCTGCCCAGCGGAGCGGGCCGCCGCGTCACCACGGGCGATGTCTCCGCACCGCGGCGGCCTGACGGTGTCGGCCCGGTGACCGGGCCGCTGTTGGCCTTGCTGAACCGGGCCGCGGCCACCCAGGTCGAGGTCGGCCGCCGTCCCCTGTCGGTCTATGACGAACTGACCGGCACCCGCCCCTTCACCACCAAGCCGAGCACGAAGGAATCCCGTTGAGCGAGCTGGTCTCCACCCGCATCCGCAGCACGGCCGCCAAGCTGGGCCTGCCCCACCTGGCCGAGGCCCTGACTCAATACGCTCAGCGGGCTGACGAGGCCAAGATGGGCTATCTCGACTTCATCGACCTGATTCTGTCCGAAGAGCTGGCCGTCCGTGACGACCGCCGCTTCCGCCAAGGGCTGCGGCTCTCCAAGCTGCCGCACCACAAGACACTCGATGACTACGACTTCTCGTTCCAGCCCGAGCTCGATCCCCGCAAGGTCAAGGATCTCGCCACCCTGTCGTTCGTCGAGGCCAAGGCCAACGCCGCTCTCCTGGGGCCGCCGGGGGTGGGCAAGACACACATCGCCGTCGCTCTCGCTGTCGCGGCCTGCCGGGCCGGCTACTCGATCTACTTCACCAGCCTTGACGACATGGTCCGCAACCTCACCGCCGCCGAAGCGGCCGGACGCCTGACCAGCAAACTCGGCAGCTACCTGCGGCCAGCGGTCCTCGTCCTCGACGAAGTCGGCTACCAGCCCCTCGCGCGAGCCGAGGCCAACCTGGTCTTCCAGGTGATCTCAAAGCGGTATGAAAAGGGCTCGATCATCCTGACTTCGAACAAGACCTTCAGCGAATGGGGACAGGTGTTCGGCGATGAAGTCCTCGCCACCGCCATTCTCGACCGCCTTCTCCACCACTGCGGCGTCGTCTCCATCAACGGCCCCAGCTACCGTCTCAAGAACCGACTCGCCGCCATCGAACGAGACCGGCACGACGCAGCCTGACTGAACATCCCTCGGTCTTCACAGGTCAGACCACAGGTGCCCTTCGGAGTAGTCATGCCAGCCCCGGAAGAACCAGCTGGCCAGATCACTGATTCGTTCAATGCAGTCCTCGTAGTAAGCAGCGGGGGCCGGCCTTGGGAAGTTCGGATGCGAGGTCCACATCGGAACCCACGACGCGACCTCATAGAACCCATCGACCAGCCACCGATCGAGCATCTCGTTGCCTTGGGAGTGCTCGCACGCAGCCCGCATCGCCCGCTCAAGACGGGTGAAGGCAGCCCGGTCCCATTCCAGATCCCCACGCAACCGCAGTAGGAAGCTCCCCTCCTCTGCGTCGAACTCCCGCCTCAGAACATCGATGACCTCGTCCATGAACGAGATCATGACAGTCCCTGATGGGATCCTCAGCAGTGCCCTCGACCGGCGATCAGTCCATCCCGCCGGCTACAGAGCGGTGCACGTATATCTGTACTTGGCGGAGCACTCAAAGGAGTACGCCAACAAGGTCTGCTCAACCTCGCGCTGGGCGGCCGGGCTGATGGACTTCGGCTTGGGCAGCACAGCCCGCAGCCTGGAGAGGGAGGCGACCGCGCGGACGAAACCGGGCCGCTCGGGCAGCAGATGGGTGACCAGGAACGAAGCGGCCTGCTCGTCGGCGGCGAACTGGGCGGCGATCTTGGCGAAGTAGGCGTCCAGCCGGGCGCGTTCGAAGGATTCCATGGCAGTTCCCTCTCATTGAGAGTGCGGGCCGTGCATGGGGAGGCTGGTGGTTCAGGTGGTGTGGGCGCGGCCGAACAGCAGCCGGTCGGTGGCGAGGGCGGCATCCAGGTAGGCGTCGACGCGGGGGGCGTCGGCGGACTGCGGCAGCAAGTCCAGGCCGAGCAAGAGGACCGCCCGGCCGCAGCCGGTGAGGAGATCGGTCCAGGTCGGGTGGGTCGGCAGCCGCAGGCCGTAGCGGGCGCCGTGGAACCGCAGCAGCACCCGGTCGCCGATGACCTGCAGACGCCCGTGAAGGTCCGGGATGCCTCGCGGGCTCCGGCCAGCCCGCGGCTCTGCCCGGCCGGATCAGTGCCCGGCCAGGTCCAGGCCCCAGCGAGACCAGCAGCCCGGGACCGGGACCGGTGGAGGCCGGCGCCGCAGGGCGGGTCAGCACGGCGTTCTCCCAACCTTGAAACGGGACCAGACGATCTTGCCGAACGGTCGGCGATCCTCGACGCCCCAGCCGTCGGAAAGCGCCTCGACGAGCAGAAGGCCCCGCCCGGAGGTCTCCATGTCGGCGGGGTGCCGGACCGCAGGGCGGTGGCCCCGGCTGTCATGTACTTCCAGGCGTACGAAGTCGTCGTCTGCTTCGATTTTGACCAGGAAGCCGCGCCCGGGGTCGGTGCCGTGGGCGAGTGCGTTGGAGGCCAGCTCCGAGACACAGAGCCGGATGTCCTCGGCGCGGGCGGACAGCCTCCAGGAGGACAGGGTCGTCAGGGCGAAGTGGCGAGCCGCTCCGACCGATGCGGGCGTCTCGGCGAAGAACTGCTGCGTGGGGTCGGGCATGGTGAGCCTCACGTCTCGGCGTCCAGGGCGGGAGCGGGCCCCGGGCTCCGGCGCCTGGACGGGCCGCCGGGCGGGCTGGAATGCCGGTGGCCGGCCGGTACAGGGCCTGGGGGTCCCGCGGACCAGCAGCAGCCGGGCCCCGGCCGCCTCCAACTGCCTCTCCCGTTCGGCCGCTATCGCTTTCGGTCCCAGGTGGGAGAGGGCTGGCAGCACGACGCCGTAGCCGTCGGGCAGCACGAGCACGTCCAGCAGCCCGGTAAACGCCGCCGAGGCCAGGCCGTCAGTGGGCGTGCGGTCGGTGAAGACGCCCGACAGCAGCAGCTCGTGCTGACGGCAGTACTCAGCCAGCGACGCGGACAGGGCGATCTCCCGGGCGGCAGGGACGTTGACCAGCCGCAGGAAGCCGTAAACGACCGGACCGTTGACGCCGCGATGCTCCGTGAGGGGTTCCATGCTCGTAACCGTCCAAGAAGAGTCGAAGCAGGCGGTGTGGGGGTCTCGGCCTGCGGCTTCGACCCCTGCCATCGAGCGTGAAGCAGACTCAACAGTCGAGAAATGACCGGGTGTTGTACTTCCGTTGCACTTGCGTCCCCCGCCTTGCACGCTCCGTGCTTCCATGACGTCCAGGAAGGGAGCAACGCGTGGCGACCGTGCACCAGTGGAGCGGCCTGGAGGCCCATGCTCTGCGTCTCGCGCTGCGGATGAGCGTTCGCGCGTTCGCCGAACACCTCGGCGTCGCCGTCCGCACCGTCTCCAAGTGGGACAAGCTCGCCGCCGCCACCGAACCCCGCCCGGACACCCAGGCCATCCTCGACACCTCACTCGCCCGCGCGGACGCCGCCGTCCACCTGCGGTTCGAGACCCTGCTGTCCGAGAGCGGCCGGACCACCGCCGCAGGCCCGGGGCGGCGGGTCACCACCAGTGGACCCCGGATGTGGGACTACGAGTCGTGGACCGACGACCTGGACCGGACCGTGGTCGCGCTCTCCCGCCAGAACTTCACCTTCGCCTCCAGCCTGCTGACCCGGTGGATCAACCGGTGGAGACCGCCGGAGCTGGATGACAAGGGCCTGTACTTGTTCGCCCGCTCCACCGCTCTGCTCGGCGACCTCCAGCGCGACCAAGGCGCCGTGCTCGGGCCGCTGTCGGCCCAGCACTCCTATGCCGGGGCCCGCTCGGTCTTCACCCAACTTGACATCCCCCGCCGCGTCGCCCAGCTCGACCTGTCGCTGGCGGTGGTCGCGGAGATGTCCGGGAAGCTGGAGATCGCCGCCCGCAACTACGAGACCCTGGCTGTCGATGACCGGCTCTCGCGCCGTGACCGGGCTCGTGCTCGGCTGTGGGTGGGGACCGCGCTGAGCAAGGACGGCAACCACGGCTATGCGGCCCGCGTCATGCGAGCGGCGACCCGCGAGTTCGAGGACCTGGCCGAGCCTGACGACTGGTCGGTGGCCCATCAGAAACTCGCTCTTGCCCACCGCGGTGCCGGCGATCTCACCGGCGCCCTGCACTTTATCGACATCGCCCGCAGCAGCCAGGCGACGGACTCACCGACAACGCGTGCGACTGGACACCGCCCACGGTCACATCCTGCTCTCCGACCGGGACACCCGCGATGATGGACTTCTCGTCCTCGACCAGTCCGCCAAGGTGGCCGCGCAGTACGGACTCGTGCACCAACTGCGCAGTATCGAGGGCATCAAGGCCATGAGCGAGGGGCCGACCGGGCCCCGGCAACGGTGACCAGGGAGAGACACGCGTGAGCGACAACCAGCAGGCCCTCACCGAGGACCAGTGGCAGCAGGCCAACCTGATCTGGGACTACCACCAGATGCACCACGAGACCCGGCCCGCCGACGCGGCGATCGGCCTGGGCAGCCACGACCTCGGAGTGGCTGCGTTCTCCGCCGAGCTGTATCGCGCCGGGCTCTTCCCGCACCTGGTCTTCACCGGCGGCAACAGCCCCACCACCGCCAAGGTCTTCCCGCGCGGGGAGGCCGTGCACTTCCGCGAGCACGCCATCGAACTCGGCGTCCCCGCCTCTGCGATCCTGCTGGAGCCCAACGCTGGGAACACCGGCCAGAACATCACCCTGTCGCGCGCCCTGCTGGCCACCGCCGGGATCACACCGACGACGGTGCTGCTGGTCTCCAAGCCCTATATGGAGCGGCGATCCTTCGCCACCGCCCGCAAGCTGTGGCCCGAGGTCGAGATCATCTGTGCCTCGGAGCCACTGGAGTTCGACGACTACCTCAAGAGCATCGGCGACGAGAAACTCGTCCTGGACATGCTCGTCGGCGACCTCCAGCGGGTGATCGAGTATCCGAAGCTCGGCTTCGCCATCGCCCAGGACGTCCCGGAGGACGTGCATGCCGCCTACGAATCTCTCCTCTCCGGCGGCTTCGACAGCCGTCTCCTCAAGCCTTGAGCTGCCGCCGCCGGGCGGGCTGTGTGCGATCCACCAGCCCAACCTCTTTCCGCGGCTGACCACGCTGGCCAAGCTGTTCGCGGCGGACTACTGGATCGTCCTGGACGACGTGCAGTTCACCCGCCGCGGCTACCAGCACCGGGCCCGGCTGGCGGCCCTCGGCGACCCGCACCAACGACAGTGGCTTTCCATCCCCACCCACCTTCCCTGTGGTCGCCAAACAACCATCAGGAATGCTCTGATCGTCGATCCGATGCGGTCCCGGCGGCGGACCGTTCGGATGCTCCGGCAGTACTTTGGGTCCAGCCTGTACTGGCCCGCCTTCGACCGGGCATTGGTCCCGGTGCTCGACCTGTTCGCCACGTCCGACAAGACCGCCGAGGTCACCGAGGCGTCCACGCACATCCTGCTGGATCTGCTCGGCTGGAAGGGCCGGGTCATCCGAAGCAGCCAACTGGCGTCCCGGCCGGGCCGCTCGCAGCGGCTCGCTGATCTGGCCACGGTCACCGGGGCAAGGTCATATCTGTGCGGGACCGGCGGTATGAAATACCTGGAGACAGGCCTCTTCGCCTCCTGTGGCATCACCGTCACGCCGTTCCGCACTCCGACGGCAGGCGGGTGGGACTCCGGCCGTGAGGTCAGCGCACTCCGGGCTCTGATGCTCCTCGGACCGCAGGCCCTGGCTGACGCGCTGCGGGCCGTCGCCGCCGACCAGGACGAGTACCGGGCCGCCGCGTCATCGCAACGGAATCCGTACTCGAAGCGGGGGCTGTCCAGGACGAGCTGTATCGCGACCTCTCAGCCGCTCTCGACTCCAGCGAAGTGGTGATCACCCGCTCGACCGAGCCGCGCTCACTCGGCTGCTGAAGGGAACGCATCAGCGCGGACGTGGGGCATGGCGCGGCTGGACACGCGGTACCGGCCGTTGGGCAGGTGGGCTGCAGTCGTGACGCGCACTGTCAGTGGGCCGGCCCACTCGTAGCCGTTTTTCTCGCCGTGGCGCGCGAGCGTGTCCATGAGCGCCTGTCCCAACTGCCGGGTGTGGCGAGCCAGCTCCTTGTGTACGCCGGAGGCGAGTTCGATCTCGTAGGCGTTCGGCACCACGACGCGAGTCTCGCTGCACACCACCGCGTGGTTGTCGCATTCACCCCGCAGCCTGTCGAGCAATTCGACCGGATCGCTGTGGAAGACCCTTGCGATCAGGGCGTCCTGCCAGCGTTCAAGAACTTGTTCCCACCGCTTGAGAGATCCCATGACACCTCGCGTGCCCGCGACATCCCTAGATCACGCCAGACGGAGCAGCTCGCACGAGAACCGGTGGGGTAATACTCCGTCGCTCGGAACGCGCCCTGATCACAGCCTTTCTCGGTGCCCACCGGAATCAGCTGAGCACGCAAGGCGTCCAGCAGCCTGGACGCGGGTGAGCGGCAAGGCCGCAGGTTCGTCGTGGGTTTGGTCACGGCACCGGAGTGGCATGAACCGGAGCCCTGCGCGCAGGTGTAGAGGAATGGAATGTGTGATCTATCGAAGTGACGGTGATGCATCGCAGGCATCGCGTCCTGAAGTGCTGGAGGGCAGCGAGGCATCCCTGAAGCGGCTGCGGGACGCGGGGGAGGGAGCCTTCGGGTGGATACGGCTGGTCGAGCCTTCAGACGATGAGGTCCAGGCGCTGGCTCGGGAGCTGCGGTTGCACCCGCTGGCGGTGGAAGACGCGGTGCGGGCGCACCAGCGCCCCAAGCGCGAGCGCTACGGCGATGTCCTGGCTGTGGCGCTGAAGACGCTCTGGTACGTGGAGGTGACTTCACAGGTCGAGGTGGGTCAAATCATGATTTTCCTCGGCCCGAATTACGTCCTCACCGTCTGCCACGGAGAGTCTGACCCCATCCCTGAAGCCGAACGCCGGTTGTGCAGCGATCCGGCGATGCTGGCATTCGGCCCGGTGGCGGTGCTGCATGCCGTCCTGGACGTGACCGTGGACGCCTACGGCTCCATCGCCGAGGAAGTGCGCGGTGATCTCAGCGACCTGGAGCGACGGGTGTTCTCCCCGGTGCGCGAAGACGTGATCGAGGAGGTGTACTCACTCAAACGGGAGGTCCTGGAGTTCCGTGACGCCGTGCAGCCCTTGGTGCCGGTGGTGCAGGACCTCGCCGGCCCGCGCACCGGCTGGCACGAGGACGCGATGCCGTACTTGCGGGACGTCGCCGACCACGTGCACCGCACCGACATCGAGGTCCGGTCCCTGGACGAATTGCTCAATTCCGTTCTCGATGCCCACCTGGCCCGCGTGGGGACCTGGCAGAACGACGACATGCGCACCATTTCCGCCTGGGCCGCCATCTTTGCCCTGCCCACCCTCATTGCCGGTGTTTACGGCATGAACTTCGCCCACATGCCCGAACTGGAATGGACTTATGGCTATCCGCTCGCGGTTGCAGCCATGGTGAGTACGTCCGCGCTACTGCGCCATCTCTTCCGCCGCAACGGCTGGTTGTAGGGCCGTTCTCCGTCGATCAACAACGTTCCTCACCAAGCGCGTTCGGTTCCGATGCCACTGTGGGGAGAGTCGAGGGAAGGCCGGAAGGCGTGCGGTCGGCCGGCGAGGCGGCGCGAAGCGGCCGGTACGAAGCGTGTCGGCGTGCGATTGGCGAGGAAACGGTTGTGCAAGGCAGGCGAGGCGGGGCAGTCGACACACGACCTGTCGGGCAGAGAAAGGACTGACACCATGGCACGATCGAGGATTCTTGTGGTGGGAGCCGGCTTCGCCGGAATCGAATGTGCGCGTCGGCTGGAACGCAAGTTGTCCCCGGCGGAGGCGGAAATCTCGCTGGTCACCCCATTTTCGTACCAGCTCTACCTGCCTCTGCTGCCTCAAGTGGCCGCCGGCGTGCTGACGCCGCAGTCCATCGCGGTCTCGCTGCGCCGCAGCAGCAAGCGCCGGACCCGCATCATCCCCGGTGGAGCCATCGGTGTCGACGCAAAGGACAAGATCTGCGTCGTCCGCAAGATCACAGGTGAAATGGTCGACCTGCCTTACGACTACATTGTGCTGGCTCCCGGCAGTATCACCAGGACGTTCGACATCCCGGGGCTCGTTGAGCACGCGCGGGGGATGAAGACGCTCGCCGAGGCCGCCTATATCCGCGACCACGTCATCGCCCAGCTCGATCTGGCAGATGCCAGCCAGGACGAGGCGGAGCGGACATCACGGCTCCAGTTCGTGGTTGTCGGCGGAGGGTACGCGGGCACCGAGACTGCCGCCTGCCTTCAGCGCCTCACCCAGCACGCCGTGAAGCGGTACCCGCGCCTGGATCCCGAGCACATCAAATGGCACTTGGTCGATATCGCGCCGAAGCTGATGCCCGAACTGGGCGACAAGCTGGGACTCGCGGCCCTGGACATCCTGCGCAGGCGCGGGATCGAGGTCTCGCTGGGGGTGTCCGTCGCCGAGGCGGGGCCCGAAAAGGTGACACTCACCGACGGCCGCGTGCTGCCGTGCCGCACACTCATCTGGACTGCCGGTGTCGCCGCGAGCCCGCTGGTCGGCACTCTGGACAAGGAGACGGACCGTGGGCGGCTCGTGGTACGGCCCGAGATGACGGTCCCCGGTGCGGACGGAGCCTTCGCCCTCGGGGACGCGGCAGCCGTCCCGGACCTGGCCAAGGGCGACGGAGCGGTCTGTCCGCCCACCGCGCAACACGCTCAGCGACAGGGGCGGAAAGCCGCCGACAACGTCATCGCCTCGATGCACGGCCGACCGCTCGTGCCGTACGTGCACAAGGACCTTGGTCTGGTGGTGGACCTCGGGGGCAAGGACGCCGTTTCCAAGCCCCTCGGCATTGAGCTGCACGGCCTGCCCGCACAGGTCGTGGCCCGCGGTTACCACTGGATGGCGCTGAGGACCGGTGTCGCCAAGACCCGTGTGCTGACCAACTGGGTGCTCAACGCGGTCGCAGGAGACGATTTTGTGCGGACCGGCTTCCAGGCGCAGAAGCCGGCCACCTTGCGCGACTTCGAGTACACCGACGCCTACTTGACACCCGAACAGGTCCGTTCACACACCGCTGCCCTCCGAGCCCAGGCCTGACTACCGACTGCGTCGAGGCCGTGGAGGCAGCCTGGGGCTGTGACACCGCCGGGCCCATAGCCGAAGGACGCGGCGGATACGCGTGGCAGCATCGCCGGCGCCGACCGGTCGAGCCTGCCCCAGGAGCGGGGGCAGTGACTTCATGCGCAATTCCTCGGCTTCCGAGGCCGATCGGTCGGCGTCCTGCCAGGAGAACGGGACGAGGTAGAGCTCGACCCGGCTCATCCGGGCGGGCGCACTCGTCACTCACCCGCCTGCGCAAGCAATCCGGGGGTAGGGAACTTCCCATGAGACAAAGGCTCCGCCTCTCCCAGCCACCCGTCCGCGAGTTGTTCCGACGGGCCACGGCCGCGCCCGCGGCATCCGCCCGCTGGGCCGCTGTCGGGCGCGTGGCCGACAGCGAACTCCTCTGGTACGGCGCGGCTGCCCTCCTCGGCCTGTCCGGAGGGCGGACCACCCGCAGGGCGGCACTGCGCGGTGCAGGTTCCTTCGCCATCGCGTCCGCGATCACCAAAGCGTTGAGTCAGCCCGCGCTGAGACGGACAGGAGCCGGCCCGGGTCGCCCCGCTCGCCTCTCCCGGCAGGGCTCGGTGGCCGCGCTCTCCCCGTCGGGCCCCGCGGCTGTCGCGGCGGCGTTCACCATCGGTGTCGCACTGGAAGCCCCGCGCCTCGGCGCCGTCGTCGCACCTCTGGCAACAGCCCTCGCCGGATCCCGTATCCACCGGGCCGGACTTCGTCACCGTGGAGCGGTACTCGCCGGAATCACGATCGGCGCAGGTGTCGCCACGCTGACGTCCCGCTGGTGGCCCGTCATACCCGACACTCCCGCCGAGGCGGTACGCCCGCGTCAAGCAGCCCCTGAACTGCCGCTCGGGAAAGGTCTGTTCCTCGTCGTCAATCCAGGGTCCGGAATCGCAACGCTCCCCGGCAGCGCGAGCACGGTCGAGCGGCTGCAAGCGCTACTGCCCGAAGCGCAACTCACCGAGCTCTCTCCCGAGGACGACCTGCCCGCGGTCCTCGACGCTGCGGCGCGGGAGGCGAAAAGGAACGGCGGGGCACTGGGCATGTGCGGCGGCGACGGGTCCATCAACGCCGCGGCCCAGGCCGCCATGGGACACCGCGTGCCCCTGGCCGTATTTCCGGGCGGCACATTCAACCACTTCGCCGCGGACCTCGGCATCGAGTCGATGCAGGACGTGCTCGACGCGATCACCGCAGGGGACGCGGTGACCGTCGACCTCGGACGCGCTGATCCGGCCGACGGCAGCGAGACGAAGGTCTTCCTCAACACCTTCAGTCTGGGCGTCTATCCCGAACTCGTGCATGCTCGCGAGGGTCTGCAGGCCAGGATCGGCAAGTGGCCGGCCCTGGCACTCGGCCTGGCCCGCGTCCTGACCAACAGCCGTCCCATCAACATCGCCGTAAACGGACGCCCGCGGCGACTGTGGCTGCTGTTCGCGGGCAACGGCATCTACCATCCCGCAGGCTTCGCCCCGACCTACCGCGCCCGCCTCGACGACGGTCTGCTCGACGTCCGTGCCGTCGACGGCGACGCGTCCTGGGCGCGCACCCGGCTTCTGCTGGCCGTGCTGACCGGCACCCTCCACAACTCGAGGGTGCTCACCACCACGCAACTGCGTACGCTCCGAATCGACGCGATAGACGAGGACCCCCATTTCGCGTACGACGGCGAGGTCACCACAACGCCCGCACCTGGCCTCGTCCTGGGCAAGACCCATCACGCTCTGACGGTCTACCGACCCGCAAGCGGCGAGGATCCCTGGCCGATGTGACGCGGTCACGCCCGCCGGTGGGAGACGTATCGACCCGTGACGTCCGGCGACCCCGACCCCCGTGACGTCCGGCGACCCCGGCCGAGGAGAGGACTGGCGGTCAAGGCGACAGCCGTACGCTGCCTCGCCAGGCCGGGCGACAGGATTCGTCTGCTCGCTCTCCACGGATCAGAAGCACCATGAGGTTCATCCGTCCTGCTCGGTGATGATGGTCGTCAGGGCGGCGATGGGCGGCCAGGAGGCCTGACCCGTCCGCGTGAGAAGGAAGGTACGGCGGTGGCCGGCCAGCGGGTCCAGGCGGCGGTAGGCGACATCCGGGCGATGGCGTTCGATGCCGGATTCGGCGAGCAGGGCGATGCCGAGGTTCGCCGCGACCAGGCCGTTGACAAGGTGGAGGCTGTCGACACGGTGCGCGATCCGGGGGGTGAATCCAGCGATGGCGCAGACGCGCTGGACGAGTTCGTCGTCGTCCGTGCCGCGGGAATTGGCGATCCACCCGGTGGTGGCGAACTGGGCCAGCTCGGGCACGGTGACGGGCCGGGCGGAGTCCGGGTGCCCGGCGGGGACAGCGAGGTAGAGGGGCTGTTCATCGATCTGCCGGGCGCTCAGTTCCGGCGACAGGGTCCGGGGGACCAGACTGTAGTCGTACACGATGCCAAGGTCGATGCTGCCGGAGCGCAACAGCTCCGCGGTGTGCTCCGGTTCGTGTTCGTGCACCTCCACCACGATCCGCGGGTACCGGCCGCGCAGCCGTCCCAGGGCGGGCAGGACCACCGGCTCGACGGCCGTGAAGAAGCTCGCCAGTCGCACCCGGCCGACGGGGTCGGCCGTGCCGCGCAGCTCCGACTGGGCCTGCTCGACGGCGGCGAGAATACCCACGGCGTGTTCGACGAGCCGTTCGCCGGCCGGGGTGAGCTGCACCCGCCGCCCGACCGGGGTCAGCAGCGGCACGCCCACCTCGCTCTCCAGTACTCCGAGATGCTTGGACACGGCCGATGTTCCGTAGCCGGTGTGCGCGGCGACTGCGGCCATGGTGCCCAGCCGTTGCAGGTCGACCAGCAGGCTGAGCCGCCGTAGATCCAGAAAATGGTCGGTGTCGGGTGCCGTCATTCTCTTATTGTCCACCCAAAGTGGTTGGTGTATCCACCATTGGCCCGTGGACAGAAACGGACGGTCCCGGTCCAATGGCACCGTGACCGCTACCGCCGCCCCCGCCACTGCCACCCCGACGGGTACGAACGCACCTTCCGGACCTCGCCGTATGCCAGGGGCGGTGCTGGTCCTGATCGCCATGGCCGTACTGCACACAGGCAGTGCCCTGGCGACCGAGCTGTTCCCCGCACTGGGACCGGCCGGCACGACCTGGCTGCGCCTCAGCTTCGCCGGCCTCTTCCTGCTCGCATTCACCGGCAGGTCCCTGTGCCGGACGCTGCGGGCGGCCCGCCGCGCCGACCTCGTGGCCACCACCCTGCTGGGCGTCGTCAGCGCGGCCATGATGCTGCTCTTCTCGGAGGCCAGCGCACGTCTTCCGCTGGGCACGGCCACCGCACTCGAGTTCCTCGGACCGCTGAGCGTCGCGGTCGTCGCCTCGCGACGGAGCAGGGAACTGGCGTGGCTCGCCGTCGCCGCAGCAGGCGTCCTGCTGCTCACCGCGCCCTGGACAGGCGCCACGAGCCGGACGGGCATCCTCTTCGGACTCGGGTCGGCGGCCTGCTGGGCGCTCTATGTCGTCGGCACGGCGCACGTCGGCAGCCGTTTCAGCGCGCCGCATGCACTGGCGGTCTCGCTCAGCGTCGCCGCACTGGCCGCCGCACCTTTCGGGGCGCATGCAGCCGTCGCGGCCCTGACCTGGCAGACGGCCGCTGCGGCGGCGGGCATCGCGGTGCTCATGCCTCTCGTGCCGTTCCTGCTGGAGATGAAGGCGCTGCAGCGCATCGGCAAGACGACCTACGGCACGCTGGCAGGCCTCGAACCGGCCGTCAGTCTGCTCGCCGGCATGATTCTCATCGCGCAGACACCCGATGCCCTGCAACTCGCAGGAACCGCACTGGTGGTGACCGCCGGCATCGGTGCCACCCGGGCGGAGTCGCGCCGCTGAAGCCCTGTGATGGCTGCAGCTCCCGCGCGTTCGCAGCTCTGGGTGGGAACCCTGACACCGCAAACCGCACCCCGGGTCCAGCAGCGCCGGCCTCTTGAGTCGGCCATCGGCACCCTCCGTGCCAGAAGACGGTGCGGACCGGCACGTTCGCGTTCCGGCGGGTCGGCCTGCCGTTCGGCGGCGCTGTTGTCAGTGGGGACTGGGATCGTTGGCGCATGGACGAGTTGATGCGGGGCCGGGTCTACGGCGCCGACCATGATGATCCCGATCCGGGACCGCAGCCGGGGCGTGTCTATCGCGAGCTGGTCGGCGGACCGCTGGACGGGCTGCTGCTGGATGTGACCGGCTGGACGCCGAGAGAGCTCGCTGAAGGGGCGGCGCTGCCTTCCGAGCTCGCCTCACTGGGCCCCGGGGGCCGGGCAACGTACGCACCCCGGGCGGACGATCCACCACGCTGGGACTGGAAGGGCGACATTCGCTAAAGGGGAGGGGGACGGTTGCCTCCGCCGGGGTGTCCGTAGACTCGGCTCCCGCTTCCGGCCGCCGGCCGGAAGCGGGACCGCAGTTCGAAGGAAGGACCTTTCCACCGTGAGCCCCGTGGACCGATCAGACGCCCCCATCTATGCCAGGCTCGTGGACGAGCGCGGGGATGTCCTGGCCGAAGCACGCCGGACGGCTGAGCAGACGCAGCAGGAGCTTGAGCGGACGATGAACTTCAATGGAGTGCGCGCGTACGGATACAGCTGATCCCCCCAGAGCGCGTTCGATGTGGCGCCGCGGCGGACTACCGGGGGCCCTCGTCAGCGCTTCGGTTCCGCCGTCGTACCTCGGCAGCTGCTCTGGCGCCACGATAAGCCTTGTCACCCGCGGTGCCCGGCAGCGCATCATCTTCACCGGCTGCTCCAGTACGCCGAGTTGTGCCCCCGCAATGGGGTCGCCGCGCCCGCATACCCTGGTGATCTCCCGATGGACGGTCGCGGATTCCCCATGGGGAAGGCGCCACTTGGCCGACCTTGACGAGCTCCGGGCTGACAGCCGTCCATGCGACCTGCTGGGGCGCGACGAAGGTCCAGAGCCTTTTACCTCATGCACGCAGCGCCGACCCGGGGGCCAACTACCTTCCAATACACGGCGGGACCCCGCGGCTGGACCTGCTACAGCAGGTCACGTGGCACCTTCTCGTTCCACGTGCGCGAAAACACACGCCGATCGCCCTCGTAGCCGTCGACCGTGGCGTCCACGAAGAAGTCCTGCTCGTCCGAGCTGAGCCGGGTCCGGGTCTCCACCCGAACGTCCCAGTCGTCCCGGCGGAACCGCATCGTCCAGGCCGACTCGCCACTGACCGAGGTGAAGTCGTCCGCCACGGCCGCATAGCGCTCGTAGGCGCGACGGCCGACCTCCATGCCGATGTCGTCGATGCGGACCATGCCGCGGTCCTTCACGATCTCCAGTGCCGCGTTGTAGCCGATGAGGTCACGCCTGACTTCCCAGCGCTCTTCGGGAGGAGTCAGCTGGGTGGAGGCGAGGGGCGGTGCTCCCTCGGGTTGGGCGAACGGGCTGGCCGGCATCTCGTCCGGTTCGCCCGTGGGGCGTACCGGCAGGGTCAAGGAGCTCGAGCCCTCGTACACGCTCAGCAGGACGGGCTTCGGCGGCGGCCAGGCAAGTGGCCAGTACGACGTGGACAGCGACAGCCGGACGCGGTGGCCGGGGGGAAAAGCCTGGGCGACCCCGTTGAGCTGGACCGTTGCCCGGTAGCGACGGCCGGGTTCCAGGGGCGCGGGGGTCTCCGTGCTGTCCAGGCGGGTCAGGTTGAGGATGCCGTAGGAGACGCGAGTGGCCCGGCCGTCGGGGCTGACGTCGGACAACCGCGCGGCCACCATCGCGACCGGCTCGCTGACCGCGAGGTCCAGTTCGACGGTGGGCGCCCCGAGGATCTCGAGCGTTTCGGCGAGGGGGTCGCTGTCGAACACCAGCGAGCCACCGTCTTCCTCGCGCTGGTCGTACGGCAGGTCCGGCGGTGCGTTGTACGAAGCCCACTTGCCCGCGAACTGGCCCACCGACAGCGGCGACTGCACAGTCATCGCCTCCCCGTCGGCGACGGTCTGCCCCTGCCGGTCATCCTCGTCGGGCGGTCGGATGCGGTGCCGGGTGAGACGGTGTGTGATCTGTTCGATGTGAGGTGACGGCCAGCTGGGCTCGCCGACCCATCGACCCGGCCGTTCCTCGTATGACGTGGATGGTGGCACGCTCTCCTGCATCCACGTCTGCAGCATGGGTCCGTCCATGACGCCGTTGTCGACGCCCTTGAGCCAGTGGTCCCACCAGCGCACCACCTCCTGGAGGTAGCCGATGGCGGGCCCCGGCTCGCCGAGATGCGGCAACTTGTGCGACCACGGCCCGATCAGTCCCTTGCGGGGTACGTCCAGGTTCCCGAGCAGGCGGGTCACCGCGTTCGAGTAACCGTCGGCCCAGCCGCTGGAGGCGAGGACCGGGCACTGGACCGCCGAGTAGTTCTCGCAGACCGAGGCGTGCCGCCAGTAGTCGTCGCGGCGCTGGTGGCGCAGCCACTCCAGCACCCAGGGGCGAGTGTGCTCGAGCCGTTCGTGCCACATCCGTCGCCAGCGGTCTCCGACCACCGCCGGGTCCGGCGGACAGGTGCCGTACGCGAACATAGTGCCCGCTTCGGCCAGATTGTCCGACAGCATGGCTCCGCCCATGTAGTGCATGTCGTCGGCGTAGCGGTCGTCCGTGAAGGAGGCGATGACGATGGCGCGCAGACTCGGCGGCTGCCGGGCGGCGACCTGGAGCGCGGCGAAGGCGCCCCAGGAAATCCCCATCATGCCGGTGGTGCCGTCACACCACGGCTGCTCCGCCAGCCAGGCGAGCACTTCTTCGGCGTCGGTCTGTTCCTGCTCGAGGTACTCGTCCAGCAGCACCCCTTCGGACTCGCCTGTGCCCCGGGTGTCGACGCGTACGCAGGCGTAGCCGTGGCCGGCGATGTAGGGGTGGTGAATCGAGTCCCGTACGGCGGTCAGGTCGCGCTTGCGGTAGGGGATGTACTCGAGCACCGCGGGCACCGGCTCGTTGTCCGACGATATGGGCCGCCAGATACGGGCCGACAGCTCGATACCGTCGGACATGGGAATGGCGACGTGCTCTTCTTCCTTCGTCGCGCAGGGCAGATGGGTCACAAAACGCATGTGGCCGTGGTGCTCCTTTCCTTGCGCCCCCCTTGTTCCGGTTGTTCCGGACTGCGGGGACTGTCGCCGGCTGTTGCGCCTAGACGTTCTTCTCGTCCCGGCCGCCCGGTGTGGTCTCGTCGAAGGTGAGGCCGAGCGCCGCCACACAGCGGTCGTACTTGTCCCGCAGTTCTTGTTCATCGCCCCCGCCGGTGAAGATATGAGCCAGCTCGTAGCTGTAGCTGTCCTGGCCGGGCATCTCCGACAGCCGTTCGGCTTCCTTGGGTACGACGTCCACCCGTATGCCCGGGATCTCGCGTTCGATGCGCCGCAGGTCGTCGGAGGTGGGCACATGGTGGACCGTTCCGTCGGCGAACCACCTGTGGTACCACTTCGCTGCCATCGCGTAGGTGCCTTGCCGGTGGGGCATCCGTGGGTCCTCGCCCAGCGCCAGACCGACCATGCAGTGATGGTTGGGAACGCCGTCGACGAACTGGAACAGCTCTGCGTGCGACTGGGAGTGCCGGGGGTTGATCTCCAGCAGACTGACGTCACCGGTCTTCGGGTCGTAGAAGTACTCCACGCTGAAGGTGGCCGAGTCGAAACCGATCCGGCGCATGACCCGCTCGGTGACGTCGTGCAGCTGCTTGATCGCCGTGTCGGGCAGCATCGAGGGGTACTGGTGGCGCAGGAAGCAGGAGGAGTCGGGATAGTTGATGGAGTCGAGTGCCCCGTAGACAGTGACCTCGCCGTTGTGCACGTAGCCTTCGACGGCGACCTGGATGCCCGACATCTCCTCCTCGGCCAGGCACACCTGAGCACCGACGCCGTCCATCTCCGGAGGCAGGTCGAGGCGGTCGAGAATGTGCTCGAAGGGCCGTCCGACGCGGGCTATGCCTTCCCGGATCTCGGCGACCGCCGCCCGGAACTCGTCCTCGTCCTTGACGCCGAAGGCGAGTTCCGACGAGTAGGCGAGCGCGGGCTTGAGCCACATAGGGAACCGGACGCCGTCGGGTGGGCGCGGGTCATCGGCGTTCAGGTCGACTCGCCCGAATCGTGGATGACTGTCGGTCACCTTCTGCTGCTCGAGCCGGCTCCAGTACTTGTGCTCGCACTTGACCACGGATTCCAAAGAAGTGCTGCGGGTGCCGTAGCGCTCACTCAGGATGGGCACCATGGTGCTCACGGGGAAGTCCCAGTAGCCGACGATCGCGTCGATCCTGCCGCCGAAGCCGTCGAGTATGCGCTGGGCCTTCTCGAGCAGCTCAGGGACGTGCACCTCACCGTCCTGGAGCTCCTCGATGGTCAGCAGGGGATGGAAGCGCAGCGACTGTGCGTCCGGTACGTCGTTGAGGGTCGGAAGGTTGGCCTCGTCCAGGCCGATCACAAAGATATTTTTCTCGGGCACGTGTTTTCGTCCCTCCCAGTCGTCGGAAGCTGATGGAGTACCCGATCGGGGCGGGCTCATTCGCCGGCGCGACTGATCGCGGCGATGTCGGGTCTCCCATCGGTGCAGGTGACGGTGACCGAGGGCGGTGGTCCCGGCCGGCAGAGGGCATGCCGCGGTGCGCCGCCGGCCGTCCATGGCGACCACGGTCGGTCTGGGCCGGGAGTCCGGGCGACGGGTGGTCGCCGCGATTGCGTCACAATGACGCCGTGGAACCAACCAACCAGGTCATCGTTGCTTTGGATTTCGACAATCGCCGGGCCGCCGAGGACATCGTCGACCGGCTGGGTGATGAGTGCCTCTTCTACAAGGTCGGGCTGGAGCTTCTTACGGCGGCCGGACCCGAATTGGTCCAGCAGCTCGTCGCCCAGGGCAAAGAGGTGTTCCTGGACCTCAAGCTCTTCGAGATCCCCAACTCCGTCGCCGGCGCGGTCCGCGCCGCGGGAACCCTGGGCGCGTCGATGGTGACCGTGCACGGCATGGGGGGCGTCGCCATCATGGCTGCCGCTGTCGCTGCGGCCCGCGACTTCGAAGGGCTGAGCGTCCTGGGCCTGACCGTTGTCACCAGCATGACCGACGCGGACCTGGCCGACGTCGGCGTCGGCGGCTCGACCGAGGACCAGGTGGCCCGACTGGCCCGGCTGGCCCGGCACGCTGGTTGCCACGGGGTGATCGCCTCGCCGCAGGAGGTCGCGGCATTGCGGGGGTTGCTGGGTGCTGATGCCCTGATTGTCACCCCCGGGGTTGCGCTGCCCGGCGAGTCTCCGGCCGAGCATGCCCGCCCTGGTACTCCGCGCGTGGCGGTCGCCGCTGGTGCCTCGCATGTCGTCGTGGGCCGGACGGTCACACGTGCCGCGGACCCGGCAGTCGCACTACGGCGCGTTCACACCAACCTCATTGCGTAGTCGGGACAACTGCCGGGCTTTGGTGGTCCGGCATCGGCGGCCTGGGTAGGCCGCTCCCCATCGGATGCCTATTTCGCTGCGTACCTGGACGCCTTCGCGTCGCTGGGCGGCCACACCTTCGGGGTGCCGGGCGTGTCGGTGTTGCGCCGGCGCAGGTGGCGGTGCAACTTGCGAGTCCGGACGGTGTGGTTGGGGTGATTGGAGTGTGCGGAGTACGGGCAGGTCAACCGGCTTCGGCTGCTCGGCATTCTGGGTGCCCCCAGCCGTTCGGATTCTTCGCGATCAAGTCCTTCGCAGCGTACGGCTTTCCGCAGTGGCACCGGCCCGAGAACTTTGCGCGGATGGTTCCTCCCGGGCGGGACGTGTGCGGCTTCCCGGTCTCCCCCTTTGTCGCGGTGCCGCTGCTGCGGGCTGCCTTCTGCTGCGGGCGCGTGGGGGCGGGCAGCTGCTTGGCGCCGTGTGAGGTGCCTGCGGCCTGCTGGGTCAGTGCGGTCTCGCTCGCGGCCTGGTCGGCGATCGCGTTGAGGTGGTCTCCGTCTTCCCGGTGGGCCGGGACGTAGCGGAAGTCCACGGTGCGGCCTGCCAGCAGTTCGTCGATACGTACGACGAGGTCGCGGTTGGCGACGGGTTTGCCGGCCGCGGTCTTCCAGCCGTTTCGTCGCCATCCGGCGATCCATTTGGTCACGGCGTTCATCGCGTACTGCGAGTCCATGCGCACTTCGAGTGGCACGGCCGGGTCGGTCGCCTTCAGCAACTCCAGCAACGCGGTCAGCTCGGCAACATTGTTGGTGGCCTTGCCGAGTGGTCCGGCCTCCCATGACACGGGCTGACCCTGTGTGTCGGCCACGACCCATGCCCAGGCCGCCGGGCCCGGGTTTCCCTTCGATGCCCCGTCACACGCGGCAGTGATGCGATTAGCCATCCCTCGATCATGCCAGCGTCCGCTGCCTTCCAGAAAGCGTATGCGGGCAGTGGCACCACGCGGACGCGGTGTGCAGCCCCACCTCTGCCCGAGAGGGCCGCCCCCAGGGGGGTGCGCCCCTGTCAGGGCGCGTGTCACCCGCGCAACCGCAACGCAGGGTGAGGGAAGCCGTCGGTGCCTCACGACCCCCTCAGTGAACCTTCGCCCACGTGTAGAGGTGCTCTGGGCGGCCGGTGTCGCCGTACTTCAGGCTGAGCGTGATGTGGCCCGCGCTCTCGAGGTACTTGAGGTACCGCTGGGCGGTGGAGCGGCTGATTCCGGCGCGTCCCGCGACTTCGTGTGCGGGCAGGGGGTGTCCGGCGTCGCCGAGGACGCGGCGGATGAGGTCCACGGTAGGTGCGGAGTGGCCTTTGGGCAGTTCGGGCGGGGCGACATCAGCGGCTCTGAGTGCGCCGAAGATGCGGTCCACCTGTTCTTGGCCCGCAGAGCCGCGTCCGCCGACGCCCTCCAGGGTGCGGCGCAGTGTCGCGTAACCCTCGAGCTTTGCGCGCAGCCCGGCGAAGGTGAACGGCTTGACCAGGTACTGCAGTGCGCCGTACCGCATCGCAGCCTGGACGGTGGCGATGTCGCTGGCCGCCGTCACCATGATCACGTCGGCCTGGTGGCCGAGCTGACGCATTCGCCGTACCAGGGTCAGGCCGGTCTCGTCGGGCAGGTAGTGGTCGAGAAGGACAAGGTCGACGTGGGTGCGTTCGAGGGTGGCCATGGCCTGGGCGGCGGTATGGGCCCGGGCCGCGACGCGGAACCCGGTCATCTTGCCCACGTACGCCGCGTTGATCTCGGCGACGCGGAAGTCGTCGTCCACGACCAGTACGTCAATCATCGTGACTCTCCTGCGACGGTGAGTTGACGGATGGGGGCGTCGTCCCCGGCGAGTGCCTCGGGCAGTACGACGGTGAAGACCGCGCCGCCACCCGCGCGTGCGGTGACCCGCGCCATGCCGCCGTACCGCTCGGCCAGCCGCCGCACCAGGGCGAGGCCGAGCCCGCGACCGCGGTGTGCGGGGGACTGCTTGGTCGACCAGCCTTCGGCGAAGACCTGGTCGCGCATCCCGGGCGGCACGCCGGGCCCGGTGTCGGAGACCCGCAGGACCACTGTGGTGTGCTCGGCTCGCAGTTCGACCTCGACGAACGGGTCTGCCGAGCGGTGTGCGGCAGCGTCGAGTGCGTTGTCGATGAGATTGCCGAGTACGGTCACCAGGTCGCGCGGATCGATCACCCGGTCGGGCAGCAGCGTCGACGCGGAGACGCGCAGGGCCACGCCGCGTTCGGCTGCGACGGCCGCCTTGCCGACGAGCAGCGCCGATACCAGGGGGTCGTGCACGCGTCCGGCGACATGCTCGGCGGAGGCCCGTCGGGTATCGGCGACTTCGGCGACGAACTCCACCGCCTCGTTGTGCAGGCCGAGTTCGAGCAGCCCGAGCAGGGTGTGCAGCCGGTTGGCATGCTCGTGGTCCTGGGCGCGAAGTGCGTCGAGCAGACCGTGGGTGCTGTCCAGTTCGCGGCCGAGGAGCTCCAGTTCGGTGCGGTCGCGCAGGGTGGTCACTGCCCCGCCGTCCTCGGTCGGCATCCGGTTGGCGACCAGCACCCGGCCCCCGCTGACGGTGAGCAGGTCCTCCCCGTCGACCCGTCCTGTCAGTACGTCCGTTGTACGCCCTTTTGGCAGCACCTCGTCCAGGGGGCGTCCGGTGTCGTCCTCGCCGAGGCCGAGAAGCCGCTGTGCCTCATCGTTGGCCAGGCGGATCCGGCCCTGCCCGTCGAGCGCGACCACGCCCTCGCGGATGCCGTGCAGCATCGCCTCGCGCTCCTCGAGCAGCGCGGAGATATCGGCGAACGCGAGTCCATGCGTTCGCCGTTGCAGTCTGCGTGAGACACCGATCGCGGCCAGCACGCCCACGGCGAGCACCGCGCCTGCGTACAGAAGCAGTCCGGGGACAGCGCCGAGCAGCCGCTCGCGCACGCTGTCGTAGGCGATTCCCACCGATACCGCGCCGACGATCTTCCCCGTGGCGTCGCGCAGCGGCACTTTCGCGCGGGCGGAGCGCCCCAGTGTGCCGTTGTCGATCTGCATGACGTCGTGGCCGGAGAGCGCGACGCTGGGATCGGTGGACACATGGTGGCCGATCCGTGCCGCCTCGGTGTGCGACCAGCGCACACCACGGGTGTCCATGGCCACGACGTACAGAGCCCCGGTGGCGTGACGGATCCGCTCGGCTCGCTGCTGCACAGGGCCGTGCCGGCTCGGTTCGGTGGTGAGCAGGTCGTGGGTGATCTCCGGGTCGGCGGCGGTGGTCTGGGCGATGGAGAGCGCTTGGCGCATCGCCTGTTCGTCGAGCTGGGAGCTGAGCGGGGCGAGGAAGAGCCCGGTGGCGAGCAGTACGACCCCGATGGTGATGGCCAGCTGCGCGGCCAGCACCTGGGCGAAGACGCGTCGGGGCCAGCGGATCCGCATACGGGTCACCTCTGCCTCCCGGTCCCCGGCACCCTCGCGGAACTGACTGTTCCGATTCATGTCACCGTGAACGCACGGTAATCGCGGCCGGGGCCGGTGCCCAGACCCCGTAACGCATCCGTTGTTGTAGCGCGAGCAGAACGAGCAGAACAGGGGTTTGTGAGCAGAAGGAGGAGTTGCGCCCACAAGGCTGCCGCTGTGGCACGGACCACATCTAGCGTCCCGCCCCATGAACAGCCAGACAAGCTCCGCCATCGAGCTACGAGGGGCGAGCAAAGCGTTCCGGACCCCGTCCGGTGCTCTCCACATCGCCATCAGGGATCTGGACCTGACCGTGGGCCGCGGTGAGTTCGTCGCGGTGGTCGGACCCACCGGATGCGGCAAGTCCACGACGCTGACCCTGATCAGCGGACTGGAAGAGCCCACCGAGGGCGAGGTGCTGGTGGGGGGCGAGCCGGTCCGCGGCATCGGCGACAAGGTCGGCTTCGTGTTCCAGCAGGATGCTGTCTTCCCCTGGCGCACCGTGCTGTCGAACGTGATGGCCGGTCCCCGCTTCCGCGGCACACCGAAGGGCGAAGCGAAGGAGCGGGCCCGCGAGTGGCTCGCCCGGGTCGGGCTCTCATCCTTTGAGGACCGGTACCCGCATCAGCTGTCGGGTGGCCAGCGCAAGCGTGTCGCCCTGGCGGCGACCTTCGTCAACGACCCCGAGATCCTGCTCATGGACGAGCCGTTCTCGGCGCTCGACGTACAGACTCGCGCGCTGATGTCCGACGAACTGCTGGAGCTGTGGTCCGGGACCGGCGCCTCGGTCGTCTTCGTCACCCACGACCTGGAGGAGTCGATCGCGCTCGCCGACAAGGTCGTGGTCATGACGGCCGGCCCGGCGACGGTCAAGGAGGTCTTCGAGATCGACCTCCCACGGCCCCGCAAGGTCGAGTCGGTGCGGCTGGAGCCGCGGTTCCTCGAGATCTACCGGGAGATCTGGTCCTCGCTCGGCGAAGAGGTGCGGATCACCCGCGAGAGGGGTGCCTTCGATGCCGCCTGAGACCATCGCCGCACCGGCGGCCGCCGTCAAGACCGGTACAGAACGTACGCAGGCCCGGGCGCGGGCCTCCCGCAACCACAGGCTCCTGGTCTACGGCACCCGGGTGCTGCTGCTCCTCGCGGTGATCGGGCTCTGGGAGTGGCTCGCCCGCTCCGCCGTCATCGATCCCTTCAACTTCTCGATGCCGTCGAAGATCTGGGACCAGATCACCACGTGGGCGCTGCACGGCACCCCGCAGGGCTCCCTGTGGGAGCAGATCTGGTACACCCTCTACGAGGCACTCTTCGGCTGGATCATCGGCGTGATCGGCGGTGTGGTGCTGGGTATCGCGCTCGGCCGGGTCCGCTTTCTCGCCGACGTGCTCGGCCCCTACATCAAGGTGCTCAACGCGCTGCCGCGCATCGTCCTCGCCCCGATCTTCCTCATCTGGTTCGGCCTCGGACCGGCCTCGAAGGTCGCTTCGGCCGTCGTGCTGGTCTTCTTCCCGGTCTTCTTCAACGCCTTCCAGGGCGCACGGGAGGTCGATCGCAACCTCGTCGACAACTCCCGCATTCTGGGCGCGAGCAACCGCCAGGTCACCCTTCAGGTGGTCATCCCTTCCGCTACCTCGTGGATCTTCACCAGCCTGCACGTCAGCTTCGGTTTCGCGCTGATCGGCGCCATCGTCGGCGAGTACATCGGCGCGACCAAGGGCATCGGCCTGCTCGTCTCCGCCTCTCAGGGCACCTTCAACGCGGCAGGCGTGTACGCGGCCATGGTGATTCTCGCCGTCGTCGCACTGCTCGCCGAAGGGCTGCTCACCTTCTTGGAGAAGCGGCTGTTCCGCTGGAAGCCCGTGGAAGCCGGCGCAGACCGCTGAGACCCCCGCTTTCCCCGTCATCGCTCGTCCTAAGGACATCACCATGCGCAGATTCGTCAAGATCGCGGCAGCCGCGGCGGCCGCGACGCTCGCCCTCACCAGCCTCACCGCCTGCGGCAACGATTCCTCCACCGCCGGCAAGGAGAGCGGCGGCAAGGTCAAGATCATGGTCGGCGGCCTCGACAAGGTCATCTACTTGCCCGCGATGCTCGCCCAGCAGCTCGGCTACTTCAAGGAGCAGGGCATCGACGTCCAGCTGCTCACCGAGCCGGCCGGCGTGCAGGCCACCACCTCGCTCGTCTCCGGTGACGTGCAGGGCGTCGTCGGCTTCTACGACCACACGCTCGACCTGCAGGTCAAGGGCAAGCAGGTGGAATCGGTGGTGCAGTTCTCGCACGCGCCCGGTGAGGTCGAGGTGGTCTCCAACAAGGCGGCGGGCGACATCACGTCCCCCAAGGACTTCAAGGGCCAGAAGCTCGGCGTCACCGGCCTTGGCTCGTCCACGGACTTCCTCACCAAGTACCTCGCCGTCAACGACGGCGTGAAGACAAGTGAGTTCACGCCGGTTGCCGTCGGCGCCGGCCAGACCTTCATCTCGGCCCTGCAGCAAGGTTCGATCCAGGGTGGCATGACCACCGACCCGACCGTCGCGCAGATCCTGGACAAGAAGCTCGGCAAGGTCCTGATCGACATGCGTACGCCCGAAGGCTCCGAGAAGGCTCTCGGCGGCCCCTATCCCTCCTCCAGCCTCTACATGAACACCGACTGGGTGAACAGCCACAAGGAGCAGGTGCAAAAGCTGGCCACAGCCTTCGTGAAGACCCTCAAGTGGATGTCCACCCATACGCCCGAAGAGATCGCCGCGAAGATGCCCGCCGACTACGCGAAGGGCGGCAAGGAGCTGTACGCGCAGTCGATCAAGAGCACGCTGCCCATGTTCACGGCGGACGGAGTCATGCCGGCGAACGGACCGGAGACCGTCGAGCGCGTCCTGAAGGCATTCAACCCGAACTTGAAGAACGCCACAGTGGACCTGAGCAAGACCTACACCACCGAATTCGTGAAGAACGCGGGCTGACCGACGCAGCAGCGGCGTCCGGCCACCACCAGCACCCGAGGCATCCATCGGGCGCGGTGGCCGGAGGCCGCATCGTCATGTTCGCGGCGGCTGGTCGCCGAATCGTCGCACTTTTTCGTCGTCAGGTGCGGGGAGAAGTCGGCCCAGATGACGGGCGATACGGGCGTGTGCCGGGGAGAGTCGGCGGCCGGGCGGCAGAACTCCTGGACCTGGAGCACCTGTTGTCGGTCGTGTCCCGTACAGGCCGTCCACCAGGCGCGTGGCCACTGAGGCGAACGGGCTCCGCATCACGGCCGCTGGCATCCCCTGGCGCTGAGTGGTATCTTTCGAACAGCACGTGTGTACGCCATCACCTCGGCGCCCGTGTTTGTTTCCTTCTTTTCGCTGTTACGCCCGTCTGTTCATGACCGGCAGTCCAGCTCTCAGCACCAGATCTTCCTCCTGGCCCTCGGCCTTTTGCCCGCCGCACGATGCGTAACTCTGCGGCATCCTCCGGGCCTTCCTTCGTCCTCCGGGCCTTCCTTCATCACGTCCGCGAAAGGACCTGCGTGACCAGCACTCTCGAAATCCCCTCTGTCCAGCAACAACTAGCGGTTGAGGCCGTCGGCGTCCTCGACATCACCAGCAACGGGCAGGGCTTCCTCCGCACCCGAGGCCTTCTGCCGAGCACGGGCGACGTGCAGGTGTCAGCCGCCCAGATCCGCCAACACAGCCTGCGGAAGGGCGATGCCATCGAAGGTCGCGTCGGCCGGCCGCGCTCCCTCGCCCAGGTGGAGCTGGTCAACGGCCGCCCACCGAAGGAGCTCCGCGGCCGTCCGCACTTCGGCGACCTCACCCCGCTCCACCCCCGGCAACGCCTGCAACTCGAACACGGAGCGGGGAGCCTGACAACACGGCTCGTCGACCTGGTCGCGCCCGTCGGCAAGGGTCAGCGCGGGCTCATTGTCGCCCCGCCCAAGACCGGCAAGACGGTGCTTCTGCAGCAACTGGCTGCCGCCGTGTCCGCCAACCATCCCGAATGCCATCTCATGGTGGTGTTGCTCGACGAACGCCCTGAAGAAGTCACCGACATGCGCCGTTCGGTACGAGGTGAAGTGCTCGCCTCGACCTTCGACCGCTCAGCCAAGGAACACATCGCCCTCGCCGAACTCGCGGTGGAGCGAGCGAAGCGGCTTGTGGAGCAGGGCCAGGACGTCGTCATTCTGCTGGATTCCCTCACCCGGCTGTGCCGGGCGCACAACAACGCGGCGGCCTCCGGCGGCCGAACCCTCACCGGCGGCGTGGACGCCGGGGCCGTACAGGGCCCCAAGCGCCTCTTCGGAGCCGCCCGCCTCGCCGAGGAAGGAGGCTCGCTGACCATCCTCGCCACCGCGCTGGTCGACACCGGATCCCGCGCTGACGACTACTTCTTCGAAGAGCTGAAGGGCACGGGCAATATGGAGCTCCGACTGGACCGCGCGCTGGCGGACAGACGGATCTTCCCGGCCGTCGCCATCACCCCCTCCGGCACTCGGCGCGAAGAACTCCTGCGTTCTCCCGCGGAATTGGCGGCGCTGCGTGGGCTGCGCCGCGCTCTTCACTCGCGGGACGGGCAGCCGGCCCTGGAGACCCTGCTCGACCGGATCCGGCATACGCCGAACAACGCCACGTTCCTGCGGCAGATCCACCACACGGTTCCCGCGGCCTGAGGGCCGGGGCACGACACAAGCGCCGGTGGCACAGCCACTGAGGCTGCGTGCGAGAGCAGCCGCGGCCACAGGATCCCCGGCCGCCGGGCCTACGGGTTGCCCAAGCCCGGCCGTCGCCCCGAAGGAGGAGCCGTACCCGTGTCAACCTTGCCGCCGTGAGCCTCATGAGCCGTCGGCGTCCTCTCCGGCAGTCCGGACTCCGGCATCACCAAGGTGCTGCCTGCCCTCGGCATCGGCCGCAACCGGCTGCGGCAGGTACCTGCACTCCCCGGTGATAGCGAAGCCGTCGACGTGGCTGCGCTCGATGCCGCGCCGGCAGAGCCGGATGACCGGCCCGGCGATTGTCATGGCGAACGCGGGCATCGTGAACACATGGCCGACTTCGACGACCTGTCGGCGATCGCGGCACTGATCGTGGCGTCGGCGCGGCGCCCGCCAGGGGGAGCGGGCAGCGGCGCGCCGAGGATTGGGTATTTCTCTTACGAATTGTGCCTGAGTGATACGGTTTGCGAGTGCTGTTGAGCTGTGCGTTCGTGAATCTCAAGCCGGGAGTCGGCAAAACGACGAGCGCGATCTGGCTGGCCCACGCGCTCCACGAATCGGGCATGTCTCCCCTCTTCGTCGACGGGGATCCGGCTGGTTCCGCCCTGCGCTGGAGCGATCTGGCCGACGGATTCCCCTTCCCGGTGGTCGCCCTGCCGGTCGGTGATGTGCACCGCCGGGTCGGCGACTTCGTCGGTGACCGGCGGGCGGTCGTCTTCGACGCTCCGCAGCTGGAAGACCACGCGCGTATTGCCCGCAGCATCATGCGCCACGCGAACGAGTGGATCATCCCCGTGACACCGGCGCCCATCGAGCTCGACCGGATGGCGCCCATCCGGACGGAGATGGACGACGTGGAGTCCCTGCGCGCCGAGCCGGCACGCACCGCGGTACTGCTCAACCGCACCAATCGCCATGAGCCCACTCGTACCGGTCCGGATGCCGACGCGCGCGAGGTGCTCACCGAGCGCGGCTACGACGTATTGGCGACGCAGATCCCCCGGCTCGACCTGTACTCCCAGTCATTCGGCATGCAAGTCAAGGTCAAAGGGTCGGCCTATATGGACCTCGCGGAGGAACTCATGAAGCGGCACACGGCGTGAGCCGACGCAAGGACAGCTACCGTGCAGCCCTGCACCGGAATCCGGAACCGCCGGGCATGACCAAGGTTGCCGTGCTCCGGAACCGATACGTACAGGTGACTGTCGAGCTGGCCCCGGAGGTGCACCGTGAACTCGTCCAGTGGGCCGGCCCTCCCATGGCTCTCCTCGGCGTGGCCGGAGCGACTGTCTCGCACGCATGGCGCATGCTGACCTCCTGCATGCCCGATTCGGGTAACTCCTCGGCCTGACAAGATCGTCCCGATGTCGCTGCGAGTGCCCGTGCCGGTGCCTGCCGACCCGGGTCGGCAGGCCGTCACGATCGTTTGTGCGGCATGCAGCGCTTTCAGCAGCGGCGGGTCTGGTAGGGCACGGGGGAGGGGACCGGACCGGTCGGTGTCGGGCACCGGGTCAAGGCGACGAGACAGGTCAGCGCGATCCCGCCTGCGATGACGAACAAGGTGGTGCGGATCCCGTCGGCGGTGGCGATTCGAAGCTGCTCGCCGGAGAGGTCGTCGAGGCCGGCGGTCGCGACCAGGACGAGGATGGCGAGTCCGACAGCTGCGCCCACGCCGGAGCCGGTGGAGGCGATACCGGAGGCGATGCCCTGTTCGCGGTCGGAGATTCCGGTGGCGGCGGCGATGAACATGGCGGTGAAGACCACGCCGTCACCGATGCTGAGCGCCACCAGGCCGGGGATCAGTTGGGCGTACGCGCCGTCCGGCGAGATCGCGAGGCCGAGCCCTGCGGCACCGAGCGCACCGATGGTAAGGGCCGCGACCAGCGTGCCTCGAAGACCGAACCGCGTCACCAACTGGCCCGCCGTTGTCGAGCCGGCGACCACCACCGCCGTGGGGATGAGAAAGCCGGCGCCGGTCTGCAACGCGTCGTAGCCCAGGACTTCCTGGAAGTAGATGGACAGGAAATAGAGCACCGAGCCGAAGGTCGCCATGAACATGAACGCAATGACGACGCCAGTGACGAGGTTGCGGTGGGAGAGCAGCCGGGGCGGCATGAGCGGGTCGTCACTGCGCCACTCGACGATGACAAAGACCCCGATCAGCAGTACGCCCGCAGCCGCGCTGACGAGAATGCCCGGCGAGAGCCAGCCCCATCCGGGGCCCTGCACCAGAGCGAACACCGTCAACGTGACGCCCAGAGTGACGCTGAGCGCACCGGGCAGATCGAACTTGCGGCCCCTCTCGCGCTCGCCGTCCGGGGGGATCAGCACGAAGGCGAGCAGCAGCGCAGGTCCCGCCAGGGCAACGTTGACCAGGAACACCGCTTCCCAGCCGAACGCCTGAGTCAGAAGACCACCGAGCAGCACACCGATCACGAGTCCCGCAGCGCCTGCACCGCCCCAGATCCCCAAAGCGCGATTACGCATCCGGCCTTCCGCGAATGTGGTGTTGATGAGCGCCAAGGTGGTGGGGAAGACGAGGGCTCCGCCGAAACCTTGCAAGGCACGGGCAACGAGCAGCATCCCGGTCCCGGTCGCGAGTCCGCCCGCCAGCGCTGCACCCGCATAGATACCGAGGCCAGTGGCCAGAATGCGGCGACGTCCGAGCAGGTCGGCCGCACGCCCGCCGAACAGCAGGAAACCGGCCGAGGCCACCGCGTAGGCGCTGATGACCGACTGGAGCGTCTGCGCCGAATAGCCGAGATCGCGCGCGATGTCGGGCAGTGCCACCACCACGATGTACTGGTCGAGCGAAACGATCAGCATGGCGAAGGACAGGAGTGCCAGTGTCGCGGTGTCATGGTTCCAACCCAGACTGCCTGGCGCAGATGACGAATCGACAGGGCGCAACGGCAGCACTCCTGGTGATCGGGCAGGTCTGCGCATACGGCCTGCGGGATGTTCAGCCGGTTCGGGAGCGGTCCTCGCCGGGAGCAGACACTCGCCAAGACCCTACACAGCTCACCGTCGCCGACCCGGGCGCCGACTCGCCGACGCCCGCGGGGCCGTGCCTCCGGCAGATCCACAGCGCGGCGCCGCCCTCCCTTCGCCGCGGCGCAATCAACACTTCACCCGCACCACACTGGCGCGTGGTGTGCACGGCGGACGTCCACCCGTACGTTCCCGGGCATGCACTCTCTCCTGCGCAACCGCTTGACCAAGAAAGTCCTGCACCCGGCCCTCACCGCGATCGAGCAACTCGTGGAGCGCGGTGTGGCCCGTACGGCGAAGCCTCTGCGAACCGACCTCGACGCCCTCCGCCGAGAGGTGGACGAGATGAAGAGGCAGCAGTACGCGGTCGGACTGCTGCTCGACGGCACGGCCCGAAGCGGGCATCGGATCCCGCGAGCCAGGCAGATCGACACTCTCGTACGCGAGATGGAGAACGTGACCGGGGGCAGCGAACACGCCCGCCGATGTGTGGTCGTCGCCTACCGCACCCTGATCGCCATGGAAGCCCTCGCCGTCGGCAGGGTGGCCGGTTCCACGTCCAACATCTGCGGAAAGCTGGCCACCGTTCCGCTGCTCTCCCCGCCCAATGGCAGCATTCTCGAAATCGGCACCCTGTACGGGCTGTTCGCCTCGGCGCTGGTGCGGATGGTGCACCGCGCCGGGATCCAGGCAGATCTCACCATCGTCGACCCCTTGGCCGGCTCCCAGCTCCAGCCCGGCACCGCCCAGCACGACGATCCGACGGGAACTCCGGTGCGTGAGGACGTCGTACGGGCCAATCTTGCGCTCGGCGGCAGCCCATCGGCACTCGAAGCCAGGATCGAGCAGGGCTTCTCCTCCGACCCCGATGTGCGGAGCGCCGTCTCCGACCGGGAGTACGGCGTGATCATCGTGGACGGTGACCACTCCGAGGCGGGCGTGCGAGCTGACCTGGAATGGGTCGAGCACATCGTTGCGCCCGGCGGAATCGTGGTGCTCGACGACTATGGCGACGTGGCCTGGCCAGGTGTACAGGACGCTCTGGACAAGCACTTGGCGCTCGGGACGTCACGCTTGCGGATGCTCGGACGGGTCGCGACGTCGGCGTATCTGCGCGCCGCCTGAAGCCGCCTGCGAGCTCCTCACCGTGCCGACCGGTGTCTCGGGGCCGGGAGAGGCCGGACGCCACAAGCGGTGGCGCCCCGGCCCCCGGGAGCGTGAGGTCCGCTCAGCCACCGTCTCCCGCAAGGGCGGGGGCATGGCTTGTGTCGTTCCTCGTGGACGACGGCGTGGGCGCGCCCCGGCACGCGGCGTGGATCACCATCTGATCGTCGGACGACCAGGAGGCGAGGAGAACCCGAACCGAACCAAGCTGTGGCGTGGCGTGGCATGGCGTGAAAGACGAAGCCACGGGCCTCCGAGGGGTTCCTAGTCCTGGGGCATGCGCAGGGCGTTCGTCCAGAGCCGGGTGAGGGTTTCCACCAGCGTCTCGAAAGGCACGGGCTGGTCGGCGGCGAAGGTCACGTACGCCATGCGGCTCACCATGGCGCTGAGCGCACGAGCGGTGACTGTCGGGTCGAGGGCCGGATCGGCGAGGCCGGCTTTCTGGAGACGGGTGATGGCTGCGGCGCTGCGGTCGATGAACGCCTGCGAGCGCTGCAGCCGTAGTTGCAGGAAACGTCGGTCTACGGCGGCGGCTTGCTCCATGGCGGCCATCAGCGCGGCGTTGCGGCGGTAGGCCTCCAGGTAGGCGCGGTTTGCGTCCTCCACTCCGCGGCCCAGGTCTTTGCGGGTGCCGTCGCTGACTCCCGCGTGCAGCATCTCGTCCTGCAGCTCCGCCAGGACGGTGGTGAAGACGTCGTCCTTGGAGGCGAAGTGCGTGTAGAAGCTCCCGGTGGCGACGCCGGCCTCGGCCGCGATGTCAACGATCCGGGCGTCCAGGTAGCCGTCCCGTTCGAAGATCCGCCGGGCTGCGGCGACCAGGGCGTCCCTGGTTCGGATCCCGCGCCGGGTGCGCCGGGTGCGCCGGGGTGCTGGGGGCTCGGAGGGGGCGTGGTCGGAGGACATGGGCCGCATCCTAGCCAGGTATTGAATCTGAATCCGGATTCAAGTACGTTCCCGACCCATGGACACCACTGCCACACCCAGCGGCTGGAACCTGTTCGTCTCCCGCGACGACCTGTCGACCACCAAGCTGGTCGACGCGCCGATCCCGGAAGTCCGGGACGGCGAAGTACTGCTGCGGGTCGACCGGGTCGGCCTCACCGCCAACAACGTCACCTACGCCGCACTCGGCGACTCCTTCCGGTACTGGGAGTTCTTCCCGGCCCCGGCAGGCTGGGGCATCGTCCCGCTCTGGGGCTTCGCCGAGGTCGTCGCATCCCGGGTCGACGGCATTGAGCCCGGCAGCCGCCACTACGGCTATCTGCCGTGCGCCAGCCACCTGTTGGCGCGGCCCGGGCGGGTGGACGAACGCGGCTTCCGGGACGCCAGCCCCCACCGGAAGACGCTGCCCACGCCCTACAGCGCCTACGCGCTCACCACGGGCGACCTCGCGTACGAGGCCGACCGCGAGAACCTGCAGATCCTCTACCGCCCGCTGTTCTGGACCTCCTTCATGCTGGCCGACTGGATCGTCGACAACGCCTGGCTGGGCGCACGCACCGCTCTCCTGTCGTCCGCGTCGAGCAAAACCGCCTACGGTGCCGCCTTCCTGCTCCAAGGGCAGGGGCACGAGGTAGTGGGCCTGACATCCCGGCGCAACCTCGCCTTCACCGAGAGTCTGGGGTGCTACGACGGGGTGCTGACGTACGAGGACGTCTCTCAGCTCTCCCCGGCCGCGCCCATCCTGTACGCCGACTTCGCCGGCGACGAGTCACTGAGCGCCGCGCTGCGCACTCACCTCGGCGACGCCCTGGTGCACCACGTGGTCGTCGGCGTGACCACCCAGCAGCCCGGGCCCGCCGGCAAACTTGCCGATACGGGACCGGGCATGTTCTTCGCACCCGACCAGATGCGCAAGCGCATCGACGACTGGGGGCGCGTGGGGCTGGACCGCCGCTTCGCCGACGCCTGGCAGCGATTCGCCCCCGTGGTCGAGGGGTGGGTGGACGTCGTCCACAGCAACGGCCCTCAGGCCCTGGAGCAGGTCTGGCACGAGGTCCAGTCGGGGCGGACCGCCCCGCGCACCGGCCATGTGATTGCTCTCTGACGCATCGACAACGAACTGGTGGTGGACGGCGTTCGCAGCATCATCTCGGTGGAGCGGGGACCGAATGAGGCGGGGCCCAGGCGGCGGCGGTGGCGGCTACTGGAACCCACCGCTTGCGGTCGGCGACACCAGTGGGCTCCCCCCTTCCATCTCGACCAGTCGGAGGGCTTCGTTTCCCGCCACTGACTCACCCAGCACTCAAGGGCTCACCGACCACTTGGTCCGTGAGCCCTTCTGCTTCCGGCTTCCCGCATTCCCCAGTTGGTTCACTTCGCGAACCAACTGGGGCCGTGTACGCCTCTGACCGGAGCAACCACACGACGCCCGGCGGGCCTCTCGGCGCCCAGTACCGTCACGGCGCCCGGTGGACCGCTGGCGGTCAACTCCTCGAAGGAATCGATGAGATATGGGCTACATCGCGGAACGGGGATGAGACAAGGCCGCACGGGATGCGTATCGAGTCGCAACGAAACAGCGAAGCCCCACCCATGCGGGCCGGCTCCCGCAAGGGCGCCGTCCACGCGATCACAACCCAAGATTCTGGTACGCAACCGCACACGAAAGACGTGCTGGTCTGTCGCCGACAGGTCATCCAGCCGTTGGTGGAGGAGGACTGCCGGTGGGACTCAACGACACCGAGCCTCAGCGAGCGCCCGGTTCAATGCCTGATATCGGGCAGGAGATACGGGACTCCTTTCAAGCCGTGCTGGACGCCCTGGACGCCGCACGCGCCGACCTCTACGCGTCCGACGAGCATGAGGGGTGGGCCGACAGCCCGCCACCGTCCTGGTCGCAACGCAGCGAACCGGCCGGGAGCGCCGGCCTCACTCATCCCGCCTCACCCCTTGCCGCGCCCCCCGTTCCGCCCTCACCCCGATGGACACAGTCGGTCGTGCGGGGTGAGGGGCTCGAGGGCGTGGATCTGGATCCTCCGCACATTGTCCCGCCCTCTGCCGTGGAGCCGCTGCGGACCCGTGGCGTACACCAGCCCAAAACCCCGCGGGATGTCGCAGTGGAGCCGCTGTGGTTGCGCGGCGCGCGTCTGGAGCCTGTTCCTCCCCCGTCGGTTGGAAAGCCGCCGACGGCGGGTGGCGCAGGCTCAGCACACGCCGCGCCGCCGTTTACCTTCCTGCGCCCGGCTGCCCCGCAGGAGGGCGCGTACCGCAGGACCGGCCCGGGCTCGGACTTCACTCGGTCGGCGACCCCACAACGCCCGGTCCCGCCCCCGGAGTCGCCGGCACCACTCGCCCGCGCGCATGCGAGAAAGAGAAGTCGCGGATGGCGGCGTCTCACCGATCGGCGGGCCGGTCGCGTCGCCGGAGCCTTCGGGGCGGGCGCCGTGAGCGGATTGATCCTCGCTTCTTCGCTGCTGGTCAACGACAACAACGACAGCCCGGCACCGGCGGCCCCCTCCCCGCCTTCCGGGCAACTGGACCAGCCGCTGCCAGACAACCCCGCTCCCTCGCTGCCCGAGATCCCGGGCACGGGCGTGCTGCGGCAGGGCGACAGCGGCCATGGCGTGTACGAGTTGCAGGTACGTCTGCTCCAAGTCCCGAACATCTACGACGGCGGCGCGATCGATGGCAGCTACGGCGTGGAGGTCCGGGCGGCCGTGGCCAGATTCCAGAAGTGGTACGGCATCCGGGGCGACGAAAACGGCGTTTATGGTGACCACACTCGCAACGCCCTGATGTTGCGAACCAAATAGTCAGCGGCCATGTGGCGAAGACGGTCTCGGGGCGACCGGCCCCGCCACCCCGGCCTCCACCTCCTCAGGACCGCGGCATGCGGTCCCGCGACGCGATTCTCGACACCGTCGGTGACCTGATGTCGCCGCACGGCTACATCGTCACGTCCCATCGCGATGATCTCCGCCGCGCCCGGCTGCCGGGCAGCTCCCTCTACTGGCACCTCGGCAGCAAGGACGGGGTCACATCGCGGTGCTACAACGAGATCGCTCTGCCGGCCTTACGTCCCGGTCGAGGTGCCGGGCGCCGACGTCGCGCAGCGTCTGGCCCGCACCCCGAGGGCACACTCGCCCGCATCCCTGAGTGTCCGGGGGAGCACCGGCGGGTTCTGCGCCTTGCTGCGGCCCTCATGGCGCGGACGGTCCGCTCCGCGATCGGCAAGGACCTCCGCGACCTCGAAAGTCACGCTCCTGCCCAGCCGGCACTGACACCCTCGGCGGAGCCAGAGATCTGCCCTGTCCGAGGCTGCTCAGGTGCTGGATGCCGCAACGCGGGGGACCTGGCATCCTGGGTCGCCGGCCGGCCATCGCGGCCGCCTCGGCCTCGGTGGCCTGCTCCCACTCGATGATGTCGGCATGACCGTCAGTCCCGTCCGCCGCACACGCTTCAGTGAACGCAGGCTGACGGGGCCGCCCCCTGTCGGCCGGGTGCGGGGGCCGTTCCACGCTGGCGAGTGGGGTTACGTGGAGTAACGGCTGTTACTCCTGGGGGTAGATATCCCCAGCGGCCATGGCGCTCTCCTGCTCGCTCTGCGCATGCAGTCTGCGCGCCCGGTCCTCGAGACGCTGGCGCTCCTTCGGGTCGGTCGCCCGTTCCGCCTCCTTTTCCAGGGCATCGGCCTCCTGCCGCAGCTGACGGACGTGGCTCCCGGATTCGCCTGAACCGCTCATGACCACTCCTCGGACGTTCGGGATGAGCGCTGGCCCCCTCAGGGAATCAGCGCCCTGGCGACTTTGCATCCCGAACGGTCCTGGGCAGGAATCCTCGATATTTTTCGTGCCGGGTTGATGTTCAGGCGGGGCTGACGCGGCCCCGCCACGATCCGGATTCCTCGCCGCGCTCTTCGACGAACTCCTTGAAGCGCCGCATGTCGCCCTTCACGCGCCGGTCGATCAACCCGACAGCGGACGCGGCCTTGTCCGCCGCTCCGGTCGGTTCCACGTCCATGACGAGTTCCACGCGGGTGTGTGTGTCGTCGAGGCGCTGGAAGTGGACCATGCCCATCTGCTGCGTGTCGCCGCTGATCGTGCGCCAGGCGATCCGCTCGTCGGGGAGCTGGTCGACGATCTCGGTGTCGAATTCCCGCCGTACGCCACCGATCTTGGTGGTCCAGTGGTTGTGGGTGTCGTCGAGCTGGGTGACTTCCTCGACTCCCTCCATGAACTTCGGGAATTCCTCGAACTGCGTCCACTGGTTGTAGGCGGTGTGGACGGGAACCTCGACCTCGATCGAGTCCTTGACCGTGCTCATGCCAGTACTTCCTTTCCGCATCCATGGCGTCGGCAGCATGTCTGCCGTACGCGGAGGGGCGGATGCGGCGAGTACCCCCAATGGCCCGGATTACGACCCGTCCGGCCGGGGAGGGCATGGATTACCGGCGGTCTGGTGGCTGAGACGGGCGGCTCGGGGATCACGTGCCTCCGGGCGCGGGTGGGGTCCGTCCGGGAGGTGCTGATGTGTGTGCTTAACCCAGTTGGAGATCCTGGGCGACGCGGCGCCGGGCGGCGCGCGACGGCGGGAATGCGACCGCGTGTGGCGAAACGGGTGGCCGGATCGATCAGGAATCGAGAAGCGCGGGTCATGGAGCCGCGCCTAGCATAATCGTCATGGACATCACCATTCACACGAGCTTCCTCCCGCATGACGATCCGGACGCGTCCCTGGCTTTCTACCGCGACGCTCTCGGCTTCGAGGTCCGCAGCGACGTCGGGCAGGGCAAGATGCGCTGGATCACGGTCGGCCCCGCCGGCCAGCCCGGCACGTCCATCCTCCTGGCGCCGCCGGCCGCCGACCCCGGGATCACCGAGGACGAGCGCCGCACCATCGCCGAGATGATGGCCAAGGGCACCTACGGCTGGATCCTGCTGGCCACCCGGGACCTCGACGGCACTTTCGAGAAGCTGCAGGCCGGCGACGCCGAGGTCGTCCAGGAGCCGACCGAGCAGCCGTACGGCATCCGCGACTGCGCCTTCCGTGATCCCGCGGGCAACCTGGTCCGCATCCAGGAGCTTCGCTGAGCCGTCCGATCATGGATCCAGCCTGACGGCCGGCGTCGCGACCACCTGCGAGGAATGCGGCGGCCAGTGCTTCGAGGCCGCTGTCCTCGACCACCCCTCGGCGGCCGCACCGTCGCAGAGGTGCTCGCGATGTCTTGCCGCCGAGACCGAGGCGCGCAGGCCTGCCGCCCACGAGGGCGGCGTCTATATCCTTGTCGAGCCGACCACCGGCCTCCGTCGCGCCGACGTCAAGCAGTTGCTCGGCCTGCTCGACCGGCTCGTCGACTCCGGCAAGCCGGTCATCGCCATCGAGCACCTCGCCGCCTACCGCGGCATGCCACCCAGGCGACCGCAGACTTCGATGAAAAGGAGTTCTCTCATGTGCAACCCCTCGTGGGGGCACGCACGCGCCACGGCGCAGCGCCTGAGCGACCTCGCGCGTCTGCGCCGCGTCCGCGACCGGATCGACCGGGAGTACGCGCAGCCGCTGAACGTCGAGGCGCTCGCCCGCGGCGTGAACATGTCCGCCGGGCACCTCAGCCGCCAGTTCCGGCTGGCGTACGGCGAGTCGCCGTACGCGTATCTGATGACGCGTCGCATCGAGCGTGCGACGGCGCTGCTGCGTCGTGGCGACCTCAGCGTCACCGAGGTCTGCTTCGAGGTCGGCTGCTCATCGCTGGGCACGTTCAGCACCCGCTTCACCGAGCTGGTCGGCATGCCGCCCAGCGCTTACCGGCGCCGCGCAACCGGCGCTGCGGCGGGGATGCCGCCGTGTGTGGCAAAACAGGTGACAAGACCGGTCAGGAATCAAGAAGCGCCGGGTGCCGAGCCGCAACTAGCGTGATGGCCATGGCATCCATCGAATCCGTCACCCTCGACGTGGCCGACCCCACGGCCGCCAACCGCTTCTACACCGCCGCCTTCGGTTTGGACACGCAGATACACCTGCGGGCCTCGGAGGCACCCACAACCGGCTTCCGTGGGTTCACGCTGTCGCTCACGGTGTCCCAGCCGGCCACCGTCAACAGCCTTATCGACGCCGCCCTCGACGCAGGGGCCACGCCGCTGAAGCCCGCCGCGAAGTCGCTCTGGGGCTACGGCGGTGTCGTACAAGCCCCGGACGGGACGATCTGGAAGGTCGCGACCGCCGCGAAGAAGGACACCGGCCCTGCTACCCGGGAGGTCGACGAGATCGTGCTCCTGCTGGGAGTCGCGGACGTTACCGCGAGCAAGCGGTTCTACGTCGACCAAGGCCTTGCCGTGGCGAAGAGCTTCGGCCGCATGTACGTCGAGTTCGCTGCTGGGTCGGGTCCCGTCAAGCTGGCGCTGTACAGGCGCCGTGCCCTGGCCAAGGACGCCGGCGTCTCTCCCGACGGCACAGGATCGCACCGGCTCATGATCGGCGGCGATGCCGGGCCTTTCACGGACCCGGACGGGTTTGCATGGGAGGCCGCGGCGTCGGCACGTACGCCCTGATGTGTCCCTGCTGCCTGCCCTGTCTGGTGCGAGTCCGCTGTTCGACCGTGAGCGGATGGTCGGTGGCTCCGGCTCGATCAACGGGCGCCGGCTGACCGGACGCGTGTGAGCCTGCACTCCCGGTCGCCGCTTGACGACGTCGGCGGCCCACCGGTTCCACCGCCCACCGGGCGCGGACAGCTTCGTCGTCCGTCCCCGCCGGTGGGTAGTGGAACGCACATGGGGCCGACCCAACGTCGTGGATCATGCGGGCCCGCTGTCGCGACCACGAACGCCTCCCTGAGATGAGCGAATTCCTGATCACCGGGGTCACGATCACGCTCATGACCCGACGCCTTACCTGCCGCAGAGTCCAGCCCGCCACTCGCCGCAACGCCTCCCCGTACTCTCTGCCGCAGGTTGCCTGATCTGCGCGGTTTCAGAGTCCGTACTGGACCTGCCGCCCCCGAGGTTCGGGAGATCTCTACCGGCGGCCGCTGACGTCAGTCAGGGAACGGGTCTGGTTCGATGAAGGGTCGATTCCGCTATCGGTCTGGGGGTGCCCGATCCTGAACACGTCGCTCGCGGAGGCACTGTCCGTCGTGTTGCTGCTGGCGGTGCTGGCTTGTGCGGTGGTGCGCCCGTGGGGCTGGCCGGAGGCGGTCGTGGCGGTCCCGGCCGCTGCCGTGGTGATCGGCACCGGGGCGATCTCACTGGACCACGCCCGCGCGGAGGCGGAGCGGCTGGGGCCGGTGATCGGGTTCCTGGCCGCGGTGCTGGTGCTGGCCCAGCTGTGCGACGACGAGGGGCTGTTCCATGCCTGCGGCGCGTGGATGGCCCGCACCGCGACGGGGCGGCCGCGGCGGCTGTTGGTGCAGGTGTTCTCCGTTGCGTCGGTGATCACGGCGGTACTGAGTCTGGACGCCACTGTGGTGCTGCTGACCCCGGTGGTGTTCGCCACCGCCGCACGGCTGGGGGCCCGCCCCAAGCCGCATGTGTACGCCTGCACCCACCTGTCGAACACGGCCTCGTTGCTGCTGCCGGTGTCCAACCTGCTGGCGTTCGCGGCCAGCGGGCTGAGCTTCACCCGCTTCGCCGCGCTGATGACACTGCCCTGGCTGGCTGCGATCGCAGTCGAGTACGCCGTCTTCCGGCGGTTCTTCGCCACCGACCTGGACGCCGGCGCTTCGGCGCCTCCTGCCGCCGGGACACCCGAACTGCCGGTGTTCGCCCTGGTGGTGGTCGCCTGCACGCTGGTCGGCTTCGTCCTCACCTCCGCGCTCGGGATCAACCCGGCCTGGGCCGCCCTGGCCGGCGCGGTGGTCCTGGCCACCCGCGCCCTGGCCCAGCGCCGCACCACCCCGACCGCGATCGTCGGTGCGGCGGACGTCGCCTTCCTCGCCTTCGTCCTCGCCCTGGGCATCGTGGTCCGCGCGGTGGTCGACAACGGCCTGGCCGACGCGCTCGGTCACCTGATTCCCACAGGCACCGCGCTGCCCGCTCTCCTCGCCGTCGCCTCGCTGGCCGCCGTGCTGGCGAACGTCATCAACAACCTGCCCGCCGTCCTGGTCCTGCTGCCGCTGGCCGCCCCGGCCGGCCCCGGCGCCGTCCTCGCGGTACTGCTTGGGGTGAACATCGGGCCCAACCTCACCTACGCCGGGTCGCTGGCCACCCTTTTGTGGCGCCGTATCGTGCGCGAGCACGACACTGACGTAGACCTCAGGGAGTTCACCCGGCTCGGACTGCTCACCGTGCCGGCCGCCCTCATCACGGCGGTGCTGGCACTGTGGGTCTCGCTGCTCGCCCTGGGAGGCTGACCCCGTGACCGTGATCGCCTGGATTGTCGAAGGCACCTGGCCCGCCTGCGTGGAAGCCGCCCGCACACATACGCCCGAGGGCGCCGACATCGTGCTGCTCCATGTCACCGGCCATGACGTCCCCGGTGCAGCGCACGGCGCATACGCCGGGCTGCTTGGCCGCGGCCACCGCGAACGCGACCCCGGCACTCGCCTGGAGAACCTGGGAAGCGCAGCCGCTCAGCAACTCCTCCAGGCCGCCGCCGAGCACCTGGGACGTCCCTGTACGCGGCTGGAGAGATCCGGGCGGATCGAGCGGGAGGTTGTCGCTGCCGCCGAAGGCGCCGACCTGCTCATCCTGGCCCGCGACGGCGACCGCACCCACCTCGGGCCCAGGAGTCTCGGTCCCGACAGCCGGTTCGTCGTGGACCACGCTCCCTGCCCCGTTCTGCTGGTCTGGCCCGAGACCGCACCAGACATCGACAGCATTCCGCCTCCGCCTCCCCACCCGCCGCACTGCCGGTAGGCCACTGACTCGTCGTCCCGCCGGATGGCCGGTGACCAACGGGTTTCCGAGGTCCCCCGATAACTACCTCTCGGCATCCATAGGCGGTGCCCCCACCACCCCCAGGGCCAGCACCCGTCTGGCATGGACGCTTCAGGAACGGTCAATGGAGCCGATTCGTTTACATCACGACTTATGGGGTGTAATCCGGTAAATAGTCCCTTGGGGAATACAGGCGGTGGCGACCATGACCAGCACCCTTCAGGTCGATCCCTCCAACGCCGAGCAGGCCAGTGCCTGGGACGGGGAGGAAGGCGGGTACTGGGCCGAGCACGCCGATCAGTTCGACCTCGCGCTGCGCGGCTATCGCACGCGCTTCCTCGCAGCGGCCGGCATTGCCGCCGGCGACCAAGTACTGGACATCGGCTGCGGCACCGGCGAGACCACCCGCGACGCTGCGCGGCGGGCAAGCCGCGGCCGGGCCCTGGGCGTGGACCTGTCGGACGCGATGCTGCGGGTGGCGCGGCAGCGAGCGGCAGCCGAAGGACTGCACAACGCCGCCTTCGTCCATGCCGACGCCCAAGTGCATCCCTTCCCCGCCGCGGCGTTCGACGTGGCGGTCAGCCGCACCGGGACGATGTTCTTCGCCGACCCGGTCGCCGCGTTCCGCAACATCTGCGGCGCGTTGCGCCCCGGCGGACGCCTCGTGCAACTGGTCTGGCAGCCGCCGGCGGGCAATGAGTGGTTCCTCTCGTTCACCAGGGCCCTGGCCGCCGGACGTCCGTTGCCCGGCGCCTGCGCCCGACGCCCCGGGGCCGTTCTCACTGGCGGACCCCGAGCGGGTCCGGGCCGTCCTCGGTGCCGCCGGCTTCACAGACATCCAGTTCGAACCCCATAGCGAGGCGATGCGGTTCGGCGAAGATGCCGACGGCGCGCATCGGTTCACGCTCGGCTTGCTCGGCTGGATGCTTGACGGCCTCGATGACGAAGGTCGACGGCGAGCTGTCGACAACCTGAGAGCCACCATCACCGCCCACGACACCGGCCACGACGTCCTCTACGCGTCGGCCACTTGGACCATCATGGCGACCCGCTCATGACCGCCAGACCAGGGTGGGAAGGGAGTAACGATGAGCCGGTTCGCCTTCACCCGTGACCGACTACTGGGGCGAGCCGTTCACGCCGCCCGAGTGGCGGCGGCCCCTTTCGGAGCGGTTGGAGAGGCCGGCAACGACATCGGGCCCGCTGCCGGCACGCTCACCCGGTCAGCGCCCCTCCGGGAAGCCGAAGGGGTGACGCGCCGCAAGCTCAGCACTGAACTGATGCTCACCCGGCAGCCGACTGATCACCCCAAGGGCATGGACGCCTCGACATCAATCTCCCCAGGTCGTCACCGGTGTTCGAGGTTGGGGAAGTCGTCGCGGCAGCCGGCGTCCCATCCGGAGCGCTGATTGCCGTACGCCGGGATGCCGCCCGCCTGCTTGAGCATCGCGCCGAGGTGCATCAGGTTCCACGACATGAAGGTCGTGTTGCGGTTGGTGAAGTCAATCTCCGGCCCGCCGGACCCGGGGTCGAGGTAGGAGGGGCCGGGGCCGGCTTCGCCGATCCAGCCGGCGTCGGCTTGCGGCGGGATGGTGTAGCCGAGGTGCTGGAGGCTCTAGAGGATGTTCCCAGCCCGATCAGCATGACGTTGCTGGAAGTGAAGATGTCGTTGGTCGAGATGTCCGCGGCGTTGATGAGGAACGCGATAAAGAACAGCACGGCTGCTGGCGATGCCGAGCATGATGTTCTTCCTCGATCAGGTGAGGACCATGTGCCCGCACTGTGCGGCCGAGACATGCCGACGGCCGGAGAATTCAGCCCATCGAGCAGCGCACGCCGGGAGTTGGGCGCGCCGGCTGCATCAGCGGCTACATCAGGGGTGGGAGAGTTTCGGCGGCGCCGCACTTCGTGCACACCCTCGTGCCTGGCTGCCTGACCACGCTCAGCGCCTGGTCGAGGTCGAGGATGTCGCCGTCGTCCGCGTCTTCGCAGTCATGGACGTGCACCACGTTCCATCCAGGCCTGCCACGTTCACGCGGGAGCCGCTCGATCCTCCACGCTCCTGCGCCCTCCACGGCCTCCACGACGGGGGTGGCGGCGTGCACCGGCTGCAGCCCCTGCGTCGGCGCGTCGACGGCCGGCGCCAACCCCTGTGCCGGAATGTCGTCGTAGACGATGCCTTCCAGCAGGCGGACATAGTCGGCTGGAACCCAGACCACGTACTGGGCGGGTTCCACCCATTCGTCCGTCGTCGCCTGCCACGTCGGCAGGCCGACCTGGTACATCCACGCACGCTGCGTCTGCAACCGTGCGTGGAGGAGGCCGTTGAGCTCCTGGCCGTCCGGGAGAACCACCAGAACCGGCGGAAGCTGGGCTGTATTCATCTCACCACCACAAGTCGTTGCCTCGGTCGGCGAGTCGGAGGTCCCTGCTCCGACCCGTATTTCTCCGTTTGCTCCGGCTTCAGTCCCTCAACCCCGTCGCCACGGTGAAGTTCACGGCTGCTCGATGCCCGGGGAGGCCCGCCATAGTCGAGGGCGATCGTGTCGCGCTGTCTGACCTGCTGCCTTGGGGCGGACAGCTCTGCCGCCCGGGCTGACCTGCCTCAGGCGCGGCGTCCGCCGACGGCCTGGCTGAAATACAGGGCTTGTAGGCGGCGGGAGAGGCAGATCAGCGCAACGGGCCGGTCGTGCATAAGGTTGGCTCCGGACGGCTACAACTCGCGTCGCTCTCAGGACTCTTCTGCGCCCCGCGACCCGCAGGTCGCGGCGAGGCCGAGCAAGGTCAAGTAGTTGCAGGGGTGGCGTTCGTAGTTGGGGCTGAGCCTGCGGTAGCCGGACAGCCACGGGGTCGTCCGCGCGATCACCCAGCGGCGGCGGACCAGCCGCTTGCCGGACTTCACCCCCTTGCGCGCGATGCGCACCCCAATGCGCTTGCCCCGCAGCCATGTCCGCTGGTGGGGGATGCCCCCCAAGCCCAATGCCGTTGCGTTACGGCTCGGTCTGTCCTGGTGGGTGGATGAGGACGCCTCGCGGCTCGGTCCGCCGCACGCGGTGTCCACCCGATCCACCAGCCCCGGCGTGTTCCCACAGAGCGGCCATCAACCGTTCCGGAGCGGAGCTGACGTGAAATCAATTTCGTGGCCGAACCGCTGATCAAAGGTGCCGGTGTGGCTAGCATGAACTCCTGAATGCGCGGTGCGCGACAGGAGGAACACCTGTGCCCGAGATCGATTTACTGCTCGGCCAAATCGTGCCGGCAGTCGCAGCGGCGGTGGGCGCCTACGGCGTCTCCGTGCTGACCATGGCCGAGGATGAAGCGGCCGGGGCGACGGTGCGGCTGGGGCAGCGATTGCTCAACCGGATCCTGCACCGCAGCGCCGACGCCGACCCGGTTCGAGCCGCCGTCACCAACCTGGCGGACGCGGCCCCGAACACGCTGGCCTCTCGGCGCACAGAGTTCAGGGATGCGCTGCAGGAAGTACTGAGGGACACCCCGGAGCTTGCTGCTGAACTGTCGGCGCTGCTGCGGGAACGTCCGGCCGTCCAGGCCCGCGGTGCCCACAGCGTCGCCATCGGCGGAGACAACTCCGGGATCATCTCGACCGGCGAGGGCGCGACGAACACCCTGCACCAGTGAGCCTCGGGCCCGGCCCCCAGGAACTGGACCCCGCTGTGCATACCCCTGACCGGCCGGGCGGCGACCGGTCGATCAAAGTCGACGGTGGCAACTCGGGCATCGCGAGCACCGGCGACAACGCGGTCAATGTGCTCATCAACGCCGGAGGGATCTCCGCCGAGGACACGCTGGCCGAGATGGTCGAACGGCTTGTGCAGGCGGTCCGCGCCAGGCGTAGCTCGGTCGAGGATGCGCTGGTCGACAAGGCCTATCTGCTCGCACAGAAGGTCAGCGACCGCCTGCACCGTGAGGAGGAACAACAGCGGTTACGGGATCCGCACCCGCTGCCTGTGCACTGGCGATTGGTACCTTCGAAGGCGCCCGGCCGCCGGGACAGCATCCGCAACGCCCCGGCAGAGGCGACGGATGCTCCCCCGCTGGACCTGGCCGGTCAGCTGGATGAGATCGCGGCGGTCTTCGAGCGGACCGAGTCCGGCTGGCTGATGGTGCTGGGCGGGGCAGGCTCGGGGAAGACCATCCTGACCCTACGTTTCGCACTGGCCCGGCTGAAGGCGCGCACTCCAACCGACACGGCACCGGTACCGGTGATCTTCAGCCTCGGGTCGTGGAATCCCACCACCACCCCACTGCGGGACTGGCTGATCAGCCAGTTGGAGCGGGACCAGCCCTTTCTGGCCGGACCCAGCCCCAACGGATCGACGTGGGCCGCCGCGCTGGTCGGTGCCGGCTACGTCCTGCCGATCCTGGACGGGTTCGACGAGATCGCCAACGGCCTGCGCGGACCCGCGCTGAGAGCACTCAACGCCGCCACCCTGCCGCTGCTGGTGACCAGTCGCCACGCCGAACTCGAAGCCGCCGTGAAGGCAACCAAGGTTGTTCCCTGTGCCGTCGGTATCGAATTGAGCGACCTCACCCTGGACGACTCCGTCAACTACCTGCTGCACGCCACCGATACGACCCTCTCCGACGGCACGGACACCACCACCCCGACCGGGTGGCAGTACGTCCTGAGCGAGTTGCGCTGCCGTCCCCACACATCAGCCGGCGCCAATCTCGCCGCCGTGCTGACAACGCCCCTGATGGTCACACTTGCCCGCACCGTCTACGAATCCGACCGCAATCCATCGGAGCTGCTGGACGTCGAGCTGGGCACCCGAAAAGCCCTTGAAGACCATCTCCTGGACAACTTCATCCCCACCGCCTACGCGCGCTTTCTCAGCAACCGACCCGCGGTGGAACAGCGGCGATGGGACCCCGAACTCGCCCGGCACCGGCTCGGCTACCTCGCCGCGCACCTGAGACAGCTCAAGACACATGACGTGGAATGGTGGCGACTGGGAACCAGCATGAAGCTCTCCTCACAGATGCTCGTGGTCGGGGTCACGGTCGGAATTCTGTCCGGGCTCATGATCGGGATCGTGTACGCGGCCACGGTCGGGCTCGTGTACGGGCGCGCGTGGTGGCTCACGGAGGGAGTCGTTGACATTCCTCTGAACGGGCTCGGGATCGGGCTGACTTTCGGGCTCATACAGGGGTTCGCCGCGAAGCTCAAGGTCGGCGGCCCGGCATTCGAGCCGTCGCGCATGCACATACAGATCCGCGGTGGAACGAAGAAGGTGCGGGAGAGCTTCTTCCCCAGGGTTCGGGGCGGGCTCGCGGGCGGCCTCGTATTCGGGGTCGTGTTCGGCCTGGGACTCGCGGCCTATTGGGTTCTTCTGGGTTATCCCGTGCTCGCGATCGCGCTGGTTTTCGGGAACGGGCTCGTGATCGGGATCATTCTCGGGCTCGCGGTCGGACTCACGCTCGCGCTCATGGCCGGGCTCGAGGCTGTCATCGAGAGAAAAACCTCCGTCAGCCCGTCGGAGCTGTTGAACACAAACCGCGCCACCGTGCTCACCCAACTGCTGGCGGTCGGGCTCGTGATCGGGCTCGGGTACGGGATCACGATCTGGCTCGTGAACGGATTCGTAGTCGGGCTGTCGGCCGGGCTTGCGGCCGGGCTCACGGTCGGGCTCGGGGTCGGCACTTTGACCGCTTGGGGCCGATGGGTGCTCCTGGCCCGCATCTGGCTGCCCCTGACGGGGCGAATGCCGTGGGCAGTGAACGCTTTCCTGGACGACGCCTACCGGCGAGGCGTGCTGCGCCAGGTCGGCGCGGTCTACCAGTTCCGCCATGCGCGGCTTCGGGACCGCCTGGGCGAGGCCTATGAGGAACACCGCAACCAACCCCCTGATTGAGCCGAGGTCTGTCGATGTGCGGCGTGTCGGCGAGCTGGGGTCATTGCCCGCCGCAGCAGGCCGGAGCGGAGTAGGTATCTGCTGGCAGGCTGCCGGCGCGACTGGCTCTTCGACCGGACCTGCTCATGGAGATCCTGTCCCGCGTGAAAACCCCAGTGTGGGTCGACGACCCGGTTGTTTGCGTGGGCGGGTTCAGGCTGCCTGTTGGTATGCGTTGATGAGGCCGCCGAGGAGTTGGGGGCGGCGGATTCGGGTTCCGACACGGGGGAGGGGGCTACCTGGCCGGCTTCCGTGGCCTGGAGGTCGGCAGGTCGGCCACCGGCGACAACCGTCCCGACCGGCGCCAAAAACGCCGACCAGGCGGCAGGCGATGAACCGCATCCGCACCGGATCGGCAGCGTAAGTCCGGATCTGACGCAACGGCATTGGCCCTGGGCCTTGTCGGCATGCAGGCGGCCGGATGGACGGGTCTGCCCGGGGCTGTCGATGGCCCGCTGGAGGCCTTCGGCGGCTCTTGTGGGTTTGGAGCGGCTACGGGTGGCGGCCCCGGCACTCCTGCTGGCGGACCCCGCCGGCTGCAGGCCGTACGTTGCGCACGACAGCCGCCGCCGGTGCGCCGCTGCCCTCCGCACCCGCCGGGGAGCCCACGGGCGTCCCGGCGCCCGAGTGAACGCCCCTCGGCGTCCTTCAACGACGATGAGATCGATGCTTGCTGAGTTGTTACTCGTGCGTTCCGCATGCTCGTTGAGTGACAAGTGTGACTGTTCCGGCTCGCGGCTACGTGACAGCGTCTCTCGGTGTCACCAGCCGAAGGAGTCTGATGAACAAGGGGTACGCCGCTTTCTGTGATGTCAGCCGTCAGTTCTATGACGCGCCCTACCGGCGGGCGTCTGATGGTGCAAGCAGCGGTGCCCCGTACCCGGTTACGGGGCGCGACCTGCCAGAGGGGTGGCAACGGCACCGTTCCGGTGACTGGCTGGCCTTCCGCCCCTTGGAGCGGGAACTGCCCAGCCAGGGATGGAAGATCCACGTCTCCGCGTGTCTGGAAAACGCGGAGAAGATCCTCGGGACGGTGTGGGACTACTGCGTCCCACGTTCTGTCGCCTTCAAATGCATGCCGAGCCAGTACTTGCTCCATTCCCGTAACGCGAAATACGCGAATCGCGGCGCCAGTGGAAAGTTCATCACGGTCTATCCGGCCGACGACGAGGAGTTCCGTACCCTCGCTGAGGGCCTGGACGAGCTCCTCGCCGGCGAACCCGGTCCGGTCATCCTCAGCGATCTGCGCTTGAATGCCGGGCCGGTCTATGTGCGCTACGGCAGCTTCACCGAGCGGTACTGCTACGACGAGAGCGGCGAGTTGGTTCCCGCGGTGTCGGACGCACAAGGGCAGTTGGTGCCCGATCGCCGGGACCCGACCTTCCATGTCCCCCCGTGGGTCACTCTCCCGGCGTTCCTCGAACCGCATGTGGCGGCCCGCGCCTCGACCACGGTCGCTGATGTCCCGTACCGGTTCGAGCGCGCGCTGCACTTCTCCAACGGCGGCGGCGTGTACGTCGGCCGGGATGTGCGCACCGGCCGGCAGGTGGTCCTGAAGGAGGGCAGGCCGCATGCGGGTCTTGCTGCCGACGGGGCGGATGCGGTTGCTCGTCTCGAGCGTGAACGTGATGCTCTGCGGAGACTGGCCGGACTCGCCTGCACGCCTGAGGTACTGGACTGGTTCACCCTCGGAGAGCACTCCTTTCTTGTCATGGAGTACATCGAGGGGCGGCCTCTGAACAACTTCTTCGCCCATCGGCATCCGCTCATCGAGGCCGATCCCAGTACGGAAAAGCTCGCCGAGTACACACAGTGGGCGATGCGGGTCTACCGTCTCGTCGAGGAAGCCGTGGAGGCGATCCACGCCCGGGGTGTGGTCTTCAACGATCTGCATCTGTTCAACGTCATGCTGTCCGAGGACGAATCCTCGGTGGTGCTCCTGGACTTCGAGGCCGCCGCCATCGACGACGAGACACGGCGGCAGGTGGTCGCAAACCCGGGGTTCGTCGCTCCCGCCGACCGCAGGGGGTTCGATGTCGACCGGTACGCCCTGGCGTGCCTGCGTCTGGCGCTGTTCCTCCCGCTGACGAGTCTGTTCGCGGTGGACCGTGCCAAGGCCGCCCATCTGGCTCGGATCGCGGGGGAGCAGTTCCCTGTACCGCCGGCGTTCCTCGAGGAGGCTGTTGCGGAGATCCAGCGGGGCCTTGTGATGACGTCACGCGGGTCAACGGGCGCGGAAGTACAGGGGGATGGGGTCGAGTACCTGCCCGTGCGGCTTGCAGACTGGCCGCGCAGCCGGGACTCCATGGCAGGAGCCATCATCGCGTCGGCCACACCGGAGCGTGATGACCGTTTCTTCCCCGGAGACATCGCCCAGTTCGCCAACTCGGCCGGTGGTGCCTGCTTCTCCTATGGAGCGGCGGGAGTGCTGTACGCGTTGGCCGAGACCGGCGCGCAGCGTTGTCCGGCGGCCGAGGAGTGGCTGCTGCGGGCCACCAAGTCCCCCGCCTCCGGCACACCGCTGGGGTTCTACGACGGGCTGTCCGGCATCGCGTGGGTACTGGACCGGCTCGGGCATCGGGAACAGGCACTCGACCTGGTCGACACCCTCACTTCAGGGCCCTGGCATGACATCGCGCCCGACTTGCACAGTGGCCTGGCGGGTCTCGCACTCGCCCTGGACGCCCTGGCCACGTCCACCGGCGAGCACACCCTGCACGACAAGGCACTGCAGTGCGCGCAGCTGATAGCCGACAAGGTCGCCTCACCCGCCACGGGTCCTTCCGCTGGACCTGTCGCCGCCCGCGCCGGACTCCTGCACGGCGCGAGTGGAACGGCGCTGCTGTTCGTGCGCCTGTATGAACGTACCGGCGACCGTGGCCTGTTGGACCTCGCGGCCGATGCCCTGCGCCGTGATCTGGAACGCTGTGTCCGCAGCGTCGGCGGCACTCTCCAGGTCAGCGAGGGCTGGCGGACCATGCCGTACCTCGGGGCCGGCAGCGTCGGGATCGGTATGGTCCTCGACGACTACCTCGTGCACCGCCGCGACGAACAGTTCGAACAGGCACGACAGGACATCGTCGCGGCTGCGCAGGCCAAGTTCTACGCCCAGCCCGGCCTGTTCCGCGGAGCCGCGGGCATGGTGCTGCATCTGAGCCGCACCACGGCCGCAGGCCCCGGCACACATGACGCCGATGTGCGCCGCCAGATCGACTCACTCTCCTGGGGCGCCATCCCCTACCAAGGGCAACTGGCCTTCGCGGGGGAGCAGATGATGCGTCTCTCCATGGATCTGAGCACCGGCACCGCCGGCTGCTTGCTCGCCCTGGGCAGCGCCCTGCACGAGACTCCCGTGCACCTGCCCTTCCTCCCGCCGCCAAAGCGGCCCTAAAACCGGCTCCCTTCGGGGAGCCGCAAGGAAAGAACCGTCCCCAATTGAGAGGAACACGACCATGACCCTTCTCGACCTGCAGATGATGGAAACCCCCACCACCGAGATCACCGGCGAGCTCGGCACCGGCGGCAGCCGCGCGAGCCTGCTGCTGTGCGGCGACAGCAGCCTCAGCATCACCACGTGTCACTGAGCTGTCGCCTACGGGGTCTGAACACCCCGTGAAATGACCGCAGTGGCTCCGGCTGACGCACCGCCGGGGCCACTGCGCTCCGACCCGCCCCTGCCACGAAGACGAGGACCGCACACCTATGGCCCTCACCCACCGCTCGCCTGCCAGGCAACCCGCACCGGCCGCCCGTGCCCGTCATGTGCTGGTCGACGCGGCCCGCCACAGTGCCGGCCACGCCACGGCTGTGCTTGTCTTCAGCGCGGCGTCCGCCGCTGCGGCCCTTGCTCTTCCGGCCGCGCTCGGTATCGCACTGGACCGCACCCTGAACGGGGCGGCGGGCCTGCACCGCGCTGTCGTGCTGTGCGCGCTCCTGATCCTCGCCGAAGTCCTCTCGGATGCTCTGGTGGCGTACCTGAGCGGCGTGACCAGTGCGCGCAGCACCGCACGCATCCGGCGCCGGGGCATCGAACACCTGCTGAGTATCGAGCCGCGTCGCGCCGCCGACCGGTTCACTGTGGGTGATCTCGTCACCCGCCTGACCGGCAACGCCGCTGAGGCCGGCACAGCCCCCGTGACCGCGGCCGCCGGCGCCGCCTCGCTCCTGGCTCCGCTCGGCGGCCTGGCCGCGCTGGCGCTCACCGATCTCTGGCTGGCAGCCGTCTTCCTGGCCGGGGCTCCCCTGTTGCTTCTGCTGCTGCGTGCTTTCACGCGCCGTTCCTCCGACAGCATCACGCAGTACCAGCGCATCCAGGCCACCATCGCGTCCCGCCTCGTGGAGGCCCTCGGCGGTGCGCGCACGATCGCCGCCGCAGGAACCGCAAAAAGGGAACGCGTGCGCATCCTGGCACCTCTTGAGGCCCTGAGTGCACAGGGACGACGCATGTGGCAGGTGTACGGCGACGCGGCGGCCGGCAGCAGCATCCTGGTGCCGCTGCTGATCACGCTGGTGGTCGCCGTGGGCGGGATCCGGCTCGTTGACGGAAACCTGAGCGTCGGCCAGCTCCTCGCCGCAGCCGCCTACACCAACCTCGCCGCCGGCCTGGGCGCGGTCACCGGACAGCTCAACGCTCTCCTGCGCAGCCGCTCCGCTGCCCGCCGCACCGCCGAAGTCCTGTCCATCTCCCCGGTCCGGCAGGGGCGCCGCCCGTTGCCGGAGGGGGGACCGGGCCGCCTGGAGCTGCGGGGCGTCACCGTCATCCGTAACGGAGCACCCGTACTGCACGACGTCGATCTGACCGTCCCCGGCGGGACGGTCATGGCTATCGTCGGCCGCTCCGGAGCCGGGAAGTCGACGCTTGCCGCCCTGGCAGGGCGCCTGACCGATCCCGACGCCGGCCAGGTACTGCTCGACGGAGTGCCGCTGACCGAAGTCGACCCTGCGCACCTGCGCAGGGAAACCGGCTACGCCTTCGAACGTCCGGTCCTGTTCGGCGAAACCGTCGGCGCTGCCATCGCTTTCGGACCGGATGCGCCCAGCGCCCGCCACATCGAAAAAGCGGCCCGCGCGGCCGGGGCCGACACGTTCGTGCAGCTGCTGCCCGGACGCTACGGGGCCCGGCTCCTTCAGGTCCCCCTGTCCGGCGGGGAACTCCAACGACTGGGGCTGGCACGGGCCTTCGCCCACGCCGGTCGCCTCCTCGTGCTCGATGACGCCACCTCCAGTCTCGACAGCGTCACGGAACTTCACGTCGGACGGGCCCTGCTGCGCGATGTACACCCCGGTACCCGCCTGCTGATAGCCCACCGTGTCTCCACCGCGGCGCGCGCCGATCTCGTCGCCTGGATGGAGAACGGCCGGATCCGCGCGGTGGGTCCGCACGAACGCCTGTGGGAGAACGCCGACTACCGTGCGGTGTTCGCCGGCCCTGAAGAATCCCCGACGAGGGAGCCGGACTCATGACGGGCGGGCGGATCCTGCCACAGGCGCTGCGCTTCCTGGGCCGCCGCAAACGGGTACTGCGGACCCTGGGAAGCTGGTCGCTCCTGGAATCCCTGCAGACCTTCGTCGGCGGCTACAGCGTCGCAAAGTCGCTGGACCAGGGGTTCCTCGCCGGCCGCCCGGGCACCGGACTTCTGTGGCTGGCTCTTGCCGCCGGCGCCGCCCTCGCGGGCGGCCTGGCCACCCGGGGAGTCTTCCGCGGCCTTGCCGACCTTGTCGAACCCCTGCGGGACGCACTGATCCGCAGGGTGACATCGAAAGCGCTGGCCGACGCGATGACCGGGGCCGCGCGCAGCGCGGACAGCGCCGTTGTCTCCAGGCTGACGCATCAGACCGAAATCGCACGCGACAGTTTCGCCGGACTGGTCCTGGTCGCCCGGTCATTCCTCTTCACCACAGCAGGCGCGCTCGCGGGTCTGGCCTCGCTTGCTCCGCAGCTCCTGCTGGTCGTCGTGCCGCCCCTCGCTCTCGGGCTGCTCCTGTTCACCGCCACGCTCATCCCCATGGCAGCCTGCCAACGCGACTTCCTGCGCGCCGACGAAGCCCTGGCAACGCAGACGGGAGCCCTGGCGCAGGGCCTGCGCGACGTGCTGGCCTGCGGGGCCACGGCACAGGCACGCGACCTCACCTGTGCTCTGATCGAGAACGAGGCACGCACCGCCCGGGCCCTCGCCCGATGGGCGGCCGCCCGCACCCTGGCCCTGGCGGTGGCAGGACAGCTCCCCGTCGTTCTGCTGCTGGCCGCGGCACCGTGGCTCCTGAGGCAAGGAGTCACCGCCGGCACCCTGGCCGGCGCATTGACCTACCTCATGCAGGCACTCCTGCCGGCGCTGCACACGCTGGTCCAGGCCCTGGGAGCCGCAGGGACCAGACTCCTGGTCGTCCTCGACCGGCTGACGGCCGGAACATATCCGGATCCCCTCACCCCAGCAGCCATCACCGGCTCCGACGTCGTGCATCCCACCGACGGCCGGCAAGCACCGGCAGTCGAACTGCGCACGCTGACCTTCGCCTACCGAAGCGACGCCCAGCCAGTGCTGCGCGACCTCAGCCTCACCATCGCGCCCGGAGAGCACCTCGCCGTCGTCGGCCCCAGCGGCATCGGCAAGTCCACCCTGACCGCACTCATCGCCGGCCTGCTCACCCCCGACCGGGGACAGGTACGGGTTCACGGAGAACAAGCACGGATGAGTGCGTCCGGCGAACCGTCCCGGCTCCGGGTGCTCATTCCCCAGCAGGCGTACGTCTTCAGCGGAACGCTGCGCGACAACCTGCAATATCTGTGCCCCGGCGGAGCATCGGCAGCGGCCATGCGCCACTCCGCCGAAGCGGTCGGAGCCGCCCCGCTGATCCGGCGCCTGGGCGGATACGACGCTGTGGCCGACCCTGCCGCGCTGTCGCACGGCGAGTGCCAGCTCATCGCCCTGGCCCGGGCCCACCTTTCGCCCGCACGGCTGATACTGCTCGACGAGGCAACCTGCCACCTCGATCCGGCAGCCGAGGCACAGGCCGAGGCGGCATTCGCCGCACGGCCCGGCACCGTGATCGTCGTGGCCCACCGCATCAGTTCGGCCCAGCGAGCCGACCGGGTCCTCGTGCTCGACGGCGTCCACGCCGCACTGGGAACCCATGAACAGATGCTCGACCAGTCCGCGCTCTACCGGGACCTCGTCGGCCAGTGGCACGCCGAGCGCCTGTGACGGCACACCTGGATCATCGGCGCTCCCGTGGATTCCCGGTCCGTCCCCCAGCCTGCGTGGGGACGACGCTTCCTGAGCTGCGCTCGCGGACGGGGCACCGGTTCCTGGCGTGGACGGCGGGCAGAAGGGCCGTCGCCGGCGCCGTTGCCGATCACGGACAGGGCGCCACGGGACCGAGCACGGTGAGCCGCCGACGAAACGCGCCGACCTGTGGTTTTGCCGACAGTCCTTCTGCGGGGACCCCCTGGTGAAGGCGCGGGGCCACCGGGTGGCCCGACCGCCGGCAGGAGCGGGACATGTTCCTGCCGGTGAGCTGTGGGAAAGGCCGGCGTCCGCGTCCAGCCGCCACCGCCCCCTAGCGCCCCGTATTGCCCGTGCCGCCTGCACACCCGCTCCCACCGCGACGCGCACCGCACAACCCGCACCGCAGCCCTCAGCACGTACGGGGGGTGCCGGCCGCCCCCGGGGCCGCCCCCGGCCGCTCCCGGGCCGTGTCGACGGAGTCCGGCTGCTATCAGGCACTCCTCTCGTCCGTCAAGTCCCGAAATGCAGGGTCATGACCGGTCCGCCCGGTTCAGGGCTTACTGGATGCACGGGTTCACCGGAGCAGCCGGACCACCTGGAACCCCCATCCCCCTCACCTCAAGGAGAGCACCATGATCCGCACCACTCGGACCCAGCGCCTGGCCGTCGTCACCGCCACCACCGCCCTGGCCGCCGGAGGGGCCATGCTCTCCTCCACCGCCCACGCCGCCCCGGCCCCCCACACCACCAAGATCAGCAGCCATCACGACGACCACCACAAGGACCGGTTCAAGAAGAAAGACAAGCCCGGCAAGGGCACCAAGAAGATCACCGTCACCAAGCGCACCACGATCATCCGCCCCGACGGCACCGTCATCATCAAGGAGAAGACCAAGACCATCGAACGCAGCAAGGGCTTCCACAAGTCCAACGCCCGCTTCGACGACACCCCCACCAACAAGAACGACAGCTGACCCCACGGCGACCATGTCTCCGGGCCGACCGGACCACACCGCCGGCCCGGAACGCTGCGCGGGGGAGCCGGACGGAACGCCACGCCGATCCAGAGCCCGGGCATCCATCCTCCTCGCCCAGGCATGGGGCCGCCCCGGTGGACGGGATGGGGGTTCGTCATCCGGTGCCGAGCGGGCCGAGCGCGGACCACAAGCGGCAAGGCGGCAGATGCGGGCGCTGGCCGACGCGGTGACCGAATCGGAAGCCGGCCTGCTCGCTCTGTCGTCCCTCCCTCACCTCGTCCAGTCCTTCCCGGCCTGAAGCCGGTCCCCAGCACCTCGCTCACTCGCCCCGTCGGCTGGCCGCTCGCTCCCGCTGGCTGCACGGACCGCTCGTCGAAAGATTCTCGGACTGAGGCGAGCGGAGACAATCGCGGCACCGCGTCCCCGACAGCGAGCGCAAGCTGCGGGCGGAGCTGAAGAAGACCAAGGAACGACTGGCCGAGGTGATCGCGGAGAACAAGCGCCAGCAGGCCGAGATCGAGAAGTTCGCCCGGGTGGTGAACGTGCTGGAGGTCGAGAACGACCAGCTTCGCGGCCAGCAGGGCCGCAAGCGGGCCCCGGTGGTGCTGTTGCACCCCGCGCACCGAGCCCGGCCGGTAATCTCGCCAGCAGCCCGCCTCGTTCTGCCCGCGTTCACGGGCAGAACGAGGCGGGCGGGCACTACTCAGGCGGCGACGGCGAGTTCGGAGCGGGTGCGGTGGACGAACTCGCAGACGGCCGGCTCGCGCCGCCAGGGCGCCAGGGCTGCGTTGAACTCGCGGACGTAGTCCTTGGCCCGGCTGGACTGAACGCGGGCGAGGATGTCGACGGAGCGGTTGCCGAGCTCGAGACCGTGGTCGAGGTCACGGGCCTGCAGATGGGCGGTCCCCACGATCGCGAGCCGCATCCCGACAGAGCGCGTGAACACCCCGGTCGGCATCGCGGCGGCCTGCTTGTTCCAGGCGAGGGCGGCCTTGGGGTTCTTCAGGTCACGGAAGACCTCGGCGGCGTCCGCCGAGAGGCGGGCGTGGTGATAGAAGTCGATCCATCCGGGCTCGTCGCCGCTTTCGGCTCTGGCCTGGCCCAGCAGGTCCTCGGATGCCGCGAGGGCCCGTGAGGCGGCCTTGGGGTCGTTCTCGCGGGCGTGAGCGCGGGCCTCGATCAGCTTGGTGAACGCCAGCACTCTCGGCGCCGCCTGCCCCTTGGCGCGTTCGAAGGCGCCCTGGGCCATGTCCACGGCCTCGGAGGCGAAGCCCCGCATCAGGGACTGCATGGCCATCGTGGTCAGGACATAGCAGCCCAGCTGCACATCCCCGCCCGCGCGGGCCAGGCGGAGAGCCTGGATGAAGTGCCGCTGGGCGGCATCGTGCTGCCCGACGTCGAACGCCGTCCACCCGGCAAGCCGCGACAACTCGGCGGTCACGCTGAAGAGTTCACGGCCGACGCCGTCGGAGAAGGTGCCCTGCAGGAGTGGGGCCGCCCGGTGCTCAAGGCAATCGGTGACGGAGCTGGACTTCCAGTTCCCGCCGCCATACTTCGAGTCCCAGCGACGGGCGTGGTCGGCGGCTTCGCGCAGTTCGTCCAGGTCTGAGCGACCGACCTGCTGACCGCCCTGGTGGTCGGCGGTCTCATCGGCGGGGCTGACCAGCCAGCGGGTGACCGGGACGGCGAACGCGGACACGGCGAAGCCGGACCCGGTCTCCTTGAGGAAGTCGCGGCGGTTCACGGAGCTCCAGAACGAAGTGGCGACGCGGACAGCGTCGGCGGGATCTCGCGAGAAATCCAACCCCACCGAAGCGTCGATTGTCTCCGCCTCGCCCATACCGATTTCTGCGAGATTGACGGGCCGCCCCAGCCGTTCCCCGATCGCCTGGGCCAGCAGCCGGGGCACCGGCGGCTTCGGGATCATCCCGCGCCGGCACCAGTTCGCCACGGACGTATGCGAGTAGTCGGTCTCTATCCCGGCCTCGTGGGCGAGCTGGTTGACGCGCAGAGCCAGGGACTTGTGGCTCGCACCAGAGGCTTCGATGAGCCGGGCCAGGTCCGTATTGGGAGGACGGGCCCGACGGACGGTCGATGCCACGACGTCCCCCTTGACCAGTACTGGAGCGTTGCGCACGAGGTCGTACTCGACTGGGCACAGAAAGTGGTACGCGGACGGCTGAGGATTTTCAGTCGTACGCGAACCCTCGCTGGGCACGAAGAGTCGTACGCGATACGCGTGTTGGGTCACCGAGGGTATTGCCTGCGGGGCCCGCATGAACCGCGCACGCGAGTTGTGAGCCCCCCTGCGAGCCCTCCCCGGTCTTCTTGCTGACCGCTGTGATGAAGGCCCAGGCCACCGCCGGAACTGGACCAGGCGCCTTCCGGCGGTGGCCGCCGGCAGGGCACCAACGCTCACTCTCGGGGGTGAACCAGATGTGCGGAATCGCAGGATTGGCCGGACCGGACGCCCAGTGGCACCAGACGACGGTGAAAGGCCATGGGCATCGCCCAGCACTACCGTGGACCGGACGGCACCATGCACGGCCCATCCAGCGACGGGCGGGCGGTGCTGGCCATGAACACGCTGCTGATCGTGGACCCGCTCGCCCGCCCCGGCCCCTACCTGGACCGCACCTCCGGGTTGCTGCTGGCCTTCAACGTCGAGATCTACAACTACCGGCAGCAGGCCGCCGCCTGGGGCATCGAGCTCGCCGAGAAGGAGACCGACGCCACCTGGTCCTCAAGGCATGGACGAAGCTCGGGCCGTCCTGCCTGGATGGGCTGGACGGCATGTTCGCGCTCGCGGTCTATGACCCGCGCGTCGGCAAGCTGTTCCTGGCCCGGGACCGGCTGGGGGAGAAGCCGCTCTACTGGCGCCTGGACGGCGCGCGGCTCGCGTTCGCCTCCGAGGTCACCACCCTGACCTGCTACGGCCAGGCTCCGCTGATCGTCCGCCCGGAGATGCTGGCGATCGGCCCACCTGAACCCGTCCCCGGGAAGGGGCTGCCGGGACGCGGCCCCATCTGGAAGGACACGCTCGTGAAACTCACCGTCGTCGGCTGCGGCTACCTCGGCGCCACCCACGCGGCCTGCATGGCCGAACTCGGCCACGAAGTCCTCGGCATGGACTGCGACATGGACAGGGTCGCCGTCCTCAACTCCGGCAAGGCCCCGTTCTTCGAGCGCGACCTGGACGACCTGCTGGCCAAACACACCGCCACGGGCCGCCTGAAGTTCACCGCCTCCTACGCCGAGGCTGCCCACTTCGCCGACCTGCACTTCATCGGGGTCGGCACCCCGCAGACGCCCGGCAAGGACACCTACGACCTTACCCAGCTCTATTCCGTGGTCCGCCAGCTCGCCCCGTGTCTGACCGGTCCGGCCGTGATCGCGGTCAAGTCGACCGTCCCGGTCGGCACCGCACCCCGAGTCGCCGAGAGCCTGCGGGCCCACGCACCGGCAGGCGACCAGGTCGAGGTCGCCTGGAACCCCGAGTTCCTGCGCGAATCGTTTGCCATCGAAGACACCCTCCACCCCGACCGGCTCGTTCTCGGCTTCCAGGAAGAGCAGACCTGGGCCGAGGCCATGCTGCGGCAGTGCTTTGCGAAGATCATCAAGTCCGGGACCCCGACGATCGTCACCGACTGGGCGACGGCCGAACTCGCCAAGGGCGCCGCGAACTCCTTCCTCGCCACCAAGATCTCCTTCATCAACGCGATGGCCGAGATCTGCGAGAAGTCCGACGCCGACGTCCAGCATCTCGCCGAGATCCTCGGCCACGACCTCCGCATCGGCCGGCGCGGGATGCGGCCCGGTCTTGGCTTCGGCGGAGGCTGCCTGCCCAAGGACATCCGCGGCTTCATCGCCCAGGCCGCCGTGCTCGGAGCCGAAGCGGCCACCGGCATCCTCCGCGAGGCCGACGCGGTCAACACCCGCCGCCGCGGGGCCATCATCGACCTCGCCTGCGAACAGCTCAACGGCGACCTCATGGGCAAGCGGATCACCGTCTGGGGCGCCGCCTTCAAACCGAACACCGACGACATCCGCGACTCGCCCGCCCTCGCCGTCGCCCAGAGACTCCACGAGCTCGGCGCCACCGTCACCGTCACCGACCCCAAGGCCCTCGACAACGCCCGCAAGATCTACCCCGAACTCGACTACATCGACGACCCGATCGCCGCCGTCCAGGACGCCGACCTGCTGCTGCACCTGACCGAGTGGGCAGAGTTCGGTCACATCGACCCGCATCGTCTCGTCCACCGCCCCACTCAGCCGATGGTCATCGACGGCCGCGGCACCCTCAGCCCCGACACCTGGCGCGAGGCCGGATGGACCTATCGGGCCCTCGGCCGTCCTTGATCCCGAGGCCAGAACGACACACCACCTCAGACGGCCAGCACCCGGGGAGGGGCTGGTCGTCTGCGGTTGATGCGGAGCTGTCCCCCTCTACTGAGCGTCACCATGGCAGCAGGAGTAGGAAGCCAGGAAGGCTGGGGCAACGCGCACAGACTTGAAACGGAAGCCGTGTGCCCGTTCTCCGGCGTCTGCGCCTCCCGCGACCGCCGCCCACTTCAGGTACGTGGCGGTTCCAAGGTCGCGGGGGTGGGGCCGTCGGGGCGGACGGTGATGCCGTACGCCGCCTTCGTGGGGGTGGAGGAGAAGGCCAGGGTGTGGACTGGCAGCAGGTGTTCGAGCAGGACCGTTGATTCGCGGAGCGCGAATTGCAGACCGAGGCAGGCGCGGGGACCGATGCCGAAGGGGAAGTAGGCGCCCGGGTGGGCAGGTCGGCCGTCCGGGGTGATGAAGCCATCGGGCTTCAAGTCCATTGACGTGTCTTTCGGCTGGCCTTTGCCGGACCTCGGCATGGGTATTCGCGCACGGACGGGATGAGTACCCTCCCCGATGCCCCAGGCGTCCAGCGCTGATGGGGTGGACCACATGAACCCGGATGTTGTGCCGCAGTTCCATGTCTCCCATGAGACTTGGTGGAAGGCGCCGCTCGTGACCTCCTTGCCCGGTCTGCCGCTCCTGGTCTGGGAGTACAGCCTGTTCCGGTCCGAGGGCTGCATCAGCGGCATCGATATTGTGATCTTTTGGGGTATGGGCCTGTTCGCGGTCGCCTGGGTTCTGCCCCACCGCCGGTCCATGCGTGGGCTGCGCATGGCGACCGCCAGTACCGCGCTCGGGTGCGCCGTGCTCCCGCTAGTGTTCGCGGTGCTGCTGGGGGCGGCGATGGCCTCGGCCGATGCCAACCAGGCCGACTCCGCGTGTATTCAAACGCCCACGGGTTCGGGCACGGCGTCTGGGGTGCTGTCGTCGGGATCAGCGAAGAGGCCGTGCCCATTGACGGACTACCATGACGAGTCCGCCATCACGCACGGCAGCGCCGACGGCGTCCGGGGCAGGGGTGTCCAATTGGCGTCCGCATCGGCAGGCGTAAAGCCGCGTGCGTCATTATCTCCGGCCGCCGGAACAGTTGGCGGCGGTATGGATTCCGCTTGTGCCGGCGCGAGCGGCAGTACCGCCAGCGCCAGTCCTCCGCGAGAACGGAGAGCGTTCTTCGCATGTTCAAGTTGCTTCTCGCTGGTTTAAGGATCGGCAGATCGCTCCGTGAGCGTGATCCTCCCAATGCGCCATGATCCTGGGACGACCTGCAACAGGGGGAGAATTAATGAGCAAGTGTCGGAGTGTCAGCCAATGCGTGCTGATAACTGGCCTGACTGCTCTGTACATCGGCGGGCCAAGCGTGGCGCACGCGGAGCAGGTGCCGCTGCCGAAGGAGGGATACGCCTCGGTCGCGGGCCCGGCTGGTCCGGGTCAGAATGTCGGGATCACCATCAAAGAGGAGCCTGGAAATCCGCATCCGACGGGGGTGGAAATGTCCAGTCCCGCTCTGGACCACGGAAACGCCCTGGGGGACACAGGCGCTGCCTGGGTCGGTTCGGGACGTATTCTCTCGGATGCCAAACCAGGGACGTACAAGGTGAAGTTCACCCTGACCTACAAGGGTGCCCGGTGCATGAACGAGACAGACCGGGACAGCGTCTGCGACTACGACCCCACCGTTCTCTGGGGCGAGCTCAAGGTAGAGGCCGTTGGTGAACGACAAGCCGACGGCTGGGGAGTGTGGCAAGGGGCGGCACTCGGCGCCGCGGCGGCCGCACTGGCTGCCGTCGGTGTCATCGGTGTTCGCCGATGGGCCGCACGGCGAGCTTGCAGGGCGTCGGCCGCCGGAGCCGGGTCCGGCCCTCCGACCCGTACCGCGCGGCCGCCTGGCGCCTCAGGGTGACGGGCGCGGCCTGTGTGGCCGTCGAGGACTCACCGGACGGAACGACCTCGGCCGACGCCGCGGGCGGCACCGTCCTGGTCGTCCCCTCCCTGCTGCCCGTGCCCTCACAGCCGGGACGGATCTTCGCGGACAGCCTGGAAGAGGTGTCCCTCGCGGGTCTGCGCCGCTACTTCGCCGACGGCAGAACCGCTACGGGGATGACGATCAGCTCCTGAACTCCGCGGCGTACCCCTCCTCGGCCCGGCCGGACGGGCATCCAGAACATCACCAGTACCGGTGCACGAGGCTGTCCATCCTCGCGTGCCTGTTTCAGGGTGTGCGCACGATGCCGAGGAAGGGCAACGGATCATGAATGTCGGGGAGTTCGTGGCCGAACTGAACGCGGCCGGAGTGGTGATGTACGAGGAGGAGGGCAAGCTCCGCTATCGCGCGCCCCAAGGGGTGATGACACCGGAGCGGCTCGATACGCTCCGTACCCACCGTGACGCCGTCCTCGCCCTGCTGCACGCAGATGAGTACGGCCCCGCCGCCGGAGCCGACCCCGCGTCGGCCCACGAGCCCTTCCCGCTCACTGACGTCCAAGCGGCTTATCTGCTCGGCCGGAGCGAGGCGTTCGACTACGGCGGCGTGGCCTGCCACGGCTACCTCGAGATAGCCCTCCCGCACTGGGGCGCCGCGCGGATCGAGGAGGCCTGGAACGAGCTGATCCGGCGGCACCCCATGCTGCGCGCCGTGGTCTCCGCCGAAGGCCACCAGCGGGTGCTCCCGGAGGTCCCGTACTACCGCGTCCGCCACGAGGACCTGCGCGGCGACGCCGACGCGGCGCGCGCCTTGGAGGCGACCCGCGGCGAGATGTCCCACCAGGTGCGGCCCACCGAGCAGTGGCCCCTCTTCGACCTCCGCGTCACCGAGACCGACCGTGCCCTGCTCCTGCACGTCGCCGTCGACCTGCTCATCTGCGACTACAGCAGCATCCGGCTTCTGCTCGCCGAACTGGCGGACCTGTGTACGGGCGCCCAGCGGCCCGAGCCGCCGGGCGCCACCTTCCGTGACTACGTCCTCGCCGCGGGCCGGGCGCGCGAGGGCGCCCGCTACCGACGGGACCGCGCCTACTGGTGGTCCCGGATCGACGACCTGCCGGCCGCCCCAGACCTGCCGCTGCGCACCGACGCGCTCAACGCCGCGCCGCGCTTCACCCGGCGCGGGCTGCGGCTCACCCCCTCGCAGTGGGAGACCCTGACCCGACGCTCCACCGAGGCTGGCGTCACCCCCTCCGGCGTCCTCCTCCAGGCCTTCGCCGAGATGATCGGCCGCTGGAGCCGCCACCCCCGCTTCACCCTCAGCCTCACCGTCCAGAACCGGCTCCCGCTCCAGCCCGAGGCCGACCGCGTCATCGGCGACTTCAGCTCCACCAGCCTGCTCGCCGTGGACCTCACCGAGGGCACGACGTTCGTCGACCGGATGCGGACCGTCCAGGCCCGCCTCTGGGAGGACATGGACCACCGGCTCTGCTCGGGCGTCGAGGTGCTGCGGGAGCTGGCCCGCCGCCGAGGGCGCGCCGAAGCACTGCTGCCGGTCACCTTCACCAGTACCGTCAGCGGCTCCGCAGGGGACGCTTCCGCCTTCTCCCTGATGCCCGGCGGCGAGCTGGTCCACGGCATCACCCAGACCCCGCAGGTCTGGATCGACTGCCAGGTCATGGAGGACGGCGGCGGCCTCCTCGCCCACTGGGACGTCCGCGAGGGCGTCTTCCCCGAGGGCGTGGTCGACGACATGTTCGCCGCCTTCTCCGCTCTCGTGACGAGGCTGGTCGACGGCGCCGCCGCATGGGCGGACGCCGACCTGCAGGCACTCCCCGCCCGGCAGACGCGGATCGTGGCCGCCGTGAACGACACCACCGCCGCGGGCCGCCACCAGCTGCTGCACACCGCCGTCGTCGAACAGGCGGAGCACACCCCCGAAGGGACCGCCGTGGTGACCTCCTCGCGGACTCTCAGCTACGCCGAACTTCTCGGCAGGGCACGGGCCGTGGCCGCCGTCCTCCTCGACGCCGGGATCCTTCGGGGACAGCGTGTGGGCATCGTGATGGACAAGGGCTGGGAACAGGTCGTCGCCGTCCTCGGCGTTCTGCTTGCCGACGGCGCCTATCTCCCCGTGGACACCACACAGCCGGCGCTGCGGCGGAACGCCTTACTCGCCGACGCCGAGGCACACCTGGTGCTCACCCAGTCATCGCTGCTGCCCTCCCTGGACCTCGCGGCCGACGCCCGCGCGATCGCCGTTGACACCCTGCCTCCCGTGGACCCGCGCGACCAGGTCACCCCCCGGCACCCGGCTGCACCCGAGGACCTCGCGTACGTCATCTACACCTCGGGCTCCACCGGCACCCCCAAGGGCGTGATGATCAGCCACGCCGCCGCGCTCAACACCGTCGACGACATCAACACCCGCTTCTCGGTGACCTCCGACGACCGGGTGCTGGGCCTGGCCCAGCTCGGCTTCGACCTGTCGGTCTACGACGTCTTCGGCCCCCTCTCGACCGGCGGCGCGCTCGTCCTGCCCGACGCCGCGCGACGCGGTGATCCCGGACACTGGGCGGAGCTGCTCGCGGACCACTCCGTCACCGTGTGGAACTCCGTCCCCGCGCAGATGCAGATGCTGGAGGAGTACCTCCGTACCGCACCCGGCGTGGACGTCTCCCGGCTGCGGCTCGCGATGCTCTCGGGCGACTGGATCCCCGTCACGCTCCCCGACGCCGTCCGCCGCCGCGTCCCCGGGCTGAACGTGGTGAGCCTCGGCGGCGCCACGGAGGCGGCCATCTGGTCGATCTGCCACCCCGTCACCACCGTTGCCCCCGGCATACGCAGCATCCCGTACGGAAAGCCCCTGGCCAACCAGCGCTTCCACGTCCTCGATGCCTTCCTGCGCGAATGCCCCGCCCATGTCACCGGCGAGCTGTACATCGCCGGAGCCGGCCTCGCCCTCGGCTACCTCGGCGACGCCGAGCGCACCGCCGAGCGGTTCGTGACGCACCCCGCCACCGGCGAACGGCTCTACCGCACGGGCGACATGGGCCGACGCCTGGACGACGGTGTCATCGAGTTCCTCGGCCGCGTCGACCGCCAGGTCAAGCTGAACGGACACCGCGTCGAACTCGCCGAGGTCGAGGCGGCGCTCCAGACCCATCCCGCCGTCGAGGCCGCTGCGGCTGCCGTCCAGGGCGAGGGCAGCGCACGCCGGGTCGTCGCCTTCGCCGAACCCGGGCGGACCGAGGCATCCGAACTCCCCGCAGCGGTACGGGACAAGGCGGCCGCGAGCGTCACCACCGCCGTCCGCGCCGTCGAGGCGGCGGAGGTGTCCGAGATGGTCGAACTGCTCGACGTCTCCGCCCTCCAGTCGATGGGCGTCCTCTTTCGGTCCTGCGGACTCTTCCCCGACGCCACGGCCCAGCACACCGCCGAGGAGATCATTGAGGCCGTCGGCGCGGCCCCCGAGAACCACTACCTCGTACGACGCTGGCTCAACGCCCTGGAGCAGGAGGGCCGGGTGGTCCAGGACGCGGACACCGGCCGCTACCGCGAGCTGCGGCGGGACGCACCGGGGGAGCACGAGACCGTCCTGGACCGGATTGACGCGCTCGAATCCCGGATCCGCTGGGGCGCCGAACTCGTCCGCTACCACCGGGTCTCCGAACAGCACCTCGCCCCGCTCGTCCGCAACGAGATCGACCTCAAGACCCTGCTCTTCCCCGAGGGCCGCCTGGAGACCGCCGAGGCCGCCTACCGCGACAACCTGATCAGTCGTCACAACAACGCGGTCGTGGTGGCGGTGCTGCGCGAGATCGCCCGGCGGAACACCGGCCCCGAACCGCTCCGGCTCCTGGAGATCGGCGCCGGGGTGGGCGGCACCAGTACCGTCCTGGTCCCCGAACTCGACGACCTGGACGTCGATTACCTGTTCACCGACCTCTCCCACTTCTTCCTCACCGCGGCCCAGGAGAAGTTTCAGGACCACCCCTGGGTCCGCTACGGGCTGTTCGACCTCAACCGCGACCACCGTGCCCAGGGCCTCGCCCCGAACTCCTTCGACGTGATCCTGCTCGCCAACGTCCTGCACAACTCCGTGCACGCTGAGCAGGTCCTGGCCCGGCTGCGGGAACTCCTCGCGCCCGGCGGCTGGCTCGTCTTCATCGAGGCCACCCGCGACGCGTACCACGTCATGACCTCCATGGAGTTCAACGCGGGCCTCCACGGCTTCGAGGACGAACGCCGGGAGACGGGCCAGACCTTCTTCGGACGCGAACAGTGGCTGCGGATGCTCCGCGAGGCCGGCGCCGAGGTGGCCTTCTGCCTCCCCGAGGAGGACAGCCCGCTCTCCCGGATCGGCCAGCACGTCTTCGCGTCCCGGTTCAAGGCGGACCGGACCCGGCTCCGGCCCGAGGCACTCACCGGCCATCTTAGCGACCGGCTTCCCCCGTACATGATTCCGGCCGAACTCCAGATCGTGGACCACATCCCCCTCACCGCGAACGGCAAGGTCGACCGTGGCCGCCTCGACGCCTGGACCGCCTCCACCGCCCGGGGACGCTTCGACGAGGGCGGCGACGTACCGCGCGCCGGCCTGGAACAGACCCTGGCCGCGCTCTGGACGGACGTGCTGCCGGTCACCTTCGTAGGCCGCGACGCCAACTTCTTCGACCTCGGCGGCGACTCGCTCCTCGTGGCCCGGCTCGTCACCCGGTTGCGCGAGCAGCTGCCCGAGGCCGCCGACCTGGAATGGGACGACCTGCTGCGCCTGGTGATGAACCGGCCGACCGTGGCGGCCCTCGCCGGGCACCTCGGCGCCCCGCGCGGCGGCGTCCCCGGCCTCGCGGGGGCGGCCCCCGCCTCCTCGCTCGTCCGGATTGGCGATGGGGCTGCGGGAGCGGCGGGCACCGCCATCCGGGTCCTGGTGCACGACGGGACGGGCACCCTCATCCCGTACCGCGCGGTGATCCGTGAGGTGGCGGACCGGCTGCCCCTCGCCGGTCTCGTCGTCGACGACATCGACGCGTTCCTGAAGGCGGATCCGCGCACCCAGGTCGCGGAGCTCGCCGACCGGCACGCTGAGGCCCTGCTGGCCGAAGGACTGGGGCGCGTCCACCTCGTCGGCTACTGCATGGGCGGCCTGCTCGTGCCCGAACTCGCCCGGCGGTTGACCGCCGCGGGCGCCGAGGTGACCGGCCTCACCGTCATCAGCAGCTACCGCGTCCCCTACCTCGTGGAGGACGACCTCCTTGCCGAGTACATCTTCGCCCGGCTGATGCGGGCCGACCTGGTCGGACTCGGCTACCCCCGGGACGAGTCGGCGACACGGGAGCTCGTACGGGCGACCACCGAGCACTTCGGGAGCACGGTGCCGCCGGGCAGCCTCGTCGACCGACCCGAATCGACCCTGACCGGTCCCGGACGGGAGGCGCTGCAGGCCTTCCGGGTGCTCGCCGAGCGGCCCCAGGAGGAGCGGCTGCGCGCCATCGGCGCGTCGATGCCGGTGGAGGACGCCGAACTCCGCTCCGAGGAGCGACTGTCCCGGCTCTACGCCATCGTCAAGCACAGCCTCGTCTCCGTCGCCTCGCACGAGGCGACACTCTGCGAACTGCCGGCCACATTCGTCCGTCAGACGGGCGAGGCGGAGATCTTCCCCGGCATGCACCGCGACATGACCGACTACTGGCAGCAGGTGTGCGGCGCAGGGCTGCGCGTCGTCGACGTGCCCGGTGACCACTTCACCTGCGTCCAGCCGCCCCACGCCGAGGCCGTGGCTCGCGCCCTGCTCCCGGAGGACGGCCGGTGAACGGCGAGGCACCCCTGATCGGCATCCTCGGCGGGTACGGGGCGGTCGGCGCGGCAGCCGCCCGTGTGCTCGCCGCCGAGGGCGAGTTCCGGCTGCGGATCGGTGGCCGGGACCACGGGGCGGCGGCGCGCCACGCCGCCGCCCTGGGCGGGCACGTCGAGGTGAAAGAGGTCGACGCCCGGTGCGACGCGAGCCTGGAACGTTTCGGCCACGGCTGTGACGTGGTGCTCCACTGCGCGGGACCCGCCTACGAACTGGCCGACCGCCCGCGCAGGGCGGCGGCCGCCGCCGGGGCCGATTACGTGGACGTGATGGACGGCTGCGGCCCCGTTCCCGCCCCGGCGGGCGAGCGTACGGCGGTCCTGTCGGCGGGACTGTCGCCCGGCCTCTCCGGGCTGCTGCCCCGGATCCTTGCGGACGGGCGGGCCCCGCTGGGGGCCGCCCGGTTCACCGGGTACTACGTCTCGCTCGGCGCGTTCACTCGGACCGGCGCCACGGACTATCTGCTGAGCCTGGACCGCGGTTACGGCACACCCCGCGCCCAGTGGCGCGACGGCCGCGTTGTGCACGGAGCCCTGCGGGGCGCGGAGGAGCATGTGGTGGCCGGGGTGCCGAACCCGGTGACCACGTACGCCTATCTCACCCAGGAGCTGGTGGGCCAGGCCCGCGCCCTCGGCCTCGCCGAGGCCCGCTGGTACAACGCCTTCGACGGCCACCACCTGCTCGACGCGCTGAACCGCTACCGGGCCGGCGACGACCGGGCGGGCAGCCTGGCGGAGCGGGCGGGAGGCTTGGTGCGGGCCAGCACGCTCGACGCTCTCGGGCGCTCCCCGTACCACGTGCTCTGCGGGGTCCTGGAGTCCGCGGGGCCCGGCGGTGCCCCGGTGCGGCGCCGTGTGGTGATCCGGGGTGAGGACGGCTCGGCGATGACCGGGGTGGTGGGCGCGGTCGCGGCCCGGGAGGTGGCCCGGGGCAGCGTCCCCCGTGGCGTGCACCGGGCCGCGCGGGTCCTGCCGGCCCCGGGCGTCCTCGACGCGCTGCGGCGGCACCTGCCGGGCACGGTCGTGACCGTTTCCGGCGATGAACGCTCCGATGACGTGTCCGCCGAGGGCGTCGTCGCCGCGCACCCCGTCATGGAGGAAGGCGTGCTGTGACACGGCCCGGTTGAGACACGACGGCGTGGCGGGCCGGAAGCCCGCCGCGCCGTCGCGTTCCCACGTCAGACCGGGTCGCAAACCAACTGCTGTCCTGCCGGGGCGAGTTCGACGCCGAAGTCCCTCAGACTGTGGAGGTTGTCACGGATGACCGCGGCCCCCTCGTCCAGGTCGGTGTGGTCGACCGGCGCCATGCTCATCCGCTCCAGGCACTTCTCCACGGCGATGTTGGTGGAGAAGTCGTGACGGGGCATCAGCCAGTGCTGGTAGTCGTGCTGCCAGAGACTGAGCACCGCCTTGTCGTTGGTGAGGCGCACCTTGTCGAGCGTCTCCTTGTGCAACTGGGCGGCCTGCGCGCTGTTCATGCCGATGTGGGACCAGGGCGAGGCGGGATCGGTGGGATCGTCCGCCACGATCTGCAGCTCCTCCCGGTCCTGCCAGAGCGGCATGGTCTCGTCGGTGATGGAGAACCGGGAGAGCGCGAAGTGCCCGGAGTACTCCCGCAGGAGGTAGTCCTGCGTGTCCCGGAACATCCCCGGGTCCTCGCCCGGGTATCCCACGATGAAGAGGCCGTAGTACGACAGCTCGCTCTCGCTGAGCAGCTCGACGGCCCGGCGGTTCTGCTTGACCGAGACCCGCTTGCTCATCCGCTTCAGCGTGTCGTCGTTCATCGACTCGAAACCGATGTGCAGCTGGAAGCAGTGCGCGGCCTTGAGGCCGGCCACGAGTTCCGCCGAATTGATCGTGTTGGCGCGGCTGAACCCCTCCCACCTTGGTACGCCCGAATCGGGGAGAATCTCCAGGAGCCGGCGCAGGCGGGTCGGCGGGATGGTGAAGGTCGAATCCATTGCCGAAATGACGTCCGCGCCGTTCCGATTGGCATAGGCGATCCAGTCGTCGCGTATCTTCTCGGCGGACTTGAATCGCCATTTCGGTGAAGCGGCGGGAAACGAACAGAATTTGCAGTCGAACGGACAGCCCCGCATGGACTCGTAGGGGACGATCGGCTGGTTGCCGAGGACGACCGGCGACGGGAAGTCGTCGATGTCGACGTACTCGGTCGGATTGATCCGGATGTTGTCCCCGTCGCGCCACACGAGATTCGGCACGGCGCTCAGCTCACCCCGTCCGGCCAGCGCGTCCAGGGTTTTGGGCAGGGCGATCTCGCCGTCGCCGCGGACCACGGCGACGATCTCCGGGTAGTCGCGCATGGCCGCCATGAACTTGAGGTTCGTGAACTGTCCGCCGGCCACGATCCGCGTGCCGGGCAGATTCTCCCGGACCCACCGCACGGCCGAACCCAGGATCGGACCGTTCCAGATGTACGTGGTCGAAAGGAGCACCACGTCGACGTCACCCCCCGGGGCCTTCGCGCGACCCACCCAGACGTCCTCCAGGTCCAGACGCTCGAAACTGTGACCGCTGTCCTCCAGGATCGACAGGAGGGTGACCGTCGTCAGATGGGGTGTCGTGTCCGAGCGCGGCCTGAGTAGGGCGTACCGCTGTCCGTGCTGGTCGAAGGCGAGACGCCCCAGGGCGAGGTCGGCGCTTCCGGCCCTTCGGAGCATTTCCCTGGCTGCTTCGGAGGGATTCGCCGTGAAAAGCGATCCCTCCAGATAGGGCGAATTGAGGTTCGCGGGCCCGAGCCCGCTCAGAAGTAGAAAGCGCACGCGTTCCAGCTCTCCTGTGGTGAGGTCATGGCGGCCCCGGCAGGGGTGACCGCGATCGTTTCAGGCCGCTCCTGGGTGTCTTCTGGACGGATTCTCCGCGCTGGAAATCTCCCGTCGGAGCAGGCGCCGGGGGCCTGTTGCGACGCCCGGCGGTGGTTCTCGAAGCCGCTTGCGAGGCGGGTTCTTATACGTGTAAAGTTATTGCCGTCTTATGGATCTTTCCGTCCGGTCGTGGCAGCGTCTCGCGCTCCCGGGCCGGACGGTCGCGCCCGAAAGGTGGGAATCCCATGGCCACGGCAGAGGGTCTGCACAGCCGTGCCGACGGCAGGGAGGTGGTCGACGACGACGGTCCGGAGAACGAACCGGGCGGTCCGGCCGCGACGTCCAGGCAGGTGCTCCTGCGGTTACTCCGCCCCTACCGCACCAGCCTCGTCGCTGTCTTCGTCCTCCAGATCGTCAGCTCCCTCGCGGGCCTCGCACCGCTGATCGCGGTGGTAGAGCTCGGACGTGTGCTGCTCGCCCCGGGGTCGGTGGACCACGGCGCCGCCTGGCTCGCCGTCTGGATCGGCGTCGCCGGCCTGCTCGTCCGCGTCGTGCTCGGCGCCGCCTCCGGCGGCATCGCGCACCTCGTCGACGCCCGGCTCCAGCTGTCGCTGCGGCGGCTGCTCGCCCAGCGCCTGGGCAAGGTGCCGCTCGGCTGGTTCTCCCGCCGCAGTTCGGGCGAGATCAACGGCGTGGTGCAGGGCGACGTCGACCAGCTGCACCACCTGATCGCCCACGCGCCCGTCGAGGCCACCTCCGCAGTCGTCGTCCCGCTCGCCTCGCTCGCATATCTCGCCTGGGTGGACTGGCGGTTGACGCTCGTCGCGCTCGTGCCGGTCGTCCTCGGCCTGCTGCTCCAGCGACTACTGCAGAGCGAGGACCGGCAGCGCGAGGGCCGCAGGATGGGCGAGGCCATGGGACGCATCGGCGCCGCCTCCGTGGAATTCGTGGAAGGCATCTCGGTCGTCAAGACCTTCGGCGGCGGCGGCCGGGCCCACCGGCGCTACCGCAAGGCCGCGGACGACTTCGCCGACTTCTTCCTCACCTACGTGGCCGGCGCCGCGGGCCTCGCCTCTCTCGCGGCCCTCGTGCTTTCCCCGCCCTTCGTCCTGCTGCTCGTCCTCGCCGGCGGTACGGCCCTGATCGCGGCCGACGCCATGCCGCCCACCGACTTGCTGCCGTTCCCGCTGCTCGCCGTCGCGCTGACCGCGCCGATCGCCGCGCTCGGCCACGGCCTGGACAACGTGCACGCCGCCGAGCGCTCCGCCGAGCGGATCCGCGCGATGCTGAACGTCCCGGCGCTGCCCGAGCCCGTCAGGCCGGCCGAACCGCAGGGCGACCGCGTGGAGTTCCGCGACGTCGGCTTCGCCTACGACACGGGCCGCCCGGTGCTGCGGGGGATCGACCTGACCCTCGAACCGGGCACCACCACCGCACTCGTCGGCCCCTCGGGCGCCGGAAAGTCCACCCTGGCCCAACTGGTCCCGCGGTTCTCCGACCCGACCAGCGGCATCGTGCTCCTCGGCGGCGTCGACGTACGCGACATTCCTGGCGAACTTCTGTACCGCCACGTCTCGTTCGTCCTCCAGGACGTCCGGCTGCTGCGTGCCGGCATCGCCGACAACATCGCCCTCGCCGTGCCGGAGGCCGCCCGCGCCGACGTCGAGCGGGCGGCACGCGCGGCGGGCATCGACGAGCGCATCAGGGCGATGCCCCGCGGATACGACTCCGTGATCGGCGAGGACGTGGGTCTCTCCGGCGGCGAGGCACAGCGCCTCTCCATCGCTCGGGCCCTGCTCGTCGACGCCCCCGTGCTGGTCCTCGACGAGGCGATGTCCTTCGCCGACGCCAAGACCGAGGCCGAGGTCCGCGCCGCCTTGGAGACCCTCGTCCGGGGCCGTACGCAACTGGTGATCGCCCACCGCCTCGAGACGGTCGCCCGCGCCGACCGGATCGTGGTCATGGAGGACGGGCAGATCGTGGAGAGCGGCAGCTACCACGAATTGATCCACATGAACGGCAAGTTCGCCGCCATGTGGCGTGCCCAGCACGCGCGTGCTGGCCGTACGAAGGAGATCGGCCGATGATCAGGTTGCTGCTGCGGGTCCTGGGCGAGCGGAACTCGGGCCCCCTGCGCCGTACCGTTGCCCTGATGTCCGTCTGCGCCATCGTGGAGGGCCTGTCCTACGCGCTGCTCATCCCGCTGCTCCGGGCCCTGCTCGACGGCGACGCCAAGGACGCCTGGCCGTGGCTGGCCGCCTTCGCCGTGGCCGTCCTCGTGACCTCCGTACTCGGCTACCTCAGCGACAAGTCCGGGTTCCGCACCGGCGGTGAACTCTCCCGAGGCCTGCACCACCGCCTCGGCGACCACCTCGCGGGACTGCCGCTCGGCTGGTTCACCCCCGGCCGGGTCGGGGACGTCTCCGGGCTCACCAGCCGGAGCGTGATGGAGGTGATGTCGGTACCGGCCCACCGGCTGAGGCCTCTCGTCAACGCCACCCTGATCCCGCTCTCCGTGGTCGTGGTGCTCTTCTTCTTCGACTGGCGGCTCGCCCTCGTCGGCCTCGTCGCCGTCCCGCTGATCACCGGCGTGCAGAGCTGGACGTCCAAGGCCACCGCCCGTCAGGACGCCGAGCGGGCGCGGAGCAGTGACGAGGCCTCCGGACGCGTTGTCGAGTTCGTCCGCGCGCAGCCGGTGCTGCGCGCAGGCGGCCGGACGGGCGAGCGCTTCGGACTCCTGGACGACGCGCTGCACCAGCAGTGGCGCAGCAGCCGGCGGGCGGCCCTCAGCGGTGTGCCCGGCATGCTCGGCCTCACCTTCTCCGTCCAGGCCGTCTTCACCGCCGTCCTCGCCCTCGGTGTGTACCTGACGCTGGACGGCGGCCTCGGCGCCCCGGAACTCCTCGCGATCATGGTCCTGGCAGCCCGCTGTGTCGACCCCCTGCTGTCCCTCGCCGACCTGGGCGGCATCATGCGCGTCTCCCGAGGGGAACTGGAACGCATCGACGCAGTCCTGACCGAGCCCCCGCTGCCGCGCGCAGAGGCGCCCGCGACCCCGGCCCACGACGGCGTACAGCTGGAGTCGGTCGGCTTCCGGCGCGGTGACCGCGACGTGCTCGACGGCCTCTCCCTGGAGATCGAGGAGGGCCGTCGCCTCGCCGTCGTCGGGTCCTCGGGCGCCGGCAAGAGCACGCTGCTCCAGCTCGTCGCCCGGTTCCACGACGTTGACTCGGGCGTGGTGCGCCTCGGAGGGGTGGACGTACGCGACATCGACGGCGAGGAGCTGATGTCCCGGCTGTCCATGGTCTTCCAAGACGTCTACCTCTTCGAGGGCACGATCGAGGACAACGTCCGGATCGGCCGGCCCGATGCCACGGCCGAGGAGGTGCGGGCCGCGGCCGTCGCCGCGTCCCTGGACGAAGTGGTGGACCGGCTCCCCGACGGCTGGGACACCCAGGTCGGCGAGGGCGGCGCCGCCCTGTCCGGAGGCGAGCGGCAGCGGGTCTCGATCGCCCGCGCCCTGCTGAAGGACGCCCCCGTGCTGTTGCTCGACGAAGCCACGTCGGCCCTCGACCCGGAGAGTGAGGCGGCCGTCCAGGAGGGCCTCGACCGGCTCATGGCGGGGCGTACGGTCATCACCGTCGCCCACCGCCTCAGCACCGTCGAGCACGCCGATCTGATCGCCTTCCTCGAGGACGGCCGGATCGTCGAGCAGGGCAGCCACGAGGAGCTCATCCGGCACGGCGGCCGGTACGCGGAGTTCTGGCGAATCGCCGCGCACGCGGCGGCGTGAAGGCACGATGGCGAGCGCTCGCCGGTCACACACCATCCGACACACGGGGGTAGGGATGTCACGCAGGACCACAGGGCAGCCGGTGGATCTCCGCGAGGAGGTCTCCGCGCTGCTCGGCGTCGAACTCGGTCCCAACGACGAGGACGCCAACCTCTTCGAATGGGGCTTGCAGTCCCTCCAGTTGATGACGCTGGTCAACCGGATGAATCGGGCAGGCGCAGGCGCCGACTTCACCGAGATGGCCCAGGACCCACGACTCCGGGCCTGGTACGAACTGCTCGCCGCACGCGAGGTCGAGCGTGGAGCAGCGCCTGAGACTGAGCGGGGGCAAGCGCGTGACTCGGCGGCGCCCGAGCCGGCCCGTGGAGCGGCACCCGAGGCGGAACCGGTCGCCCCCGTCGACGAGCACGCGCCCTTCCCGCTGACCGCCGTCCAGCAGGCCTACTGGATCGGCCGCGGCACGGACCGGCCCCTCGGCGGCGTCGGGTGCCACGCCTATCTGGAGATCGACACCCGGGACGTGGCGGCGGAACGCCTGGAGCGGGCAGTCCTGGCTCTCGTCCGCCGACACCCCATGCTCCGCGCCTCGTTCGCGGACGACGGCACCCAGCGGACGGGCGAGAGCGTCACCTGGCCCGGCCTGACGGTCCACGACCTCGCGGAACTCCCGGCCGACAACGCCGAGGACGCCCTCCTGCATCTGCGGGAACGCCTCTCCCACCGGGTCCTCGATGTCGCCCGGGGCCAGGTGCTCGACGTCCAGCTCAGCCTCCTCCCCGACGGGGCACAGCGCATCCACATCAACGCCGACCTGCTGGTCGCCGATGTGCACAGCATCCGATTACTCCTCTCCGACCTCGCCGCGTTTTACGCCGACCTGGCGAGCGTCGAGGACCTGCGGTACTCCTTCCCCCGGTACGTCGCCGACACCGCCGCCCGGCGGGCGGCCGGACGCGAGCGGGCGCGCGCGTACTGGCAGCAGCGTCTGCCAGCACTCCCCGGCGGGCCCGCTCTGCCGCTCGCGGTGGACCCCGGCGAGGTCGGCGTGCCGCACTTCGTACGGCGAGGGCACACTCTGACGGCCGAGGAGTGGAAGGCCCTTCGGAACCGAGCCGCCGTACACGGCGTCACGCCCGCCGTGCTGCTGGTCACCGCCTTCTCCGAGATTCTCGCGCGATGGAGCGGACAGCAGCGGTTCCTGCTCAACATCCCGCTGTTCGACCGCGATCAGGGTCTCCACCCCGACATCGAGCGCATCGTGGCCGACTTCACCAGCCTGCTGCTCCTGGATGTCGAGCTCTCCGGTGACGACGGCTTCGCCGACCGGGCCCGCGCAATCCAGCAACGACTGCACGACGACGTCGGCCACGCCGCATACACCGGAGTGGACGTGCTGCGGGACTTCGTCCGCATCGACACCGGAACCCCCCGTACGGCGCCCGTGGTCTTCGCCTGCAACCTCGACGCCCCGCTGGTGCCCGACGACTTCGCCGCCCACTTCGGCGAGCTGTCCTGGATGGTCTCCCAGACCCCCCAGGTCTGGCTCGACCACCAGGTGTACGGGACCCGTGACGGCGGACTGCTCCTTGCCTGGGACGCCATCGAGGCGCTCTTCCCGGACGGCGTGATCGACACGATGTTCGCGGCGTACACCGATCTGGTGCGGCGCCTGGCGACCACCGACTGGAACCTCCCGCCGGACGTACCCCTGCCCGAGTCCCAGCTCCGATGTCGCGCCGAGGTGAACTCCACGACCCGGCGGGAGAGCGGTCGCCGTCTGCACCAGGCGTTCTTCGAGCGGGCGGCCGGCCGGGCCGCAGCGCCCGCGCTGCTTTGGGGCGAGGGCGGCCGTCTCACCCACGGCGAACTGGCCGACCGGGCGCTGCGCGTGGCCGGAGCACTCGCCGCGCGGGGCGTCGGGCCGGGCAGTGCGGTCGTCGTCACCGCTCTCAAGGGTCCCGACCAGATCGCGGCGGTGCTCGGCATCCTCGCGGCGGGCAGCACGTACGTACCGGTCGGCGTCGACCAGCCCCCCGAGCGCCGGGACCGCATCCATGCGCTCAGTCGGTGTGCGCTCGTCCTGGACGGTACCGGGGCGACGCCACCGCCCGGGTCCGCGACGCCCTTCCTGCCCCTCGCCGAGGCGCTCCGGGCGGCGCCGTTGGACGCCCCGGTGGAGGTCTCCGTCGACGAGACCGCGTACGTCATCTTCACCTCCGGCTCCACCGGCACGCCCAAGGGCGTCGAGATCAGCCACCGCGCCGCGGTCAACACCGTGGAGGACATCGATGAGCGGTACGGGATCGGGCCCGAGGACCGTGTCCTGGCCGTCTCCGCCCTGGACTTCGACCTCTCGGTGTGGGACGTGTTCGGCCCGCTCGCCGAAGGCGGCACCCTCGTCCTTGTCGACGAGAGCGACCGGCGCGACGCCCACCGATGGCTCGCGCTCTGCGAGCGTCACGCCGTCACCGTGTGGAACTCCGTACCCGCGCTGATGGACATGCTCCTCACCGCAGCCGACGGGGCGCCCCTGCCGGAGACCCTGCGCCTCGCGCTGCTCTCGGGCGACTGGATCGGCCTCGACCTCCCCGGCCGGCTCGACCGCGCGACGGACGGCCGGTGCCGGCTCGTGGCCCTCGGCGGCGCCACCGAGGCGGCGATCTGGTCCAACGCCCACGAGGTCGCCGTCGTACCCGCGCACTGGCGGTCGATCCCGTACGGCAGGCCGCTGGCCAACCAGCGGTTCCGGGTCGTCGACCCGCACGGCCGGGACTGCCCGGACTGGGTGCCCGGAGAGCTGTGGATCGGCGGCACCGGTGTGGCACGGGGATACCGGGGTGACCCCGCGCTGACGACGGATCATTTCCCCCGTGCCTCGGACGGACGCTGGTACCGCACGGGCGACCAGGGGCGCTACTGGCCGGACGGCACGCTCGAGTTTCTGGGACGTATCGACCACCAGGTCAAGATCAACGGTTTCCGCGTCGAACTCGGCGAGATCGAGTCCGTGCTCCAGGCCCACCCCGCCGTCTCGCACGTCCTCGCCGCCGTCGTCGGTGACCGTACACGGGAGATCGCGGCGGCGTTCCTGCCGGCCGGGGCCGCTGCCTCTGCCCCTGTCTTGGCGTCGGCCCCGGCCTCGGATGCAGCTTCGCCCCCGCGAGGGACCGCGGACGCAGGGCAGGAAGCCTTCGAGCAGGAAGCCGAGTTGACCGAGACTCTGCTCGCCGCCCTGCTGCATCCGCTGCTCGGCCCCAGTGAACGCCCCGTCGAGGTGAGCACGCTGCCCGTGGCGGAGACGAGCCGTCAACTCCTCGGCACCTGGCTGGAATTCCTCCGGAGCCGGGAGGTCCTGAGCAGCTCCGGAGGGACCGTGACCCGCGCCCCCCGCTGGGCCACGGTCCGCGACGGGGAACGGGCCGCGGCACTGCGCGGCCGGATCGCCGGCACCGGTCTCCAGCCGGTGGTGGACGGCTGGGCCGCGGCGATGCCCCTGCTGACGGCGGTGCTCGCCGGCACGACCTCGCTCGACGCCCTGGACGACGACCCCGTCCTGTCTCCCGACGGCCTCGCGCTGCACCTGCCCGGGACCGCCGCCTGCCTGGACGCCGTCGCGGGGGAGGTCGAGTCCCTGCACGCCGACGCAGCCCGGACGCTCGACGTCGCTGAATGGGCGGGCGCGGGCGGCCGGAGCGCCGCCGCACTCCTCGACCGGATCAAGCCCGGCACGGTCGACTACACGTTGCTCGACGCGCGTGCGTCCCGGGTCGCCGCCGCCGAGGCCCGCCTTGCCGGTTCCGGCCACAAAGCACGGACCGCCCGGCAGGACGCCTTCGCCGTAACCGAGTCGAGGCTGGCCGCCTTCGACGTCCTGGTGGTGAACGACGCCCTGGGCCGGGAACCGGACCCGGACGCAGCGGCGCGGGTGCTGGCCCTGATGGGCAGGCCAGGCAGCCGCGTGTTCCTCGTCGCGCGGGTCTCGGAGTCGCCGCTGGTGGTACCGACGATGCCCACCCCGTCCCCGTCCACCGATGTGTCGCGGTGGGTACGGGCCCTGGGCCTGGCCGGGTTCTCCGGCAGCGAGGTGTCCGGGCGCGAGCCCGATGGCGTGGCGCTGATCACCGCCCGGCACCCGGACACGGACCGCGCCGCCGACCTCGACCGGGCCGCCGACCCCGCGGCGATACGGTCCTGGCTCGCTGACCGGCTCCCCGCCCATATGATCCCCGGCTCCCTCGTCGGCCTCGCCGAACTTCCGCTGAGCGCCAACGGCAAGGTGGACCGGCGGCGCGTGGAGCAGGCCCTCAGGGACGCCGCCGCCCCGGCCGAGGGCGTCGACGATCCCCCGAGGGGTCCCGTGGAGGAGGCCGTGGCGGAGCTCTGGGCCCGCGTCCTCGGCGCGCCCGTGACCGCGCGGGGCGCGGGCTTCTTCGCCCTCGGCGGGGACAGCCTGACGGCGACCCGGCTGGTGGCCGCCCTCCGTGGCCGGCTCGGCGTGGAGCTGCCGATGCGCGACGTCCTGCGGGCCCCGACGGTGGCGGGAATGAGCGCCCTGGTGGGGGAGTTGAGGGCTGGGCGGGGTCCGGACCCGGACCCGGGCGGCGACGGTCCGGCCGGCGCGGCGGGTGGCCTGTCCGAACAGTTCAAGGCGTCCATGGAGTTCGAGGAGGGGGAGCTGTGATCCCGATCCCGGTGGACCCCGGTTCGTCTTCCGCGCTCCGGACATTCTCCCCGCGTACCCACGCCCGGTCCCGGCTGATCTGCTTCCCGCACGCCGGCGGGGCCGCCGGCGGATATCGAGCCTGGGCCCTGGACGCCCCCTGGGACGTCGAGGTGTGCGCGGTGCAGTACCCCGGCCGCGGCGACCGCTTCGACGAGACGGCTGTCACGGACGTGGAGAGCCTCCTGGACGACCTTGTCCCCGGCTTGACCCAGGGGCGTACCGGCGACGAGCTCGCGTCCACGGTGCTGTTCGGGCACAGCATGGGCGCGGCCGTGGCGTACGAGGCCGCGCGCAGGCTCACCGTGACCGGCCGCCCTCCCGCGGCGCTTGTCGTCTCCGGCCAGCCCGCCCCCATGCGGACCCGGGGCGGCGTCCTCCACCGCGCCACTGATGCCGATCTCCTCGCGGACCTGACCAGGCTCGGAGGCACCGCCCAGGACGTCATGGACAACCGTGCGCTCCTGGAGGCCCTGCTGCCCGCCGTCCGGAGCGACTACCGGATCGTCGAGACGTACCGGCCGCTGCCCGGTGGCCCGCTGGGCATCCCGGTGACCGTGCTGTACGCCGACGACGACCCGGAGATCACCGCCGACGAGGCCGTCGCCTGGGGCGAGGTCACCACCGGGCCCTGCGCGGTGGAGGTTTTCACCGGCGGCCACTTTTATCTGGAGACTCGGCGCGCGACCGTACTCCCGCGCGTCTTCCGGGCGGTACGGGAAGCGCTGCCCGAGGCCCTCTCCGCCTGGCCGTCCACCCCGTGACGCACCGTCGGACACGGCGGCCGCACACACCGTTCTGTAACGGACCGAGAGGAATCCCATGCAAGAGGGCTGCGTGCCTTGGCCTGAGTCGGCGGTTCGCACGTACAGGGAGCAGCGGTACTGGAACACGGAGGTCCTCGGGACCTGGCCCGCCGCGCGCTCGCCGGAGCAGCGGGTGCGGACCGCCCTGGTTACGGCGGCCGGCACCATGACCCACGAGGAGCTCGACCGGGCGGCCGACCGCATGGCCGCCGGACTGCTGCGCACCGGTCTGGTGCCCGGCGACCGGGTCGTCGTGCAACTCCTCGACGAGGCGGAGCTCGTGGTGCTGAGCCTGGCGCTCTTCCGCACCGGAATCCTGCCGGTGTACGCGCTTCCCGCTCACCGCTCGACGGAGATCACCCATCTCGTGGCCACGTCCGAGGCAGCAGCCTACGTCTGCCCGGAACGGGTGCTCGACTGCGACTTCCGGCTCGTCGCCCAGGAGGTGCTCGACCGGACGGACAGCCTCCGGCAGGTGTTCGTGGCGGGTGTTCCGGGCCCGTTCACCGCCCTGTCGTCCGTCGACGCCGATCCTGTCGCACTGCCCGGGCCGGATCCCGAGGACGTCGCGCTGTTCCTCCTGTCCGGCGGCACCTCCGGACCGCCGAAGCTGATACCGCGTACCCACGCGGACTACGCGTACCAACTGCGTGAGACCGCCCGGCTGTGCGGTGTCGGGCTGGACAGCGTCTATCTCGCGGCGCTGCCCGTGGAGCACAACTTCGCCCTCGGGTGCCCGGGCGTACTGGGCACCCTGCGCGCCGGGGGAGCGGCCGTGATCGCCCCCGCGCCCACGGCGGACGCGTGCTTCCCGCTCATCGAGCGGGCCCGCGTGACGATCACCTCGCTCGTGCCACCGCTGGTGCCCCTGTGGCTCGACGCGGCCGAGTGGACGGACCACGACCTGTCCTCCCTGCGGGTCCTTCAGGTGGGCGGTGCCCGGCTCACCTCGGAGACGGCGCGCCAAGTGCCGAAGGCCCTCGGCTGCACGCTCCAGCAGGTGTACGGGATGGCCGAGGGGCTGCTCAACTACACCAGGCTCGACGACCCCGAGGACGTGATCGTCCACACGCAGGGGCGGCCGCTGTCACCCGCCGACGAGGTGCTGGTGATCCGGGAGGACGGGGCCCAAGCCGGACCAGGAGAAGTGGGGGAGCTGCTCACCCGAGGCCCGTACACCCTGCGCGGCTACTACCGCGCGGGGGAACGCAACCGCACCCGGTTCACCGAGGAGGGCTTCTACCGCACGGGTGACCTGGTACGCCGGACCGCGGAGGGCAACTTCGAGGTCGTCGGCAGGATCAACGACGTGGTCAACCGAGGTGGGGAGAAGGTGCCGACGCTGGAGGTGGAGGAGCATCTACTGGCCGCCTTCCCGCTGCTCGGGGCCGCGGTGATCGCCCTGCCCGATCCCTTGATGGGGGAGCGGACCTGCGCCTGCGTCGTACCGAAGGGCAGCGCGCCCCCGCCGACCCTGCGGGAGGTGAAGGCCGCGTTCCGGGGCCGTGGGGTCGCCGCGTACAAGGTGCCCGACCAGCTGGTGGTGCTGGAGCGGCTGCCGATGACCGGCGTCAGCAAGGTCGACAAGCGGGCCCTCCTCACGCAGCTGGACGCCTGAACGCACCGCGGGCCGTGGGGCCCGGATCACCGCCGTGCCACGGCCAGCCGGTGATCCGGGCCCTCGGTCATGTCGCCTTCCGCCCCGGACCGGTCCGCGCGAGGAGGCCGTCGACGATGGCTACCAGTCCCTCGCGGTGGGTGTCCCGGGTGGTGATCTCGTCCCACTGGGCGGCGAGCGAGGTGAGCCGGGGGAACTCCTCCGGCGTCAGGGCGGCGAACGCCCTGTCGCGGTGCGGCGGTCGCTCGAGCTCGGCGTGGTGCCGCTCGCGGTTCACCCGGATGGTGAGCTCGCCAGCGGTGTAATACCAGATGACGCGGTAGGCGTAGACGGCCTCCTCGGAGCTGAGCCCGCACCCTATCGCGGCGTCGATCATGTTCTCCACGATCCACAGCGCGGAGACGGCCATCAGATCGTCGGAGGCGAGGACCTCCACGATCCACGGGCACTCCGCGAGGATGTCGTGTAGCGACTGGCTCGCTGCGATCAGCCGTTCACGCGGCTCGGCGGGGAGCTCGGGACGCGGGAACCGCTGGGCGTGACGTTCGAGCAGCAGGAGCAGCAGCTCGTCCTTGTCGCGCATGTGGTGGTAGAGCGCCATCGCGGTGCTCGACAACTCCTGCGCCAGGCGGCGCATCGACAGGTGCTCCGGCCCCTCCTCGTCCAGGATGTGCTGGGCCGCCGTGAGGATGGCCTCCTGGGACAGGCGGGGTGGACGGCCGGTTCTGCCGGGGCGTCGGGTCTGAGGCGTCATCCTTGTGTCTTCCTGTTGCTCGTGCCGGGTGCGGAACGGTGCGTCGGTGGCGGGGCGGTGGCGGCCCGGCCCGTGTGCGCGGCCGCCCGGCCCCGGCCGACGACCTCATCCGGGGCGCCGGGCAGTCGGCGACGCCGACGTCATCATGCCCCCTGCACCGGTCGGAACCTCTGTCGTCCGTGCCGTCGTGCGCGGAAGGTGACGCGTGATCCAGTCGGCGGTGTCTCCGGGCGGCAGCGTAGCCGCCATGACGTGGACACCGGCGGGGACCCGGCCTTTCGTGACCTCGTCCGCGGTGATCGAGGCGATCACCCCCACCAGGCCGGACACGTCCGTGCAGTGCAGGAGCGCGTTCCGCCGTACCGGGGTGCCGTCGGGTGTCAGCCCGTCGAGCGTGCCGTACATCACCTGGTACGGAGAGCTCCCGGCCGCGTCCCGCAGACTCGCCTTGGCCAGCTCCCGGGCGGCGGCCATGAGCGCCCCGCCGTCGCCCGCCGCCGGATGACGCAGGGCGAACCGGTCGAGGAAGGCGGGCACACCGGGTCCCTTGAGCACCTCGTGCCAGTGGGCCTCCCGCAGCCGCAGGAGGTAGGCCTGCTGCCGCAGTTCCTCGGGGAGGACGCGACGGACGGCGACGGCGTGGGCCGGCAGCGGAGGCGCGGGCGGAGCGAACTCCTGGGAAGCAGAACCGAGTTCGTCGCCCGTTGGTCCTTCGGCTGACGTACGGCCGTCATGGGCACCGTCGTTCTCCGGGAGGTCCACCGCCCGGCGCTTGCCCAGCAGACAGGAGACCGCCGTATGGGGGGGGATGGCGCCGAGCCCTCCCCACCAGCCGCTGAAGCGGGTCACGGAGCCGAGGCCTTCGGCCAGCCAGCGCGGCACCCAGCCGGCCAGAGTGCCCGAGAGACCCGTGAAGAGCACGGCCGAACACGCCCCCGCCGGGGTGCGTGAGCCGCCGTCGTCCGTCATGCCCACGTAGTGGACGCCGGCCGCGAGGACCGAGGCGCGGACCCGGCCGCGGAGCGCGAACGCGGTTCCGGAACAGTCGAGTACGGTGACGCAGCCACGGCTGAAGTGCGTCAGGCTCTGGCTGTCGGCGGCGTCGACCACCGCGGCCTCGGCGCAGTTGCCGAGCTGCAGGGCGAACCCCCCGGCCGCGGCGGCGGAGCGGCCGCCGATCCGCAGGCGGTAGCCGCCCTCGGCGGCGAGGAAGCGGGCCGCGGCCGCGCCTACGTTCCCGTACCCGCCGAGGATGCCGATCATCGGTGCGCTGTCCATGTTCATGCCTGTTCTCCCGGGTGGGTCCGACGCCCGCCGAGCAGTCCCTCGACGATGTCCTCCAGGGCCATCCGGTGGGTGTCCCGCGCGGTGAGCGTGGACCAGCGGTCGGCGAGCGAGGTCACACGGGGGAAGGCGTCGGGCGACAGGGTGGCGAAGACCTGCTCGCGCTGGGTGGGACGGGTCAGTTCGGCGTGGTGCCGGCGGCTGGTCGTACGGATCAGGAGGACGCCGACCGTGTAGTGCCAGATGGCCTGATGTGCCTGGGCCGCTTTCTCGAGGGTGAGACCGCACTCGACCGCCGCGTCTAGCAGGGCCTCCATGACCCACAGTGCGGCCACGGCCAGGAGGTCGGGGGAGGCCAGGATCTCGTGCAGGAACGGGTACTGGGCGAGGACGTCGTGGAGCAGCTGGGCGGCCGCGAGCAGTCTCTCGCGCGGGTCCTCGGGGAGGACCGGCCGGACGGCGCCCTGCGACCGGGAAGCGACGAGCAGCAGCAGCAACTCGTGCTTGTCGCGCACGTGGTGGTAGAGGGCCATCGGGGTGATGGAGAGCTCCTTGGCAAGCCGTCGCATGGACAGCTGCTGGGGTCCCTCGCCGTCGAGGATGCGCAGCGCGGCCGCGACGATGGTCTCCTGCGAGAGGGGTGCGGCCCGCCGCGCACCTACTCTGCGCCCGTTTCGGGGCTTCATCCTTGCTTCTCCCATCGGAGTCGTGGAGCTGTCCGGTCCGCCGCTCCGGCCGCAGTCCGATCACCGTGCTGCGCTGGGTTCTTGGGGAGGGGGTATCGACAGGAGCCCGGGCGTACAGTTATTGTACGCGTATGTCTTACGAGTATAAAAACTAAGGAGGATGAGCCAGGGCGGGAGGCGACGACGCAGTCGTCACCCGGATGAGGCAGGTTCTGTCTTGTATCGACGGGCGGGGCCCGGGCGGCCCGGCAACTCCCCCGTGCAAAAGCGCCGGGCCGCCTTCAAAGCAGTCGCCGTGGAGGGAATTCCTTCATGTCGTGGTGAAGTCGTGGGGTGACGTGAAATATTGTTGATTTGAGTCGCGGTTGTTAGGTAGAGTCAGCCTCGGTTCGGCCACTCCTGGGGATTTCCAGGGGCGTTATTGGGGGAGTCAGTCACCCGAGGTGTCGAGGTAATTCTGGGGTGAATGGCGTCTTGTTTCAATGAAGGGCATCGCGTGCTCTTCTTGATGCTTAAACGTTTCTTCGGGCCATGTCAGCGTTGCGGTTGGTGTCCGCGACGCACTCCCTGTGATGCCTTTCCTGTAACGCATCGTTAATATTTCCTTGGTTATCTCCTGTGGGATCGGTCGAGTGTTTTCCGCCCTCGTGGTGGTCAATTTCTTTCGTCAGCTGCAGGAGAAGGAACGATGGTTTTCTCATACCATTCAACTACCGTGCGCACGCATGTCGAGCCGCTTGTCGCGGCAACGGGACTCGCCGCTTCCGGCCTGTTCTCCACCTATGTCGTCTACGAGGCGCCGGACGGCTGGTCGGTGGCCGGTGGAGTCGCGGCCGAGGTTTTACTCAAACGGGACACCGTACGATGTACGAACGGTGTCATCACCGTCGAACGCCCCTGGCAGGGCGACCCGTTGGCCCAGGTCCGCGAGTTCCTGGACGGCCTGGAACTGGCCGACTGGCGCGCGTACGGCTGGACCGCCTTCGAACTCGCCTACGCCGTCGCCGGCCGGCCGGTCGACAACGACGTTCTGCTCCATCTCGTCGTTCCGCGCACGGAGATACGCCTGTCCGGGAACCACGCCGTCCTTCGCGGTTTGGACTGGGGGGAAATGTCCCTCGTCGAGACGACCCTGGTCGGCCTGGAGCCGGACCCGGGCGCCCGGGACCGGCCGGTCGCCGTGGACGTCGAGGCCGGCGCTGATGCCTACCGCACCTCCGTCGCCGCCGTCGTGGACCGCATACACGCCGGAGAAATGCAGAAGGCCGTGGTCTCCCGGATCGTCCCCGTCAGCTCCGGCGTCGACCTCCCGGCGAGCTACCTCGCCGGACGCCGCGCCAACACCCCGGCGCGGTCCTACCTGTTGAAGATGGGAGACCTCCAGGCCCTGGGATTCAGCCCGGAGACCGTCGTCGAGGTCGAGCCCGACCGCACCGTCTCCAGCCAGCCGCTGGCCGGCACCCGGGCCCTGACCGGCGATGCCGACGAGGACCGGCGGCTGCGCGAACGTCTCCTCTCGGACCCCAAGGAACTCCACGAGCACGCCATCTCGGTGAAGGTCGCGGTCGACGAACTCGCCGGGCCCTGCAAGCCGGAGACGGTGGTCGTGCAGGAGTTCATGGTGGTCAAGGAGCGGGGCTCCGTACAGCACCTGGCCTCCAAGGTCGTGGGCCGGATGCCCGAGGACGCCAGCCCCTGGGACGCCTTCGCCGCCGTCTTCCCCGCCGTCACCGCCTCGGGCGTGCCCAAGCACGCCGCGTACGACGCCATCTCCGCCTGCGAGCCGCGGGAGCGCGGCCTCTACGCGGGCACGGTGATGACGGTGGCGCGGGACGGTTCCATGGACGCCGCCCTCGCCCTGCGCAGCGTCTTCCGCCGCAACGGCGAGACCTGGCTCCAGGCCGGCGCCGGCGTCGTCGAACACTCCGTACCCGAGCGGGAGCTGGAGGAGACCCGGGAGAAGCTGAAGTGCGTGGCCGACTGTCTGGTGGCGCGCGCAACCGAGCACGGAGCGGTGGCGCCGGACACGGCACCCGAGAAGCGTCTGTATGTCTGAATCGCTGGCAGAAGAGCGGTCCTCGGACCGCGAACACGACCTCAGGAGGTGACAGGGCAATGCCGGCAGCGGGGGAGCACTTGGAGGTACAACTGCTCGGTCCGGTTCGGGCCTGGCGGCACGGAAGAGAAAGAGAAATCGCCCTCGGACCGCCCAAGCAGCGAGCGGTGTTCGCGCTGCTCGCCAGCCGGGCGAACGACGTCGTGAGTGTGGATCACATCATCGACGCCGTGTGGGGCGGGGACATTCCGCAAACCGCGGCCAACGGTGTCCACACCTACGTCGCCGGACTCCGCAGGGTCATCGAACCGGAGCGCAGCAGACGGGAGAGCGGTGAGCTGCTGATCTCGACCGCCGGAGGGTACGCGCTGCAGACCGATCCCGAGGCGGTCGACGCCATGCTCTTCGCCCGTCGCCACGCCCAGACGCGGCGCGCCCGCACGGAGGGCAGGCTCCAGGAGGCGCTGGAGACCGCGGAGTCCGCGCTGTCCCTCTGGCACGGGGAGGCGCACTCTGGGGTGCCCGGGCCCTTCGCGGCGATGGAGCGGACGAGGCTCCAGGACCTGCGGCTCACGGCCGTCGAGGAGTGGGCCGCCGACATGCTGGAGGCGGACCGTCCCGTCGAGGCGGTCACCGTGCTGCTCGGGGCCGTGGCCGAGGAGCCGCTGCGCGAGAAGCTGCGCTGGCTGCTGATGACGGCGCTGTACCGCTGCGGACGCCAGGCGCACGCCCTGCAGGTCTACTCCGAGACCAGACGGTTGCTGCGGCACGAACTCGGCATCGACCCCGGCGCCGAACTGCGGGCACTGCACCAGCAGATCCTCACCGGCAGCCCGGACACCTGGGCCGGGACCGTCCGTACGTACGCGGTCACCTCGACCGGGCCCCGGGCGGCCGCCCCGGAGCCAGCGAAGGCCCGCATGATGCTCACCGACGCTCCCAGGCCCGCCCAAACGCCTCCAGTGGCTCGGGGGTTCGTCGGGCGCTCCCGAGAGCTGGGTCACCTGGCACGGCTCCTCACCGAGAACGACGGGCGGGGGGCCTCCACTCCCATCGTCGTCGTCGACGGACCGGCCGGGGTGGGCAAGAGCGCCTTCGCGCTCGAACTGGCCCACCGGCTCTCGGAGCACTTCCCGGACGGGCAGCTCTACGTCGACCTGCGCGGCACGAGCATGGAGGGCCGTTCGCTGAGCGCCTCCGAAGCCCTGCTCCAGGTGCTGCGTAGCCTCGGGGGCGACAACGCCCGCATCCCCGGGGACCTGGCGAGCCGCGCGACGCTGTACCGGAGCCTGCTGCACGGCAAGCGCGTCCTCGTGATGCTCGACGACGTGCTCAGCGCCGACCAGTTACGTCCCCTCATACCGGGCGGCTCCTCCTGCGTCCTCAGCACCGGCCGGCAGCGCCTGGGCGGCCTCGCCGTCCGCGACGGCGCGCATCTGCTCCGGCTGGACCCGCTCGGCACCCAGGACGCCCTGGCGCTGCTCCGCTGTCTCAGCGGGGACCGGCTGCGGCATCGGGAGGCCGTGGCCAGGCGGCTGGTGGGACTGTCCGGAGGACGGCCGCTCGCCCTGCGGATGATGGCCGAGACTCTGGCCGCCAACCAGGACGTGCCCCTGGCGGCACTGGTCGAGCGGTTCGCCGTGGAACACGGACGGCTCGACCGGCTGGCGGCGGGCGGCAACGCCTCGACGAGCCTGCACACCCTGTTCGAGACGTCCTACCAGGCGCTGCCCGAGGAGGCGGCCAGGATGTTCCGGCTTCTGGGGCTCTTCAGCGACGGTCTCATCACCGTGTCCGCCACGGCCGATCTGACCGGCACCGGCGAGCCGGAGGCGGCGGGCACGCTCGAGCTGCTCGCGCACCACCGTCTGCTCGTCGTGGCCGGCCGGGGCGAGTACCGGTTCCCCGAGCTGATGCGGCTCTACGCGGCCGAGTGCGCCGAGCGCGAGCCACTGCCCCAACGCAGCGCGGCCGTCGCCCGCCTGCTCCAGGCGGCCGCCTCGGTCGCCTAGGCGGATGCCGAATCCGTGTGCCCCGTGCGCCCCCCCGGGCCACGGGGCACACGCATGCCCGCGCACGGCCGGCCACAGGGCTGCGCACAGTCACCGCATGTCCGCGTCGCCGGCCACACGCCATCAGAGACCGTTCAGAGCATCTGTAGGCGGCTGAAGGAGAGTGGTCGCCATGAGCAGTAATCAGGTGGCACTCCTCCTGTTCGACCTCGCGTTCATCCTCGCCCTCGCCCATGGACTCGGGCATCTCGCCACCAGGATCGGACAGCCGCCGGTGGTGGGCGAGATCCTCGCCGGCGTGCTCCTCGGACCGACCCTCCTCAACGGGGCGGTCTCCGACACCCTGTTCCCCCACGAGATACGGCCGCTGCTGAGCGCGATGGCCGACGTGGGTGTCACGCTGTTCATGTTCGGTGTGGGCCTTGAGATCGAACGTCAGGCGTTACGCGGGCGCGGGAAGATGGCCGCGGCAGTCAGTCTCGGCTCGACGGCGGTGCCGTTCGTCCTCGGCATCGGTCTCGGCTACTTCCTGCTCCGCAACCATGAGACCGACCAGAAGGCCGCCTTCATCGTCTTCATTGGCCTGGCCGTGTCTGTGACGGCCTTCCCCGTCCTGGCGAGGATCCTTTCCGACCGCGGGCTCGCCGGCACCACGCTCGGCGGGATTGCGCTGGCCACGGCCGCCCTCGTCGACATCGTCGCCTGGACCGCGCTCGCCGGGGTGCAGGCCGGGATTGGCAGCGCGGGCACCCACTGGCGTGTCGCCCTCATGATCCCATTCGTCCTGGTGCTGTACCTCGTCGTACGGCCCTGGCTGCGCCGCCGTACGAGCCGGGGCGACGGCCACCGGCCCGCGACGTCCTGGTGGTACGCGCAGATGCTGATCGGCGCCTTGCTGTGCGGCGCGGCGACCGAGGCCATGGGCATGCACTACATCTTCGGTGCCTTCCTCTTCGGCCTGATCATGCCGAGCGACGGCGCGGAGCGGCTGCGCGCCGACCTCATGCAGCGCACCCGCACGGTGACCTCCGTGCTCCTGCCCGTCTACTTCGTCGTCGCCGGACTCAAGGTGGATCTCCGGCAGTTCGGCTGGGCGGAGACCGCCGAACTGGCCGCCGTCCTGCTCGTCGCCGTGGTCGGCAAGTTCGGCGGCACGTATCTGGGTGCCCGGAGCACGGGGCTGCCCGGCAGGCCCGCCGCGGCGCTCGCCGCGCTGATGAACACCCGTGGCCTCACCGAGCTGGTCATCCTAGGCGTCGGACTCCAGGCCGGCCTGCTCGACGGCGATCTGTACTCCCTGCTGGTCGTGATGGCCCTGGTGACCACGGCGATGACCGGCCCGCTGCTCACCCGGACCTACGCGAAGCCCGTGATCGTGCCGGAGACGGCCGCGCCCGGACAGGCAGGGCGGGAGCGCGAACGCTCCTCGTCCGTCACCCCATCCGCGTAGCGGACGCACACCAGGAGCAGGCCGGAAGCCGCAGGGCAGCCACAAGGACCAGAAGGAGACGCAGACATGCTCTCGGCCGAACCCCGGGACCCCGTCCGCCCCGGCACCCGCCGCCGGGACCACCCGGCCGAATCGGTCCGGACACTCGACGGACTCTTCACCCGGGCCGCCCGGCGCCACCCGCTGGCCGCCGTGGTCCGCGAGGGCCGGCATGTCCTCTCGTACGGCAAGGCCGACGTCCTCTCCTCGCAGCTCGCCACGGCGCTGCTGCGCGCCGAGGTCCAGCTGGGAGACCCGGTCGTCGTGCACTGCGCCGACCACCGGCAGGCGGTCGTGGCCCAGTTGGCGGTCCTCAAGGCGGGCGGTGTGTGCGTCCCGGTGCCCCGCGGCGTACCGGCCGGACAGACCCGCCGGATCGCCGACGTCAGCGGCGTCGACACGGTGCTCTGCAGCCGGGAGACCCAGGAGGCATGGGACCACGGCGGGTGTCGGCGGCGGTTCCTCCTGGACGACCCCGAGCTGTGGAAGCGGATCGGAGTCCGCCCCCTCGACCGGGCGCTGCCGCGCTCCGCACCCATCGAGCCCGCCTACCTGCTGACGGCGGAGGAGGGCGGGGCGTGGAGCTCCGGCCACCTCGTGGACCACCGGGCCTGGCATCTGGCGATGGCCGCCAGGTCCGCGCAGATGGGCCCGGCGGGACGGACGGTCACTGTCGCCGAGCACCCCACGGGACCCGCCACCCTCTCCGCGATGTGGTGGGCCTTCGGGTCCGGCAGCAGTCTGCACGTACGGCCCGGCGGACTCGTCGCGGGCCTGGAAGGGGTCGTTGCGGTGTTCGAGTCGGGGGAGTACGCACGCGTACTGGACTACCTGACGGCGGAGCCCCGCCCGCCGCGGCCTCGGACTGTCCTCCTCGTGGGCGCCCCGTGCCCGCCCGACGTGGTGGCCCGGCACGTCGAGATCCTGCCTGCCACCCCCCTGCGCGCCGAGTTCGCCCCCGGGGGAAGCGTGCTGCCCTGGGCGGTGAGCACGTACCCCGCCGGCCAGGACACGTCCGCCGGTGGGGGCCCCGTCGTTGGGGCGGCCCCCGGCGTACGGCTGAGCGTGCGCGGTGCCCTGGGGGAGAACCTCCGCACCGGGCAGGCGGGGGAGGTGTGCGCGCGGGGACGGACGCTGCCCTTCGACGTCATCGGTCACCGCTCCGACCCGGGCCGGGGAGGGATCCTCCTTCGCTCCGGCTTCGCTGGACGGCGGAACTCGGACGGGGGCGTCGAACTCACTGACCCCCGCCCGGGAATCGTCTCCCTGACTCGGTCTGTACGGTGAACGGGTCCTACAAGATTTTCGTAGCAGGTGATCGTCTCTACCGGGGCATGGGGGTGTCCGGCCCACCCCCTGGGGGCCGGTGCGCGCCCGGCGGCGCTACGTTCCGGATGCGGCCGGGTCCGGCTCGTCGTTCCGGGACGTGACCCACTGCCACTGGGTGTACGCGTCCCAGGCGAACTGCGCCCCGTGCCGGGCGCCGTTGCCCGAGGCGCCGAAGCCGCCGAAGGGCACCACCGCCTGGTGGTTGACGGTCTGGTCGTTGACGTGGACCATGCCCGTCCGCAGACGGTCGGCCAGGCGGAGCCCCCGCTCGACTGAACCCGTCCGCACCGCCGCCACCAGGCCGTACTCGGTGTCGTTGGCGACGGCCACCGCCTCGTCGTCGTCCCCGACGACGACCACCGGCGCCACCGGACCGAAGACCTCCTCGGTGAACGCGGGCATCTCCGGGGTGATCCCGGTGAGGACGGTCGGCGGGTAGAACGGCCCGTCCGGTATGCCGCCCGAGCGCAGTTCGGCGCCTGCCGCGACGCTGTCCCGGACGATCCCGTGGGTACGCCGCAGCTGACGGGCGTCGATCATCGGGCCCAGGTCGACCCGGGCGGTCCACGGATCGCCCATGGTGAGCTGCCGGGCCTCCTCGACTAGCAGGCGCACATACGCCTCGGCGACCGACGCGTGCACGATGTGCCGCCCCGCCGCCATGCAGATCTGGCCCTGGTGGAAGAAGGAAGCGAAGGCCCCCGCCGCTGCGGCCGCTTGCAGTCCGGCGTCATCGAGCACAATCAGCGCGTTATTCCCGCCGAGCTCCAGCGAGACCCGCTTGAGGGTGCGCCCCGCCGTGGCTCCCACCTCCCGGCCGACCGTGGTCGAGCCGGTGAACGACACCATCGCCACCCCCGGTTCGGCCGTCAGCGCGCCGCCGGCGACCGCGTCACCCGGCAGCACGTGCAGGACACCCTCCGGGAGCCCCGCCTCCTCGAAGAGCCGCGCCACGACCAGGCCGCCCGAGACCGGCGTACGGACATCCGGCTTGAGGATCACGGAGTTGCCCAGGGCGAGCGCGGGAGCCACCGACCGTAGGGCCAGCAGCAGCGGCACGTTCCACGGGCTGATCACCCCGACCACGCCCAGCGGCACCCGGCGGGCGAGGCTCGACCGGCCTGGCTCGGAGGGCAGGACCTGCCCGTGCGGCCGGGTGGGCAGGGCCGCCGCCTGGAGGAGCTCCTCGACCGTGTCCGCGATCTCGGTCTCCGCCTTCGCTCGTACGGCACCGCCCTCGCGGATCAGCCACCGGACGACCTCGGCACGGTGTTCCTCCAACACGGCCGCCGCGCGCCGCAGCACCGCCGCACGGGCGGCGGCGGGCAGGGCGCCCCAGGCCCGCTGGGCCCGTGCCGCCCCGGCCGCGGCACGCGCGACGTCCGCAGCGTTGGCGACACTGACCTGGGCGAGCGTCTTCCCCGTCGCCGGTTCGACGACGTCGACGACGGCCCCCGAGGCCGGGGCCCTCCGGCCGTCACTGAACAGCGACCCCGCGAACCCGTCCACGTCGACCAGGCTTGTCATGTGATCCATACCTTTCTTGGTGGGTTCGTTTCCGGTCATTCGTAAGGTCGGGAAGCCCAGGGGCTCTGGGTGTGGCTGTCATGTGGCTGCCGCTTGTGGCTCAGGAGGACTGGCCGCCCGGAGCCCCGCGACGACTCGGCCGCTCATTGGGATGCGCGAACTGAATCGCTGTGTATGGACACGTCGGCGAGGTCGTCTGCTGGGACTTGGAACGGAACGACTTGGGAGGTGACCGTGCCTGACCTCTGGGCCGGTACGGACGCGGGCAAGGCCGAGCATCACTGCACGGTGATCGATGCAGACGCCACGGTGGTGCTCTCGCGCCGGGTGACGAACAACGAGCCCGAGCTGCTGGAGCTCGTCGCGGATGTCCTCGACATCAGCGACGATGTGACCTGGGCTGTTGACCTGAACGCTGGTGGTGCGGGTCTGCTGATCACGTTGCTGGTCAACCACGGGCAGAAGCTGCTCTACATCCCCGGCAGCGCTGTCCATCACGCCTCCGGCGCCTACCGCGGCAACGGGAAGACGGATGCGAAAGACGCCTTCGTCATCGCCGACCAGGCGAGGATGCGCCGGGACTTGCAACCCTTGGCGGCGGAGGAGGAGATAGCGGTTGACCTGCGGATCCTGACCGCCCGCCGCTACGACCTGACCGCCGACCGCACCCGGGCGATCAACCGGATGCGGGCCCAGATACTGGAGTACTTCCCGGCCCTCCCGCGCCGTTACAGTCGGCGACTCGAGATCAGCCCACCCGAACAGGGCGCCGCAGCGGCATAACTCACTCACGATGCGTCACCAGCCTCTCTTGACAACATCATTGGGAGTCCTCCTGATGTTCTGACGGTGTCTTCGGCGCCGGGCCACGCGCCGCGCGCCGGTCACGCCCTGTCAGCATGGCTCGTGACGGGGACGTCGATGAGGACGGGCTCCGCCCGCCCGGCCGCCCACGCCACGGTCTCGGCGAGATGGTCCGTCGAGCGGGCCCGTACCGCGGTGATGCCGAAGAACGCCGCGACCCGGGTGAAGTCGAGTTCAGGCGGCGCGAGATCCAGGCCGTCGGGACGGCCCGCCACACCGTCCGTGAGGCCCAGGCAGTCCCTGGCGGGCGGCAGATCGAGCCGCGGCGGCGTGAGCTCCTGGCCACCGGCACGACGGCGCGCCGCCCGGCCCCGTTCCCGCCGGGCCGCCGTCTCTTTGAGGGTGCGGTACTCGCCGTTGTTCATCACCACGAAGGTGACCGGCACGTCGTAGCGGGCGGCGCTCCACAGCCCCTGGAGCCCGAACAGGGTGCAGCCGTCGCCGAGCACGGCGACCACCGGGCGCGTGGGGTCACCCATCCGGGAGCCGATCGCGGCGCCGATACCGGAGCCCAGCCCGCCGCCCACCGTGTGCACATAGGAACGGGGGCGCTCCAGGGGCAGGACGGAGCGGAGCAGTAGCCCGCTGGTGATCGCCTCCTCCACCACGACGGCGTCCACCGGGAGCCCGGAGACGACTGCGTGCACGGCGGCCAGCGGATCCATCGGGGCATCGCCGTAGCCCGCGAGGGCGCGCTTGCGCACCTGGGCACGGGTGGCCTCGTGGACACGGCCGATCGCCTCGACACGCCCCGGTGCCGCCGGCACCTTCCCGGCGAGCTGGGCGGCGAGCGCCGCGAGCGTGCCCCGGATCCCGCCGGCGAGACCGAGCGCCACGGGGAAGTTCCGCCCAGGCTCGCCCGGGTCGTCGTCGAGCTGGATGACTTCGGTGCCGGCGGGGATCGGTGACCCGGGCTCGTAGTGGTGCGCCATGAACGCCCGCGTGCCCGCGATGAACACCACGTCGTGGCCCTCGAGAGCGGCCCGGATCGCCGAGTTCCGGGCGTCGAGCATGCCCGCGGAGAGGGGATGGACGGTGGGGAAGTCCACGCCGTCGTGCATTGGCTGGTGGAAGACGGTCGCCCCGATTGCCTCGGCGAGCGCCACCATCTCGGCCATGGCGCCGTCGCGTCCCACCCCGTCGCCGGCGACGATCGCCGGTCGCCTCGCGGCGGCGAGCCGCTCGGCCGCCTCCGGCCACCCGGCGGCGGGGCCGAGCCCGCCCCGCACCGACCTCGGCACGGGCGGGTCGATGGGCGCCTCCTCCTCCAGGAGGTCCATCGGGATCGAGAGGAAGACGGGGCCCGCGGGCGGCTGGGCGGCCAGCGCGAAGGCTCGGCGCAGCATCCCCGGGAGGTCGTGCGCGTGCTGGACGTCGAAGGTGTGCTTGACCACCGCCCGGGCGATGCCCACCAGGTCGCCGGAGAGCATGGGGTCCTGTGCCAGATGGCGGCGGTCCTGCTGTCCCGCGGTGACCACGAGCGGCGTACGCGAGCGGCCGGCGTTGAGGAGTCCGACCATGCCGTTGGCGAGGCCGGCGGCGATGTGCAGGCTGACGAAGGCCGGGCGGCCGGTGGCGCGCGCGTACCCGTCGGCCATCGCGACCACGGAGGCCTCCTGGACCCCGAGGACGTACTGGAGGTCGGGGGCCGCCGTGACCGCCTCGACGAAGGGCAGTTCCGTCGTGCCCGGGTTGCCGAAGACCCGGGTTACACCCTCGTCGCGCAGGATCTCCAGCATCGCGTCGACGGGCCTCACGAGCCGCTTCCCGTCCGCCCCGCCGAGGACGTCCCGGCGCTGAACCGGTCCACCTTGTCGATGACGTCGGCGCTGTACAGCCGCAGCGCTTGTTCCAGCGCGAACTCCGCGGCGTACGCGCGGAGGTGGTCCACCGGCTCCTCGGCGAGATTGATCATGTGCCGGTTCGGGACCACGGCCGGGCTCGCGAGCCGGGCGACTGCGGCCTCCACGCTCGCGTCCATCAGCTTGGGGTCGACCACCTCGTCGCAGACCAGCCGCGCCTCGGGCTCGCGCGCCCAGAGCTTGCGGCCGGACAGGATGACCTGCCGCGAAAGACGTCCGCCCGCGAGCGCGGTCAGCCGGAGGTTCGCCATGCCCGGCACGATGCCCTCCTGGGCGGCCGGAAGGCTGAAGTACGCGTCGGCGGCGGCGATGACATGATCGACGGCAAACAGCAACTGCATGCCGCCGCCGATCGCGAAGGTGTCGACGGCGGCCACCCACGGCTTCTCCACCAGGGGCCGGGGCCAGGGGTCGTCTACCCGGACGCCGCGGATCAGCTTGTGGAGATAGCCGAGTTCACGGCGGAGCAGGAAGTCCACGAACGAGATCCGGCCCTGGTGCAGATCGACCAGGTTGATCCCGGCGCAGAAGACCCGGCGGCCCTGGTAGCGCGGATGGGTCATCTTCCCGCCGCGCAACACCCCCACCTTGACGCGGTCGTCGAGCAGCGCGAGGTCGACCGCCGTCTCCAGGTCGTCGACGAGCTGATTGTCCTCGGCGTTGAGGAACCGGCCGTTGCACAGGGTGATGTGGGCCGCCCCGTCGATCCGCTCCAGCCGGACCGTGCCCAGTTCGAGGCTCCCCGTCCGGCCGAACTCGCCGAGGAGCGACCGGGCGCGCCGGGTGGGCCGCAGCAACGCGTCCATCAGATGGGGACCGGCCTCCGGCGACCGCAGCACCTCGTGGAAGAAGATGCCCTGGTCGATCTCGCGCCCGTCCTTGTCGGCTTGCGCGCACTCCCGCTCCGCCGCCATCTGCGCCTCGGTCGGGGTCAGCCCCGGGAAGGCCTCGGAGGCCGCGAACATCAGTTCGGACAGCGAGAGTTGCTCCCGCAGGCCACCGGTGAGCACATGGTAGACCCGCTCGGCGTGCAGCCTCAGGAACGCGCTGCGCACCCGCCGCTGGTCGGCGATCACGTCGGCGGCGAGCCGCTGCTGGTCGGGATTCCGCCCGGACTTGGGGGGCAGGTCCGCGAGGAGCTTCTCCGCGTCGGCCGTGTACGCCATCAGGGCGCCGGCATCGGCCGGCAGCGAGCCGCTGAGGACCGGCACCGGAGCGGACCACCGCTCCGCGCCGGCCACGGGGCGCACCGTCATGTTCCGTGCTCCTTCCGTAGCGGTCATCAGGCGTTGCCGCGAGCGATCGCGAACTCGTCCCTGGTCCGGCGCAACGTCCGGTCACAGGCGGCGAGATGCTTGCCGAGGGCCTCCTCGAAGGCGGTCACACCGGCGTCGAGGACGAGCTGCCGCCGGATCGCGAGCTCGGCGGGGTCGAGCCGGGCGAAGCGCGTGGCAAGCCGCGCGGCGACGGCAGCCGGATCCTTGGCCGTCTGGTCGATCAGTCCGACGTCCAGCGCCCGCTGTTCCGAGAGCTCGGCGCCGAACAGGACGAGCCGGCGGGCGAGGAGGCCGCCGAGCTGGTTGGTGAGGCGGTGCACGGCCATGCCCGCCCAGACGCCGCCGTTGTTCACCGGCACGGTGATACGCAGCCCCGGCGCGCCGATGCGGTGGTCGGCGGTGAGCAGGACGTCGAGGGCGGGACCGCTGCAGGCCCCCTCGACGGTCACGATCTTGGCGTACCGGCCCTGTTCGAGCCGCCGCAGGGCCCGCTCCCAGTGGCTGACCACATCGATGCCCACATCGCCGGGCCAGTTCTCCGCCGGGCCCGTGCCGTGCAACCGGATCACGGCGCTCGCCGTGCCCCCGGCGTCCTCCAGGCGGTCGCAGAGTGCGGTGACGTCCGCGACCAGCAGGGGGCACAGCGGACGTGTGCTGTCGATGTCGAGGAGAGTGTCGGGGGACTGGGCCTGCGCGAGGTCCGAGGAAGGCATGTGTGAGTCCTGATCGTCGGGACGGAAAGGGCGAGTTCGGTGCGGGGATGCGCTGCGGGAGTTCGGCCCTGGGGTCGGTCAGTAGCGGACGAGTGCCGTCTCGAGGGTCGAACCGGGGCCCATCGTCATGAGGACGCCGTAGTCGCCGGGGCGCGTCACGCCTTCCCGCAGCAGCTGCTCGTACGAGAACAGGAAGGAACCGCTGGAGAGGTTGCCGTAGTCGCGCAGCACATCGGTGGTGTGCCGCACGTTGTGCCGGGTGAGGCCGAGGTTGACCGCCACCGAGTCGATGACCTTCTTGCCTCCGGAGTGCACCAGCCAGTGCGCGATCTGACTGCGCCGCAGGCCGGTCCCCTTGAGCAGGTCCGTGATGACCTCCTCGGCGTGCGCGCCCACCACGTAGGGCACGTCGCGGTCGAGGAAGAAACTGAACTTCCCCTGCTCGTCGTCCCAGTCGTAGCGCATGGCGTCGACCGCGTCGGGGACGATGCGACTGGCGTACTTCAGTACCTGCGGGCCGGGCTGCTCCGGGGCGTGCGAGACGGCGATCGCCGCGGAACCGTCGCCGAAGAGGCTGTTGACGACCGAGGTGCGCATCGTGCCGTCGAAGACGTACGCGGCGGAGCACACCTCGATGCACACCATCATGGCGATCTTCCCCGGGTTGGCCGAGGCCCAGCCGGTGGTCGCGTTGAGGGCGTTGAGGCCGGCGTTGCAGCCCATGCCGACGATGTCGAGTCGGCTGCAGTCGGTGGGAATGCCCAGCTCCCTGATGAGGAGGGCGCTGAAACCGGGCGTCAGCAGACCCGTCGAGGTCACACAGACCAGATGGTCGATGTCGCTGACCGCGGCGCCGATCCGCTTGAGGCAGGACTGCAGCGCCCGGGCGCCCATCTCCGTGCCCCGGACCTTGTGCTTGGTGAGCAGTGCGCCCTGGGTCTCCATCCGGGGCCGACCGTCGTCACCGTACGGCGGAACGTTCAGAAAGCGCCGGTCTATCGCGCTGTTGAGGAAGACCGAACGGATGCGCCTGTCCTGGATGCCGTACAGGTCGAGGATATCCTCCTGGGAATAGGAGGAATCCGGGTTCGCGGTGCCAACTCCCAATACGGTCGGTCCGCTCCGCGTGGCGGCCCAGGGGGCCGTACGTTCACTGAGGATCATTCTGACTGCCCCTCGCTCAAGTCGGTGGAAAGGCTCTCGATGCTCTGTGAAAGAGTCGCTGAGTCAGCCTAGTCACGGAATGCGAAGCAGTGGACACCCCTCCCTCTGTGAAGGTGGTCACCGCACTCTCTAGGGGGAATAGGGGGCGGAATTCGAAAAGGCGTCGGCGAGTAAGGGGTCCGCCCCGGAGTTGACGCCGGGATTCGCCCCAAACGCGTTTTCCTCTTCCTCCAGGAACACCGGAAGGTCGGTACGGTTCCGCACCCCGAGCTTGCGATAGACCTGCGTCAGATGCTGCTCGACCGTGCTCACCGTGATGCACAGCCGCTGCGCGATCTGCCGGTTGCTGTGCCCCTGTGTGGCCAGACCCCCTACCCGCCGCTCGGCGGCGCTCAGCTCCGCCGTCTGATTGCCGCCGAGGAACGGTCCACCGGAGACCCCGGAGGGGGACCCTGCCGACGGCGTACCCGCGGCGCCGGGTCGCAGAGTGCGGGCGAGCCGCTCCGCGTGGCACTCCTGCGCCGCCCGCCACGCCCGGCGCAGGAGAGGCCTGGCCCGCCGTGAGTCGCCGGTCGCCGCAAAGGCGTTGCCGAGGTCGGCGAGCGTGTGCGCGAGCTCCACCCGGTCACCGGCTGCCTGCAAGGCCTCCACGGCGTCGCCGAGCAGCGGCGGCCGCTCGTGCGGCTCCAGGGTCGCCGCCAGCTGCCGCAGTGCCCGGCCCAGGGTCCGCTCGTCGTCGACGGGAAGGCCGTCGAGCTGCTCCTCCAGGAGCGTGTGCGCGTCGCCCCGGCGGCCGAGGCGCACCATGGCTTGGGCGGCGTCGATCCGCCACGGCAGCTGCCGTGGGCCGTCGGCCTTCCAGTCCCGCAGGAGCCGGCCGCAGGCCCTGAAGTCGCTCAGCGCCGCGTACGGCCTATCGATCGCCAGGTGGTACTGCCCGCGTGCCCGCAGGTACCGGAGTCCGAACGGTGTCTCGAGCAGCGCGCCCGGCAGCGGAATGTTCAGATACGTGGCGGCGTCCTCGTACCGCCCGGTCTCCACGGCGGTGACGAGCAGACAGGCCAGCGGCGCGCCGGCCAGCACACCCCAACTCGCCGCGGAGGTCTCGTCCAGGGCCTCCGACGCGAACTCGCCCGCGGTCGGCAGCTCACCCCGGAGCAGCGCCGCGTCGGCCCGCGCCGCCGTGACCAGGCCCCGCCAGTCCGGGCCTTCGTGTCCCGCGGCGTCCGCGAGCACCGGCAGGCACCAGGGCGCCACCGTCGCCAGCCGCTCGGGCCTGGCCAGGGCAAGGAGGCCCAAGGCGATCCGGGAGAGCGGCTCGTCCGTGCGCAGGCCCTGCCAGAGGTGGTCGCCCGACACCGCCCCCTCGCCCCGCACAGCCGCGAGCACGGTGGTGACCAGCGAAGGGGCACCGGAGGGCGGGTCCACAGGCGTGGGTGCCGGGGCGCGGGTGCTCCGGTGGTGGCGCTGGGCCGGGTAGCAGAGTTCCAGACAGGCGCGTACGGCACCGAGCTCCGCCGCCTCCCGTCCGGTCGCCGTCGCGGCGAGCCGGTCGAGCGCCGTGGCCGCCTCGTCCACCCGGCCGTGCCAGAGGAGGTACTCGAGCACAGCGAGGGAGTGGCGGCTTGTGAGCAGTCCTCGGTTCAGCGCGTCCGTGAGCTGGCCGAGATGGCGTACGGAGCGTGCGGGATCGAGGCGCCATTCGGCCTCGGCGAGCACCGCGCGGCTCACGGCGCGCTGCTGCCCGTCGTCGGCGAGGGAGTGGGCCAGTTCGAGGCAGTCGAGGGCGAAGTCGACCTGGCCGCCGGCGGTCGCGCGGGCGGCGGACTCCCGGAGCACGGCTGGCGCCCATGGTTCGTCGGTCTCTCCGGCGGCGATCAGCTGGTGGGCGATCGAGGTGGAACGGCCGCCCTCGGCGTGCAGCATCGCGGCGGCCCTCCGGTGCCACGCGATGCGCCCGGAGGCCTCGAAGTCCCTGAGGACGGCGGCTTGCGCCGCGGGGTGCCGGTAACGGCCGTGGTGCAACAGGCCCGATGCTTCGAGGAGTTCGACGAGCGCGCGGGTCTCGATCGTGCCGAGTCCGCCGAGCCGGGCGACAAGATCCGTGTGGGGCGTCTCGCCGACCACGGCGATGGCGCGGGCCACGGCGAGCGCGTCCGGTTCGAGTCGGTGGAGGCAGCTCACGACCCGTTCGGCGAAACGGTCGCCCACCACCAGCGCGGTGGGGGGCTCCGTCCCCGCCGATCGCGCGTACGCCTCCCAGTCCTCCGCAAGGGCTCGTACGAGCAGCGGATTGCCGCCGGTGACGGCGAAGGCGCCCGCGGCAAGACTGTGCGCCACATGGGCGTCGAGGTCGTGCGCGAGCAGGGCCGCGACGCCGTCGTAGGAGAGCGGGTCGAGCCGGATCTGCGTGCAGTACGGATGGCGCGACAGCTCGCTGTGTACCTCCGCGTGCCGCGAGCCGGAACGGTCCTGGTCGCCCAGGACGAGCATGATGCGGGAACGGCGCAGCCGCCGGGCGAGGAAGAGCAGACACCGCAGCGAGTCTGCGTCCGCGTGGTAGACGTCGTCGATCCCGATGAGCAGCGGCTCGCCGGCGCTCATGTCGAGAAAGATCCGTGCGACCCCTTCGAGGACCTGGGGCCCGGCCGCGCTGTCCTGACGGGCTTCGCCGCCGATGAGGGCCGCGGCCCGCTCCGCGTACAGGGCGTCGGCGCCGTGCAGGAGCTGACTGAGGAGGCCGAAGGGCAGGTGCCGCTCTTCCGGCGAGGCAGAGGCTTCGAGGAAGCGTACGCGGGCGCCCGCCACCCGCTCCGCGAAGGTGTGCAGCAACTCCGTCTTGCCGACCGTCACCGGCCCCCGGAGCACGACGATGCTGCCGGCTCCGTCCAGACACTTCTCCAACAGGCCGGAAAGCTGCGTGAGTTGAGGCTCCCGCTCGACCAGCACCATCCCTGTGCACCTCCTCGGGCCACGACGGCTCCAGTGTGCGCACGGCCGTCTGAAGGAGTGCTGGACGTTCTCTCCCCGAGGCCGGGGCGAGGGTGACGGGTGGCGGTGCGCGGGGAGGCTGCGCACATGACGGACCGGCCGCGCGGGAGAGCCCGTTCGCGGCCGGTCGGGTGGTGGGTGAGGTCAGTTGCGTCCTCCCCTCTCCGCCGGAGTCGCCTCCCCGCTCCATCCGTCGTGCCGTGCGCCGGGTCCGGCGTCCGGGCGGGGCGACGGGCCCGGCACGGGGCTCGGGTTCCGGCGGGGGAGGAGGAACAGGGCGACGAGGACGGCGAAGATCAGCAGGGCGCTGTTGGCCGCGAACACCATGCCGTACCCGGAGGTGAGCCGTTCGCCCACCGAGTCCGACACGGCGGCGCTCGACGTGGCGGCGGCCGCGACCGCGCTCATCGAGGCCAGGCCGATGCTGCCACCCAGCTGACGCGCGCTGTTGAGCAGGCCCGACGCCATGCCGGCCTCGTTCGGGGCGACCCCCGCGGTCGCCGCGTTGGCGATCGGGACGAGGAGCGGCCCGATGCCGAAGCTGGTCACGAGGGACGGCCCCAGGATGTCGACCAGGAAGCTGCCGTCCGGCCTGATCTGACTGAACCAGTACATCCCGAGAGCGCCGATGATCCCGCCCACGATGAGCAGCTGGCGGGCCTCGAACCGGGCGAGCAGCTTCACCGCGTACAGAGACCCCACGACGAGGCCCAGGCAGAACGGCAGGAACGCGAGGCCGGCGCTGAGCGCGCCCATCCCGAGGACCTGCTGGAGGTAGAGGGAGACGAAGTAGAAGGAGGTGAAGATCGTGATGGAGACCATCATCATGTAAAGGTTCGCGCCGGACACCGACCGGTTGGTGAGCACACCGAGCCGCAGGAGGGGTTCCTTGGCGTAGGTGCCCTCGTAGACGAAGAATCCGGTCAGCAGGATCGCCGCGACGATCAGACTACCGATCGTGGTCGTCGAACCCCATGGCTCGGTGTCGGTCCTGACCAGCGCGAAGACCAGTAGCGATGTGCCCAGGGTGGCCAGGATCGCACCGACCACATCGAGTCGGCGTGCGGTGTCGCCCACGCCGGCCGCCGGGACGTGACGGCCCGCGAGCCAGGCGCCGACGAGCGCCATCGGGACGTTCACCAGCATGACCCAGCGCCAGTTGATGTACTCCGTGAGCAGACCGCCCACCACGACGCCGACGGCGGCGCCGCCGGCCGTGACGGCGCTGTACACGCCGAGGGCCTTACCGCGCTGTGGCCCCGCCGGGAAGCTCGTCGTCAGGACCGCGAGCGCGGCCGGTGCGATCAGCGCCGCACCTACGCCCTGCGCGGCGCGCGCGGCGATCAGCTGGCCCGGGTCCTGCGCGAGACCGCCCAGGAGCGAGGTGATGCCGAAGAGCGCGAGGCCGATCAGGAGCAGTGGCCTGCGGCCGAATCGGTCGGCGGCCCGCCCGCCCAGGAGCAGCAGTCCGCCGAAGGTGAGTGTGTAGGCGTTGACCACCCAGGACAGTCCCGCCTCGTCGAAGCCGAGCGCCGTCCGCATCGACGGCAGGGCGACGTTCACCACCGAGACGTCGAGCGAGACCATCAGCTGGGCGACGGAGACCGTCGCCAGGATGCCTCTGGGGCTTACGGCCCGTTCCTCTCGTGCCGAGTTTTTATACATGTAAAAATAGTAGCCACGCGGGATGTCCTTGTCGAGCGACAAGGGCGCGGGCGGGTGGTGTCAGCCGCCGTGCGTGCGGGCTCCGCCGAGCAATTCCGCCGTCAGCTCGGCGGTGGCTTTCGCGACCGCGCAGCAGCTCGTGGCCCAGGTGAGGGCCGCCCGGTGCTTGTGGGCGCTGAAGTCCGCGACCGCGTCGGCCGCGAGGAATACCTCCAGGTTGTGGCTGAACGCGTCCAGGGCCGTGGCGACGCCGCTGAGATGCGCGTACACACCGCAGATCACCAGCTGGTCGCGGCCCTCGGACCGCAGCTGTCGCTCCAGGCCCGAGCCGAAGAAGGCGCTGTAGCGCCAGGCGGACAGGACGCAGCCGCTCGCGTCCGGGGCGACTTCGTCCGCGATGGCCGCGTCCTCCAGGGCGTCGTCGAGGCCCTTCCCCCAGAAGTCCGTGAGCAGGCCGCGCTCACCCGGCGCCTGGGTGCCGGGCTGCACGGTGTGGACGACCGGTACGCGCAGCCGACGGCATGTCGTGAGGAGGGCCGAGCAGTTGGCCAGCAAGGGCGTGAGCGGCGACGTGCCACGGGTGTACGGCCGGAGGAAGAAGCCCTGCATGTTCAGGACGAGCAGGGCGGACCGCTCGGGGTCCACGGTCCAGTCGACCCGGTTCTCGGCGAGCAGGTCCGGGCCGGGCATCGGGTAGGGATCGATCACGGTGACGACCATGGTCCGCCGTTCCCTCTGTCGCCGTCAGGAGATGAAGTCGTACGACAGAAAGCCATTCTCCGTGTCCTCCGCCCAGGACCCGTACCGGCGCATGCCGTACAGCAGGGGCATCGGCCCGCGCAGCGCGGTGACCAGGGTGACGCGCGCCATCACCACCGTGTGGTCTCCGACGGGCTGTTCGGCGGTGACCGTGCAGTCGGCGATCGTGTGCGCCGCCTCGACCAGATGGGCGCCGCCGTTCGGCGCCGGCACCCATGGCAGGCGGTCGAACCGGTCCACGGCCCCCGAGCCGAACAACTCGGCGGTGGAGCGGGCGTGTTGGTGCAGGAGATTCACCGAGAACGACCCGCTGTCCAGCACTGCGCCGAGGGTGGGGCTGCCGGCGCGCAGGCAGACGAGCAACGTCGGCGGGTCGAGGGCGACGCTGCACAGGGAGGTGCACGTCATCCCCCAGGGGACACCGTCCGGGGCCAGTGCCGTCACGACCGAGACGCCCGTGGGGAATCCGGCCATCAGACGGCGCAGATCGGCTTCGTACCGCTGGTGCGACATGGGTCCTCACTCGCCTCGGTCACGGGGACGCGGACAGGGAACGGACAGAGAAGGGGCGGGGCAAGGGAACGGACAGGGAAGGAAGGGGTTACGGACCCGGGCCGCCGGACGGCCCCGCGACGCGTGGCCGCGTACGCGAGGTCGTCCGGCGGGGGAGCACGGGGTTCAGGACCGCTTCAGGAGACCTGCCCGGCGGACCGGGCAGGTCGGTGCACCGGGATCAGTAGCCCCCGGAGCCGCTCCCGGACTCCGACTCCTTGGCGAGCGCCATTCCCCGGGCGGCGTTGAGCATGCGCTTGCCGATCTCCGGCGGGGCCTGGGTGCGGGACCACTCCTCGGCCGCCTCCATCCGCTCCCGCGTCATGTTGAAGAGGCGGTTCTCGGGCAGTCCGAACTTGTCGGCGTGCGCGATGAAGTTCACTTCCTTCTGGATGTACTCGTGGATGCGCGCCGCGGCGTCGGCCGGTTCGACGGTCCCCGCCTCGACGGCCTCGCACAGCTCACGGGTCAGCGAACCCATCCGGACGAAACTCTCGCTGATCGGGAGGGGGGATCCGGGGTGACCGGACCGCTCGGTCTCCAGGAAGACCTCCGGGTCGCCGGTGTTGCTGAACCGGTAGTAGGCGTCCTCGACCATCATGTTGCCGCTCATCGTGCCGAGCATCCAGGTCCGGTTGACGGCGTTCCACAGCTCGTAGTGACCGAAGCCGACGAACGAGCTGTAGACCAGGTCGTCGTGGAAGTCGAACAGCCCCTGCTGCAAGGCCTCCACGTGGGCGAACCGCTCCTTCGACCAGTCACCGTCGCGGGAGGCGGCGATGAGCCGCCAGCCCAGCGCGTTGACGAGCTCGAGGGTGTTGGCCAGGCCGCGCGAGTACAGCGCGTCGATGAACCCGGCGGCGTGCGACGTCAGGCAGTAGCGGTCGCCGACGACCGTCTCGGCCGAGTACTGGAGCCGGCCGGTGGAGACCCACGGGCGGACCGCCTTCGCCCCCTCGAACTGCCAGGCGATCTCGGGGAAGCGGGCCAGGAAGTCCTCGAACTCCTGCTCCGGGGGCGTGTCGCCCTTCGGGTACTTCCTCGGGTCGAGGGTGAGGCCGACGCTGCACAGCGGGTTGCGGGCCGCGTCGTGGTTGTCGAACGGGATCACCCAGAGCCAGCCGCCGTCGAAGACGTGGTGCAGCGTGCCGTGGTGCCACGGACTCGGCTGGTCGTGGTCCTGCGCGGTGGGTGAGTCGTCGAACGGCTTCACCCCGATCATGTGCGTGAACAGACAGCGCGAGTGGGTCCGGGCCCGCGTGGGCGTCTCGCGCAGCTCGAACTTCTCCGCGAGCGGCGAGCGGAACCCGCTGCCGTCGACCACGTAGGAGGCCCGGAACTCCTCGCCGTGCTCCGTGCGCAGGACCGCGCCCTCGTCCGGGTCTATCTCGATGTCGGTGACCCGGGTAGCGAGCCGCGCGTCGGCACCGTACGTGATCGCCACGTGGAACAGATGCGCGTCGACGTCCTGCCGGAACAGATGGGTCTCGGTGCGCAGGTCGACGGGGACGACCAGCTGGTTGATCTCCCGCGGATTCTGCGGCTGCCCCTCGCGGTGGTAGACGAAGCCGAAGTTCTGCTTCTGGCCGCAGTTGGGGGAGATCTCCTCGATGGTCCCCTTGTAGTTCGACAGGGCCTTCAGCTCGGGCACGTCGTAGCGCTTGGAGATGAGCCGCGCGAGGCCCGAGGTGTACGGGATGGTCGACTCGCCCACCGCGAAGCGCGGGTGGGTGCCCGCGTCGAGGATGAGGGTCCGCACCCCGTTGCGGGCGAGCACCGCGCCCAGCATGCCCCCGGCCATGCCGCTGCCGAGAATCGCCACGTCGTACCGGTCTGCCGCCTCGGAGGCGGAGTTCTTGCCTGGCACCAGTTTTCCCTTCCCTTTGACGTTCGGCCGGTCGGCTCAGTTCTCGGCAGTGGCGGAGAGCTGGGTCTCCGGGACGAGGTCGTCGACGGTGATGTTCAGTGCGAGGTGCTTGCCGCGCAGGCCCGCCAGGAGCGTGACGAAGTCGTTCGCCGGAGTGTTCTTCTCTTCCGGGTCGATGATCGACTGGGCGAGCTTGTGGTATTCCTCCTTCTTCAACGACCGGTCGTAGAAGCGCTCCACGAAGGAACGGACCTCGTTGAAGAAGCTCAGGTAGGCGGTGGCGTAGCGCTTGAGTGCCACCTCCTCGATCTCCGGGTACTGAAGGATCTTGTCGATGACCCGGGACAGGATGCTGCCCGCGGTCGTCGCCAGCGCGACGCCGGTCGAGATCAGCGGGTCGACGAACGCGGCCGCGTCACCGACGGCGGCCCAGCCCTGCCCGTACACCGTCTGATTCGTGTACGACCAGTCCCGGGCGCTGCGGAATCCGGCCGACTGACGCGCGTCCCGCAGCATGTGCTTGAGCTTCGTGGTCTTCTCGACCTCGTCGCGGAAGAGCTGTTCGAGATTCTGGTCGCTCTCGCCGGCCACCGAACTCGGCGTCACGAAACCGACGCTGACCGTCCCCTTGTCGAGCGGAATTCCCCAGAACCAGCCGTTCTCGATGCCCTCGATCAGGATGTTGGTGTACTGGTCGCCGGGCAGCCGCTCGCAGTTGTCGAAGTACGTCCACACGGCGACGTTGCGGAGATTGTCGTGCCAGTGGATCTCCGAGTATCGGCGGGTGAGGACACGTGCCTGGCCCGAGGCGTCCACCACCATGGCGGCCTTGACCTCGTACGTCTCCTTTCCGCCGCGCACGGCGAAGCGCACGCCGGTGACCCGGCCGTCCTCCTCGACGGGCTCCTTCACCGTGGCGTCCTCGACGACGAACGCCCCCAGCTCCCGCGCCCGGTCCAGGATCATCGCGTCCAGGTCGGCGCGCCGGGTGTGGTACGCGAACGGATAGTCGCCGCCGTCGACGAAGGAGAAGTCCCAGGCCGCTTGTTCGCTTCCCCAGACGAACGTGCCGCCGTACTTGCGCTCGAATCCGCGCTGTTCCATCCGCTCGGTCAGCCCCATTTCCGCCATGGGGGCCATCACGACCGGAATCAGGGATTCGCCCACGTGGTATCGGGGAAAACGCTCGCGGTCGAGAATCAGCACCTGGTGTCCGCGCTTGGCGAGAAGCCCGGCGGTGGTGGCACCGGCCGGCCCACCACCGATAACGATGACATCGAATTCAGTGGGTATGCCGGTGAGAGTGGACGGCATGCTCGACCTTCCCGGTCCGAAACGTGCCACATCCCGCTGGAGCGGGAATCCGTGGCACTGCGTTGGCTGGACTCAGCCAGGTTCGAGGAGACGGGCTGAACGCCTTCTGCATAACCTCTGGACGACTTCTTGGGGAATCGGGAATTGGCGCTGAATCGGGGGAAGAATTAGGGGTTGTATTCGTCGACCCGCGCTTTCTAGCGTTACGCCAGGTGTGCTCGCCGGCCAAGGCCACGACAGGGGCAGGGGCAGGGGCAGGGGCAGGGGCGAGCTCGAGCAGGCAGGAGCGTACGAGTGACGCAAGTCGATGACATCCGGCCACTTTCAGCGGTACTACGAGCCCATGCGCTCGACCGCCCGGACAAGGTCGCGTTCGCCGACGAGGAGCGCCACGTCACCTACGCCCGGCTCGCCGAGCGTACGGGGCGGCTGGCCGGCCACCTGGCCGGGCACGGGCTTGGGCACGGCGACCGGGTCGCGATTCTCCTCGGCAACAGCGTCACGACGGTGGAGAGCTACCTTGCCGTCACCCGTGCCGCGGCCGTGGGCGTACCGGTCAACCCCCAGTCGTCGGACGCCGAACTCGCGCATCAACTGGACGACAGCGGAGCCCGGTTCGTCATCACCGACGGTGCCCACCTGCAGCAGGTCGAGCGCATGCGGGCGACGCGTGAGGGGCTGCTCGTCGTCCTCGCGCGGGGGAGCGGGCCGGGCGCCGGGACGCTCGTCTTCGAGGAACTCGCCGAGAGCGAGCCGGCGCAGGGACCCCGGGACGACCTCGGCCTCGACGAACCGGCCTGGATCCTCTACACCTCCGGCACCACCGGGGCGGCCAAGGGCGTAGTCTCGAACCAGCGGGGCTGCCTGTGGTCGGTCCACTCCGCCTACCAGGGGGTCCTCGGTCTCGGGCCCGACGACCGGCTGTTGTGGCCGCTGCCGCTCTTCCACAGCCTCGCGCACATCCTCTGCGTCCTGGGCGTGACCGTCACTGGCGCCACCGCGCGCATCCTCCCCGGCTTCGGCGCCCGCGACGTGCTGGAGGCACTGCGCGCCGAGCCGTTCACCGTGCTGCTCGGCGTCCCGTCGATGTACGTGCAACTGGTGGAGGCGGTCGAAGCCGTCGAGGAAGCCGGCGGGCCCGTCCCCAAGCAGCGGATGTGCGTGGTCACCGGCGCGGCGACCGGCGCGGGGCTCGCCTCGGCCGTCGAGCGGGTGCTGGGCGCGCCACTCGTGAACAGCTACGGCTCCACCGAGACCTGCGGCGCGATCACCCTGAGCCGCCCCGACTCCGTGCGGCCACCCGGCACCGTCGGGACCGCGGTGCCCGGCAGCGAGCTGCGTCTGGTCGACCCGCGCACTGGCCTTGACGTCCGGACCGGCGACGAGGGCGAGGTCTTCGTCAGGAGCCCGGGCCTGCTGCTGAGGTACCACGACCGGCCGGAGGAGACGGCGGCCGCGCTGCGCGACGGCTGGTACCGCACCGGAGACCTGGCCCGGCGCGACGCCGAGGGGCGCCTGACGATCACCGGCCGCGTCAAGGAGCTCATCATCCGGGCCGGCGAGAACATTCAGCCCGGCGAGATCGAGGACGTCCTGCGGACCGTCCCAGGCATCGAGGACGCGGCGGTGACCGGCCGCCCGGACGAGGCACTGGGCGAAGTCCCCGTCGCCTACGTGGTACCCGCTGCCGAGGGATGGTCGCCCGCAGAGGCGCTGGCGACGTGCCGGGAACGGCTCAGCTACTTCAAGGTCCCCGCGGAGCTCTACGAGATCGCCGCCCTGCCGCTCACCGGATCGGGCAAGGTCAGCCGCCGCAGGCTGGTGCGAATCCCGGCGCGGCTGCGGGGCGTTGGCACCAGCCACCACGACCAACTGTGGCACACGAGGTGGGTTCCGTGGGAACCGGCCGACTCCGAAGGAGCGCCCCCGGCGCCGGCGGACGCCCCGGCGCCGCGCTGGGCCGTGATCGGAGCCGGGCATCCGGCGTTCGCGGAGGCCGTCCGCAGGTCGGGCGGCGTCACCGAGACCTTCCCGGACAGAGCGGCGGCGCGGGCCGCCGGGCCGTTCGACGGCTACCTGCTCGCGGCCGACGGGCCGGACACGGGCTCGCTGTCCGCCGTGTGCGCCGCGCCGCCCCCCTGGACGGCGGACGGATCACCCGAGGCCCGGACCGTCGTCCTCACCCGGGGCGCCGTGTCCTGCGGCCCCGGGGAGCCGGCGGATCCGGTCGGAGCGGCCTCCCGCGCCCGGCTCCTCGCCCAGAGTGCCGGTCACCGTCGCACGATCCTGGTCGACCTTGACCCGGGAGACAGGCCCATGGACGACAGGCCCATGGACGACACGCCCATGGACGACACGCCCACGGACGACGCGACCGCATACGTCACCGCCTGGCGCAGGCTCCTGGAAGCACCCACGGGCGAGACGGAGTTCGCCGTCCGCGCGGGGGAGGTCCTCGTACCGCGGCTCGTCCGCGTACGGGCGACGACCCAGCTCGCCGTGGTCCCGCCGGAACCGGGCGGCACCGCGCTCGTGACGGGCGCGGCCACCCCCCTTGCACGCGTCCTCGCGACCCATCTCGTCGTCGACCACGGTGTCCGCGGCATCGCACTGACCGATGCCGATCACGCGGCGGCCGCCTCCTTGGCCGCGGATCTGACAGGGCTCGGCGCCACCGTGACCGTACGCACCGAGCTTCCGGACACGCCCGAGGGCGCCGCCGCCCTGCTTGCGGCCCTCGGCCCGGACCGCTCGCTGGACACGATCGTCCACCCGGTGATCGTCCCCAGCGACGCGAAGGTCGCGGGCCGGTTGCTCACCCTGACCCGTGACAGCGGCCGCACGACGCTCACCCTCTGCGGCACGCTCACCCACCCCGACGCCCAGCCCGTCGACTCCTCCGCGGCGGCGGCCACGGCCTACGCCGCGGCGCTCACCCACGACGCCCCCCACGCCACGTTCCTGGCCTTCGGCCCGATCGCCGCCGACGGGGCCGCCCCCGACGCCGGACCGCCGGGCCTCGCGACGCTCACCGCACGGGAGGCGGTCGACGCCTTCGATGCCGCGCGGACCACGGCGGGCGGCCCGGCGCTCGTGATGCGTACCGATCCCTGGACGCTGCGGTCCCCCGGGGCCGCCCGGCTTCGCCAGCTGCTTCCCGCGTACGGGGACGGTGGGGGCGCGACCGCCGACGAGGGCCTGCGGGCACGGCTTGGCGGGCTGCCCGGCCGGGCGCGTGAACGGGCGCTGACCGAACTCGTCCGGGAGGAGGCGGCACGGGTGCTCGGACTCGACGAGTCCGAGCGGATCGATGCCGGTCTCGCCTTCACCCACCTCGGGCTCACCTCGCTCACCGCCGTCGCGCTGCGCGACCGGCTGGCCGCTCGGACCGGCCTGCACCTGCCCGTGACGCTCGCCTTCGACCATCCGACACCCGCTGCCGTGGCCGCCGTCCTGGACGGCGAACTGTTCGGCGTACGGCCCGACGCCGACGTCACCGGGCAACGGCCCCCGGGCGCCGACCACGACCCCGTCGTCGTCATCGGCATGAGCTGCCGCTACCCCGGCGGCGTCGCATCCCCAGAGGACCTGTGGCGGCTCGTCGCCGAAGGACGCGACGCGATCGGCGCGTTCCCCACCGACCGCGGCTGGGACCTAGAGCGGCTGCTGCGCGGAGACGGGACAGAGCCCGGCACCTCGGCCACCGGCTCCGGCGGATTCCTCGACGCGCCGGGCGACTTCGACGCCGCGTTCTTCGGCATCAGCCCGCGCGAGGCCCTCGCCATGGACCCGCAGCAACGCCTGCTTCTGGAGGTCGGCTGGGAGGCGATCGAACGCGCCGGCATCGACCCGACCGTCCTGCGGCGGACGGACACCGGCGTCTACGTGGGGCTGATGTTCCACGACTATGCCAAGAACACCGCCGACCTCCCTGAGGACCTGGAACGACTCCTCGGCACCGGCACTGCCGGCAGCGTCGCCTCCGGACGCCTCGCCTACACCCTGGGCCTCAACGGCCCCGCCCTCACGATCGACACCGCCTGCTCCTCCTCGCTCGTCGCAGTCCACCTGGCCGCGCAGGCGCTGCGGCGCGGTGAGTGCTCGCTAGCCCTGGCCGGCGGCGTTGCGGTGATGGCCACCCCGAGCACCTTCGTGGAGTTCAGCCGGCAGCATGGCCTCGCGCCCGACGGCCGGTGCAAGGCCTTCGCCGCGGGCGCCGACGGCACCAGCTGGTCCGAGGGCGTCGGAGTCATCGCCCTGGAGCGCCTCTCCGACGCACGCCGCAACGGCCACTCCGTGCTCGCCGTGATCCGGGGGAGTGCGGTCAACCAGGACGGCGCGAGCAACGGCCTGACCGCGCCCAGCGGACCGGCACAGCAGCAGGTGATCCGCCGGGCCCTGGCCGACGCGGGCCTGACTCCCGGCGACGTGGACGCCGTCGAGGCGCACGGCACGGGCACCGTACTCGGCGACCCCATCGAGGCCAACGCCCTCCTCGCGACGTACGGCCAGGGCCGGAACCCGGAACGCCCGCTCCTGCTCGGCTCGTTCAAGTCCAACATCGGCCACGCCCAGTCCGCGGCGGGCGTCGGCGCTGTCATCAAGATGGTGCAGGCGATCCGGTACGGCGAACTGCCCCGTACCTTGCACGTCGACCGGCCGACCACGGCCGTGGACTGGTCCACCGGCGCGGTCCGTCTCCTTCAGGAGCACACCGCCTGGCCCGAGACCGGAGACCGCCGTCGCGCCGCGGTGTCCTCCTTCGGCGTCAGCGGTACGAACGCCCACCTCGTCCTGGAACAGGCCCCCGACCCCGACACCTTGTTCGCCGCCCCGCCGTCCGCCCTCCCCGACACCGTGCCGGTCCTGCTGTCGGCCCGTACCGGACCGGCGCTGCGCCGGCAGGCCGAGCGCCTCCTCGACGTGGTCCGCGCGGACCCGGGACTGCCTGTCCCGGACCTCGCGGCCGCCCTGGCCACCACCCGCACCGCCTTCCCCCGCCGCACCGCGTTCGTCGTGGAGGGGCGCACGGAACTGGAGCGCCGCCTGCGGCCCTTCGCCGCCGGCGAGGACACGGCCGCCGAGCCGGACAAGGCGCCCGCGGAGGCGTCACTGGCCATCGGATTCACCGGGCAGGGGAGCCAATACCCGGGAATGGGCAAAGAGTTGTATGCCGCCTTCGCCGTCTTCGCCGAAGCACTCGACTCGGCCTGGGCCGCCCTCGACCCGCACCTCGACCGCCCACTGCGCGACGTCATGTGGGCCCCCGGAGGCACCTCGAGGGCCGCGCTCCTCGACCGTACCGACTTCACACAGGCCGCGTTGTTCGCCCTGGAGAGCGCCCTCTTCCGCCTCGTCGAGTCCTGGGGCCTCGTCCCCGACCTCGTCATGGGGCACTCCGTCGGCGCGCTGACCGCCGCGCACGCGGCCGACGTGCTGTCCCTCCAGGATGTGGCCGCGCTCGTCGCCGCTCGCGGCCAGCTGATGGCCGCGCTGCCGCCCGGCGGCGCCATGGCCGCGCTCGAAGCGAGCGAGGAGGAGGTCCGTACCGCACTCGCGTCCACGGCCGGAGCCCTGGCCGTCGCCGCCGTGAACGGCCCGCGCTCTGTCGTGGTGTCCGGTGACGAGAAGGCGGTACGGGCCGTGGGGGAGGCGTTCCGGGCGCGGAAGCGCCGGGTCACCGGACTCCGGGTCAGCCACGCCTTCCACTCGCCCCTCATGGACCCCATGGTGGACGAGTTCAGGGCCGCCGCGGGCAAGGTGTCCTACCGGCCGCCACTCCTCCCGATGATCTCCGACCTCACCGGACAGCTCGCCGACACGGCCCAACTCCGCTCACCCGACTACTGGGTTCGCCACGTCCGGGAGACCGTGCGCTTCGCGGACGCCGTACGCGCCCTGCCGGCCGAGGGGATCACCTCCTTCCTCGAACTCGGACCCGACCGGCAGCTCACCACGATGGCGCGCGCCTGCGTGTCCGGCTCCGGGCCGGCGCTGTGCGGAGGACTGCGCCGTGGACGCTCCGAGGTGCGCTCCCTGCTCGACGCGGTGGCCCAGGCCCATGCGGGCGGCGTCCCCGTCGACTGGCGGGAGTTCTTCGCCGGAGGCCCCAGGCGCCCGGTCGAGCTGCCCGTCTACCCCTTCGAGCACCGGCGGTACTGGCTCGCGTCCGGGCCGGCGCGGACCGGCACCCCCGCGTCGGCCCCGGCTCCGGTACCGGCCGCTTCGTCCTCGCCGGACGAGCCCTCGGCCGCGGAACGGCTCCGTGCCGACCTGGCACGCCTCTCCGACGAACTGCGGGAACGGAGGCTGACCGATCTCGTACGAGGGGAGATCGCCGACGTCGCGGGCTTCGACGGCCCACACGAGATCGAGGCGCACCGCAGCATGACCGACCTCGGGCTCGACTCCGTCTCCGCCGTGGACCTGAGCAATCGCCTCGGCTCACGGACCGGACTCGACCTGCCCGTCTCCCTGGCCTTCGACCACCCGACGTCGACGTCCATCGCACGCCACCTGCTCACCGCGCTCCACACCTCGGGCCTCGCTGGTGAAGGCGGGGAGGGCGGGGAGGTCCGGGCCGCGGAGGGCACGGTCTTCGGCGAACTGGCCCGCCTCGAAGCATCCGTGGAACGCGACCGCCCCGACGCCGCCGCGCGCGACCGGCTCGTCGAACGACTGCGCGCCCTGACCGCGCTGCTCGCCGAAGACGCGGCCGGGTACCCCGGGAGCGCGGAGGAGACCTCGATCGGCGACCGGATCGGGGAGGCCACGACGGTCGACCAGCTCTTCGACCTCATCGACAACGAACTGAAGGGACCGTGACGTGACGGGTACCGAGGAGAAGCTGGTCGACTACCTCAAGAAGGTTACCGCCGAGCTGCACGAGACCCGTCGGCAGCTGCGCGGCGCCCTCTCGGCGAGCCGCGAGCCGATCGCCATCGTCGGCATGGCCTGCCGCTACCCCGGCGGCGTCCGTTCGCCCGAGTCACTGTGGCGGCTCGTCCTCGAGGAACAGGACGCGATCTCCGGATTCCCGACGAACCGGGGCTGGGACATCGACGGCATCTACCATCCCGATCCCGACCGGCCCGGGACGTGCTATGCCCGTGAGGGAGGCTTCCTGCACGACGCCGCCCTCTTCGACGCGGAGTTCTTCGGGGTCTCGCCCCGCGAGGCGCAGGCGATGGACCCGCAGCAGCGGCTCCTTTTGGAGACCGCCTGGGAGGCGTTCGAGCGGGCCGGGATCGACCCGACGTCGCTGCGCGGCAGCGACACGGGCGTGTTCACCGGTGTCGTCCACCACGACTACGCGACCGCGCAGGTGCCGGACGCGCTGGAGCCCTATCTCGTCACCGGCCTCTCGGGCGGTGTGGCCTCGGGCCGTATCTCGTACACGTTCGGCTTCGAGGGGCCTGCGGTCACCGTGGACACCGCGTGCTCGTCCTCGCTGGTCGCCCTGCACTCGGCGGCGCACGCGCTGCGCTCCGGGGAGTGCGAGCTGGCGCTGGCCGGCGGAGTGACGATCATGGCGACACCGCGCGCCTTCCTCTCCTTCAGCCGGCAGCGCGGCCTGTCGCCCGAGGGACGGTGCCGGGCGTTCGGCGCGGGGGCCGACGGCACCGGTTGGGCCGAGGGCGCCGGGATGCTGCTCGTCGAGCGGCTGTCGGACGCCCGGCGCAAGGGCCACCCGGTGCTCGCCGTCCTCCGTGGGTCGGCGGTGAACCAGGACGGCGCCTCCAATGGCCTCTCGGCACCCAATGGCCCCTCCCAACAGCGGGTCATCCGCAAGGCCCTGGCCCACGCGGGCCTCACGGCGCGGGATATCGACGTCGTCGAGGGGCACGGCACCGGCACGAAGCTCGGGGACCCGATCGAGGCGCAGGCGCTCCTCGCCACGTACGGCCAAGGACGCGATGCGGGCCTGCCACTCTACCTAGGGTCGATGAAGTCGAACGTGGGCCACTCGCAGGCCGCGGCCGGGGTCGGCGGCGTGATCAAGATGGTCGAGGCGATGCGGCACGGCATCCTGCCGAGGACCCTCCACGCGGACGAGTCGACCCCGCACGTCGACTGGTCGGCGGGAGCCGTGGAACTCCTGACGCAGCGGCGCGCCTGGCCCGAGACTGGCCGGCCGCGCCGGGCGGCGGTGTCCTCGTTCGGGATCAGCGGCACGAACGCTCATGTGATCCTGGAGGCCCCGCCCGAGGCGCCCGAGCAGGACACCGCCACCCGACCCGCCACCGGCCGCGACCCGCGGGACGTCGTACCGGCCCCGGTGCCCTGGCCGCTCTCTGGGCGGGACGCCGGCGCGCTACGGGACCAGATCACCCGGCTGCGGGCGCGCCTCGACGAGGCGCCGGCCGACCCCATGGACGTGAGCCTCTCGCTCGCGAGGCGCGCGGTCTTCCGGCACCGGGCCGTCCTCCTCCCGTCCGCGTCGCCTGGCGGCGCCACCGTCCGGGAGATCCGGGGCGTTGCCCGGCCCGGCGGCACCGCGCTGCTGTTCTCCGGCCAGGGCAGCCAACGCCAGGGGATGTGCCGGGAGTTGTACGAGGCCTACCCCGTCTTCGAGGAGTCGTTCGACGCGATCGCGGAGCACACCGGGCTGCCACTGAAGGACGTGGTCTTCGGTGAGGCGCGGGACGGGCTCCTCGACCGGACGTGCTACGCACAGGTGGCGCTCTTCGCCGTGGAGGTGTCCATGTACCGGCTGGTACGCGCCTTGGGCGTCGACGTCCACGCCGTGGTGGGCCACTCGGTGGGTGAGGTCGCCGCCGCCCATGTGGCGGGAGTGATGTCCCTGGAGGACGCCTGCCGCCTGGTGGAGGCGCGCGGCCGTCTGATGGAGGCGCTGCCGCCCGGCGGCGCCATGGCGGCGGTGGAGGTCTCCGAGGCCGAGGCGTCGGCGGCACTGGTCGGCCTGGAGGACCGGGTGGCGCTCGCCGCGATCAACGGCCCGACGTCCACGGTGCTGTCCGGCGAGGAGGCCGAGGTCCGGAAGCTGGTGGACGCCTGGCGCGAACAAGGCGTACGAACCACTCGTCTGACGGTCAGTCATGCCTTCCACTCGCCGCTCATGGACCCCATGCTGGATGAGTTCCGTGAGGTCGTGACAGGTCTGGAACTTCATGAACCCGTGCTGGCCGGGCTGCCCGCCGAGGTCGTGGACCCCGAGTACTGGGTACGGCATGTCCGCCGCCCGGTACGGTTCGCCGACGCCGTGGCACGGGCCCGCGAGGCCGGAGCCGTACGCTGGCTGGAGGTGGGCCCGGGTGGGGTCCTGACCGCCCTGGCGCAGAAGATCGTGCCCGACGCCGAGGACCAGGTCTTCGCCGCGGCCCTGCGCGCGGACCGCCCCGAGGCCGACGCGCTTCTCGCGGCCCTGGCCCAGGTGCACGTCGACGGAGCCACGGTCGACTGGAGCCCGCTGTCGGACGGCTGCGGCAGGCTCGTGGACCTCCCCACGTACCCCTTCCAGCAGCGCCCCTACTGGATCGAGGACCGGCCCGGCCCCGCGACCACCTCGCCGCCCGAGCAGGGGGGCGCCGAGCTTACCGGGAGGGCGACGAACGACGTCAGCAGCCCTCTCACCGGACCGACCGGATCCGAGCACCTCTCCGATCTGACCGGGTCCGAGCGTCTGGCGGCCGTGCTGGAACTCGTACTCTTCGAGGCTTCGGAGGCCCTCGGCCACACCGGCACGCTGATCACCGCGGACCGTACCCGCCAGGAGTTGGGCTTCGACTCGCTCACCGCGATCGAACTGCGCAACCGGATCAGCCGCACGCTCGGCGTCCGCCTGCCCGCGACGCTCGTTTTCGACCACGACGACCTGGGCGCGATCGCGGCCTTCGTCGACGCCCGACTCGAGGACGTCTCCTCCGGACGCTCCACGGGCCACGGCCAGTTTGGCGAGGACGGCTCGGGCCTGCTCACGGAGCTGTTCCGGGAGGCAGCCGGAGCCGGACGCCTGGACGACGCCGTGGCCTTGACCGAGGCGGCCGCACGGATGCGGAAGACCTTCACCGACCCCGCGGACCCGGCTGTCCGGCGCGCCCCGGTCTGGCTCGGCCGAGGGCCGGCGCGCCCGACGGTCGTATGTCTGCCGTCCTTCAGCGCGATCGCCGGCGTGCATGTGTACGCCCACTTCGCGGACGGGTTCAGCGACGCGTGGAGGGTGGCCGCCCTTGCCCATCCGGGGTTCGTCCCGGGCGAACCGCTGCCCTGCTCGGTGGACGTCCTGGCGGAGATGCATGCCCGCACGGTGCTGGAGATGGTGGGGGAAGCCCCGTTCCTCCTGGTCGGCCGCTCCGCGGGCGGCTGGGTGGCCCACGAGGTCGCGGCCGTCCTGGAACGGATGGACAAGGCGCCCGACGGAGTCGCACTGCTCGACACTCCGGGACGCGCGGACGACCCGCGCGGACACGCGGTGATGGTCGGCGGCATGCTGGAGCGCGACCGGCTCGTCATGATCGACGACTACCGGCTGACCGCGATGGGGGCCTACTCGCGTCTCTTCCGGGAGTGGAAGCCCGAACCGATCGCCGCCCCCACCCTGCTGGTGCACGCCGCCACGCCTTACGGGGCCGACGAGGCGCAGATCGCCTCGTGGCATCTCCCGCACGAGGCGGCCAGGGTGACGGGTGATCACTTCACGATGCTGGAGGAGCACTCCACGACGACGGCCGAAGCGGTCGAGAGGTGGTCACGGTCACTGCTGTGACGTGGCGACGGCCGCCGCGGCCGACGCGAAGGAGGGCGCGACCCACACGTCGGTCAGCGACCAGCCCGGCCCGGCGGCCGGGACCGGCCCCATTTCCATGTACGTCCGCTCGAGCCCGCCCGCCAGCCCTTCTTCCGTTCCCTTGAGGTAGGCCTTCTTGCATACCCAGCACCGCGCGAACGCGGCCGGCCGGACCTCCGGTGGCAGCCGGGCGAACTCGTCCCGCTCCAGCGGGTGCAGGTTGTCCGTCACGAGATGCGACACCTCGGCCTCCGGATGCGCCTCGATGTCCACGCCCACCGGCCTCGCGGCGAAACCTACGAGCACCAGGTCCTGGCTGTGCGAGAGCGAGAAGTGAATCCCGCCGCCCCGCACGGCCGGCCAGCCGTGCGGCCCTCCGCAGCGGGGACAGTCCTCCCTGACGAACACCACCTCGTCCGCCCGCATCCCCAGGTAGTGCCCGAGCAGCCGCCGCAACCCCCGTGCACGGCGCGGTACCGCGCCCGGTGGTCCTCCCGTATCAGCGCCCTCCACCGCCGCCGTTCCTCGGCGTCCAGGAGGCCGTACGCCTCGGGGTCTTCCGCCACCCGCATCAGCCACAGCGCCACCGTCCCGTCGGCGAGGGGCGGCACGGCCGACTCCGGCACATCGCCGGCTCGCAACACCGGCACGGGGATGATCTCCAAGGTCATGCCGCCAATGTCACCGACCCGCACCCGACCGGGATAAGAGAGGAACGACGGATGCTTGACGCCTTGCGATGCGTTCGCTACGAGAAGCGCGATCACGTCGCGTACATCACCCTGGACCGTCCGCGGGTGCTGAATGCCATGGACCTGCGGATGCATGCCGAACTGGTCGACGTCTGGGATGATTTCGAGGCCGACGACGACATCTGGGTGGGGGTCCTCACCGGCTCCGGCGGGCGGTCGTTCTCCGTCGGCCAGGACCTGAAGGAGCTGGTCGACCGGGTCGGCGAGGGCGGCGCACCCGCCACCTTCGGCAGCCGCGACAAGCCCGGCTGGCCCCGACTGACGGAGCGGTTCTCGCTGTTCAAGCCGCTGATCGCCCGGGTGAACGGATTCGCCCTGGGCGGCGGCTTCGAGCTGGCCATGGCCTGCGACATCGTGATCGCCGCGGAACACGCCGAGTTCGCGCTGACCGAGGCGAAGCTGGGGCTCATGGCGGGTGCCGGAGGCGTGTTCCGACTGACCCGGCAGGCGCCCTTTCGCATCGCGATGGGGCACTTGCTGACTGGGCGCCGCATGACCGCGTCCCGCGCGTACGAACTGGGCCTGGTCAACGAGGTGGTGCCGGCCCATAGCCTCGACGACTGCGTGGAGGGCTGGCTGGAGGACGTACTGAGCTGCGCGCCGCTGTCGCTGCGCGCGGTGAAAGAGGCCGCGACCGTCTCGGCCGGCATGCCGCTGGAACGGGCTTTCGCCACGCGGTACGTCTGGGAGGAGCGGCGCATGGTCAGCCGGGACGCGGTGGAAGGCCCGCGCGCCTTCGTCGAGAAGCGCTCCCCGAAATGGACCGGAACTTGACGGAACCACCCCGAGGAAAGGTCAATGCCATGCGTCTCGATTCCGCACCGGGCTCCGGACGGGCCGAGTCACCACAGCCGAGCGTTCAACAGAAGAGCGTTCAACAGAAGAGCGTTCAACAGAAGAGCGGTCGACTGAGCGTTCAGGAATTCATCGACTCGACCCCGATGGGGCTGAGGCAGCGGCTCGTCGCCCTCCTCGGGCTCACGGTGATGGTCGCCGAAGGACTCGACATCAGCATCGCGAGCTTTGTCTATCCGCACTTCATACGCGACTGGGGTACGTCGATGAGCGCGGTGACCACCACCGTGACTGCCGGCGTGCTCAGCATGGCGGTCGGCGGTGCGGTGGCGGGACCGCTGGCCGACCGGTACGGGCGCAAAGGCGTGACCGTCGCCGGCATCCTTGTCTTCGGGGTGGCCACAGCGGCGATGGCACTCGCCACGACCATCGCACTCTTCGCGACCCTGCGCGTCGTGGCGTGCGCCGGACTCGGTGCGGTGGCCCCGGGCGTCATGGCGATCGTCGCCGACTCGACGCCGGCCGCGCGCCGCGCACCGGTGGTGGCCCTCGCCTTCTCGGGCGTCGCGGCTGGGACGGTGGCGGGGGGACTCTTCGCATCGACCGTCATTCCGGCCCTCGGCTGGCCGGCGGCGCTCGCGCTCTGCGGCCTCGCGCCTCTCCTACTCGTTCCCCTCGTCGTGGCCTACGTCCCGGAATCGGTGAGCGTCCTTCTCGTCCGCGGCCGACCGGCCGAGCAGATCCACGAGACCCTCGCCCTCCTCGCACCGGGCCGGGACACCTCCCAGGTCGACCTGACCGGCGCCCGGGACGAGGAGCGGCAACCGAGACAGAAGGTCAGCGCGATCGTGCTGTCCCGCTCCTTCGTGCTGACGACGCTCCTGATCTGGCTCTGCTACTTTGTCCTGCTGGGCGTGGTCTTCCTCCTCCTCAACTACCTGCCGCTGATGGGGGAGCGCGCGGGTCTCACGGCGGCCCGCACCGGAGTCGGTGTCGGTCTGTTCGGCGCGGGGACCCTATGCGGCCAGCTCCTGGCGTCGTTCGGCCTCAGGAAGTACGACCGCTTCCGCGCCCTCGCGCTGGCGTCGGCGCTCAGCGCCCTGGTCGTCGGTCTCACGGCGGCCGCGGACACGGGCCATGCCGGGATGTTCGCCCTGTTCTCGGTGCTCGGAGTGTGCCTGGGCAGCGCCATGGGCGCACTCCAGGCGGTCGGGGCGCTGGCCTATCCGGCGACCTTGCGTGCGACGGGCATGGGATGGATGAGCGGAATGGGTCGTCTGGGCACGCTCGCCAGCGGCCTGCTGGGCGGTGTGCTGATTGGTGCCGGATGGGGCATCTCGCAGATCTTCTTCCTCCTGTGCGTGCCCCTCGCGTTCACCGGCACGGCGGCGCTGGCGCTGCGCAAGGAGGTCGCCGCGAGAGGCGGAGGACCTGACGTTCCACGTACCTGAGCGTGTGCCGGAGCGGCACACAGGGCGTGCGACGATCCGCGGCGCTCGTATGCCTGCCGTACGCCGAGGCGCCGTGCGCAACTGGTGCGGCCGCCAGTGCTGCTGGTTGCGGTACCCCGCTGCTGTACCCCAGCCTTGACCGCTGCCGCAACGCCTGCGCGAAACATCGCCCGCACCGACCATCACACGGCACGAATGACGGCCGCAGCACAGAACCGGCGGGTCCAGGCATCCTCCCCACTGATCTCCGAACCACTGGCCGAGCGGCTGCGGTCCAAGGCCGAGCACCTGGAGGAGCTGGCCGACCAGCACCGGGCCGCACGCATCACCCTTGAGCAAGGGGAGGACGAATGAGTGGGGACCATACCGCCGAGCGCCAGAACATCCAGGCGGCCATCGACCGACTGCTGGCCGGCACCCCGCTGCGGTCCGACGGTGCGCTGACTGTCGTCTCGCTCGCAGCCGAGGCCAACGTCAAGCGGCAGCTGCTCACCACCGGCACACCGACCTCAAGGACGAGTTCTACGCCCGCATCCGGGCCCAGGGCCAAGTCCCCGCCAGTGACCGCAAACTGCGTCAGGAACTGGCCGAGACTAAGAAACGGCAGGCCGAGGTACAGAGAGAGAACAAGCAGCTCAAGGCAGAGGCAGACGTCTTCGAAACCTGACCTATGAATAGTCCGCCGCTTCAGGACACGGCCCACCAGAGCTATCGGAGGGGTACACGCCGGGAGAGGCATCGCTTCAGACTCCCTTGAGCTGGTCGTTCTCCATCTCCAGGAACGTTGATGATGCGGACTCAGGAGGCCCTCCTCGCATGCGCCGAGCACCCGACGACCACCCAATCGAGACGGCCGTTCGAGCACCAAGTCCCCAGAGCATTACGACAAAAGCTACTTACGCGTCGGGGTGCTCCGGCAGGGCGAGCCAGTCCGACCAGGAGATCTCGCGGCCGAGGAAGCGCGGCTGCTCGAACGGCCAGTCGGCGGCGATCCACTGCGGCACCAGCTCGTCGAGGGCCTGCTCGACCTTGCTGCCCACCAGCTCGTCCACCACCCACCAGGAGATCTCGCCGTCCGCGCCGGCCCTCTCCGGTGGGTCGATGTAGACGCAGCCGAGCAGAGCTGTCTCCGCCGCGTCGACCAGCGCGTAGTTGTAAAGACTGGTGTGCGGCGATCTCCTTCTCGTGCCGCAACAGGTCGGCCTGGTCGGCCTCGTAGGTCATGGTGGCCGCGGGCCAGCCCCAGGCTGGGCCGAAGATGGTCCACAGCCGCTCGCGCGAACCCATCACAGCCGGATAGTCGAGCGGGGTGTCCGCCTCCCGGATCGGCCGCAGGTGATGACCACTGCCCGGCAGCGGTACCAGGACGGGATGGACGAAGTCATCGGGGAGCCAGCTCATAGCGCCCGACCGTAGCAGCGCGCGGCCGTCCGTTCCCCTGGATTTTCCCCGTATACCGCCAGGCCCTGCTCTCATGCCGGGCAGTGCCCGCGATCACCCGATCGAGACTCCCGTTCGATCGACAGACTCCATGATCGGTATGGCAACGGCTTCTGAGCTTGGCGTTTAACCTCAACCGTTCACCTGACCCGCTGATCTTGGTTCGTTCCCGGGACAGCAGGGCGGCCGTTCTTCACGCTTCGAGGTGTCGAGCAACGTCGCGTGAAGGAACGGCCGCTGGTGAAGAGTCTCGCCGCTGAACAGTCCGCTGACGCCGCGTTGGGCATCTTGTCCCACTTTCGTGTCCAGTTCTACGACTGCCTCTACTCCCGGGCGGATGCGCTCTTCGAGCTGGCCGACGCGGTGCTGTGCTCGGACGGCCCGGTGACGTCGCTGGTCGAGCTGACGCTCACGGCCGAGCACCGGCGCGGGCACGGAGCGATGTACGACGCGGTCAACCACGGCTGGCTGGAGCCGCGCCGTCTGCGCAGGCTGCTGGCCTCCACGCCGCTGCCACGTGCCGCCGACGGGCGGATCGTGCTCGCGGTGGACGTGAGCAACTGGCTGCGTCCCGACGCCCCCACCAGCCCGGAGCTGCTGTTCTGCCACGTCTACGGGCGGGGCCGCAGCGCGGATCAGTTCATCCCCGGCTGGCCCGACTCCTTCGTCGCCGCACTGGAGACGGGACGCACGTCCTGGACGGCCGTGCTGGACGCGATCCGGCTGGGGCCGTCCGACGACGCCACCGAGGTGACCGCCACCCAGCTACGCGAGGTGGTCACCCGGCTGGTGAACGCCGGGCAGTGGCGGCCGGGCGACGCGGACATCCTCGTCGTCATGGACACCGGCTACGACGTCACCCGCCTCGCCTACGTCCTGGCCGACCTGCCCGTCGAGCTGGTCGGCCGGCTCCGCTCGGACCGCGTCATGCTCCGGGACGTCGGCCCACGCCGATCCACCCCGCGCGGCGGACAGCCCCGCAAGCACGGCGGCGTCCTCACCTTCTCCAAGCCGGAGTCCTGGCACACACCTGACCAGGCCACCACTTGCGATACCACCCGCTATGGCCGGGCCGAAGCCCTCGCCTGGGACCGGATGCACCCCCGCCTGCAGGCCCGTGGCCCCTGGCTCGACCAATGCGGTGAACTCCCTTTGATCCACGGCACGTTGATCCGGCTGAAGGTCGAGCACCTGCCCGGTGACCGCGACCCCAAGCCGGTGTGGCTGTGGTCCTCGCGCACCGGGATGACCGGCCGGGACGTCGATGTCCGCTGGCAGGCGTTCCTCCGCAGGTTCGATCTTGAACATACCTTCCGGCTGTTCAAGCAGACCCTGGGCTGGACCGTCCCCAAGGTCCGCGATCCGCACACAGCCGACCTGTGGACGTGGCTGATCATCGCCGCCCACACCCAACTCCGCCTTGCCCGGCCCCTCGCCGAGGACCTTCGTCGGCCCTGGGAGCGGCCGGCGCAGCCTCGCCGGCTCACCCCTGCCCGAGTCCGCCCGGGGGTTCCGCCACCTCCGTGTGAAGACCGCCCGTCCCGCCGACGTGCCCCAACCCTCCAAGCCCGGACCCGGACGCCCACCCAGCTCGAAGAACCACAGGCCAGCCCCACGTCACGAGCCCGGGAAGACCGTGAAACGAATCGAAACCCTCACCGAACACGTCCGCCTGAAACAGCAGCGAGGTTAATGATCAAGCTGAGTCGGACGACCGCAAGCACGTGGCCCAAACCTCCACGGGTTGCGCGGACTTGCGCATAGGCACAGGACCGCTGCGTGGTCTTGTGCCTACTATGAGTTGCGGCGTCTGGGTAAGAAACGTGGCGTCTGGGTGTGAAGGTCCAGTGACATTTACCGGGGGGCGTGACATGGGGTGGCGGGGGGAGGGCTGCAACGTTGCTTGCGGCAGCAGTGGCGTTAGCGCTGGCCGGGTGCGGAGCTGGGGGCGATGGTCGGGATGCGGCCCCGAGGACCAACGGTCCGACTCTCGAAGTGCCGACGGCGCCTGGCTCGTCCGCCGGTCCCGGTCCCACAACCGGCCGCGGCCCGACAAACGGCCCCGGTGGTTCCATCTGGCCCGGCGGCACAGGCGGGCCGCAGGGCAGCAGCCAGGGCGGGACATGGACGCCCGGTACTGCGTCCGCATGGACGCCCGGCTGGACACCGAGCACATCTCGCGGGACCCACCAGCCTAAGGAGGACCTGGCCTGGACCCCGTTCGGTCCGAAGTCTCCGTCGAACGACGGCGAAAACTTCGACTACGTCTACGACCTGGTGCAGAGCAGGGACTGTCAAACGGCGGAGGTCCGGTTCAACAGAGCGGGCAAACATCGCAAATGGGAGCAAGATCCCGTGCGTTGGAGCGTGATCAGAGGACTCATCGCCGCCTGCTACATCGCCGAGGGCCGGGGCGCCGACTGGCAGACCGTCACTGCTGCGTACGCCGATGTCCAGGGGCACCCGTCAGGCAGCTGCAAGTACAACGCCGCCTTCAAAGTGCTGAAGCGGCTCGCCACCTTCCGGACGGAGCATCCAGACGGCAAAGTCGTATTCCGGAACGCCCCCACGGGAAGTACCGCGTGCAAGATCGAAATCACCGAATACAGATCATCGGGCGAGTCCGGCATTCCCTCTCCGTACGTACATCAGGGCGGCACCTTCACGGTCGAGGGAACCTGGCCGGTGCCGGTCCTGCTGTACTTCGATGAGATCGTCGTCCCGCCCTTTTACCCGCGGGATACGGACACTCAATCCGGCCTCAATGCGAGCGTGACCGAACGTGTTCCAGACGACCTGCCGTTGGGGCAAGCGAAGGTCTCCTTGCGAGGCAAGTACAGCCAGTTCTACCTCCCAGGACCAACCGTTACGATCCGTCCCCCCACCCCATGACATGGGGCGCGGGGCTCCTGGCACGAGTCCGCCGACGGGTCGGCCCTGGCCGAAACAACCCGGACCCGGGACAGGACCCGACCCCAGAGCCGCGACCGGCGTCGGACCCAGCCCCAGACCCCTCGCCGCCTCAGCCCCCCGCACCCGACCCGTCGCCCCAGCCACCGGCTCCAGTGCCGGATCCCGCCCCCGCACCGCCACCGACACCCTCACCCACTCCAACCCCGGATGATGCCCCCGCAAGCCCCGTCACCCCCGGCTGGCTGGAACTGGCCGGGGCCGTGGGCTCGCTCGTTACGCTGCTGACCGCCGTACTCTTCTATTTCGGCTGGGCGAGCAGCGACGCCGAGAGCCGCGCCCTCGGGCTCCAGGACTCGCTCTTCCATCTCTCCACGAGCGACTATCTGCTGCGCAGCGTCCAGGCGCTGTTCCTCCCGACGTGGCTGATCGCCGGAGCAGCACTCGCCGCGGCAGGCCTGCACTACTGGAGCACCCAAGAGCCCGGCAGAACAGAGACGGTCGCCCGCTGGCTGCGGTTCGCCTGGCTTCCACCGCTCGCCCTGCTTCTGCTCTATCCCCTCCAACCCGACCTGTTCGAACTGGTCACCCCGCTTGCCGCCATCGTCGGCTTCCTGCTCACCACCTATGCTCGCACCCGCCCGCCAACCGTTGCACCGGGAGCATTCGGCCCCACACGAGACACTGATGTCGACAAGCGCCATCGGCAGCGCCTGTGGGCGCTGACGATGTTGATCAGCGTCCTTTTGCTGTTCTGGGCCGTGTACGCATATGCCAGCGTCGTCGGCCGGGGCCGAGCCGCCGAGACCGCTCGAACCGTCGACACCGAACTCCCTGCCGTGGTCGTCTTCAGCGAGAAGGACCTCATGATTCGAGGCGGGGGCAGCTGTCACTTCAAGGTTCAGGAGAAGGACAGCGCCTACGGCTTCCGGTACTCAGGGCTGCGCCTGTTCCACATCGCTGGTGATCGCGTCTACGTCGTTCCGGTCGATTGGAGTCCACGCGAAGGGACCGTGTGGGTGCTGGAGAAAAGCAACACCGCGCGCGTGGAGTACATCAGCGGACCCGCGGGGCGGGCCGAAGTGTGCAAGTAGGTGGGCGGTGGCAGAGCCAGCTATGACGCCGGCCGCGGCGACATCGACAGCGTCTGCTGGCTGGTCACCCGCTGGTTCGACGGGCCCTCGACGTGCGACGCATTTGCTCCCGTACGCGACGGTCGCAGCGGGCGGGCGGAGGCCCATGCGGCAGCCGCGGGCCTGTGCCGGACCATTGCAGACTTGCGAGAGAAGGGGTGGGTACACGCTGGCTTCCAGCAGCGGACTGAGCCGTCAGCGGCACCGCACTGGTGGACATCAACGGGGTGCCGTTCTTCAATGAGGCCCAGTTCCAGCGGAAATCGCCTCGGACACGACGCCCCCGGTGGTGTGGTGGCTTGCCGTGGTATCCCGCGGACTCGTGAGCGAACCCAAAGGCGTCCTGCGTCTTCACCAAACCGGCCCGCGACTTCGCCACCCGGCACGATCTGTGCCTCATCGACGTCAACCTGCTCGGCTTCTGGAACAGCGGCACCGCGCTGACTTCCTTCCTGACACTGGACATCGGCCGCTCCGGCACCCCCTCGACGGGCTGCTGTGGACCGACGGCAAACCATTGGACGACTGGTCCAGGAAACTCAAGGAATCCTGGAGCAGCCTCGCCGCCCAAGCGGACCTCCACGGCGATGCGGACCAGTGCACCGCCGCCCACCTCGCCTCCCGCGCGGTCCGCGCCCTGCTCCTGTACGGCATCGGCTCCTTCGCCCAACGCCCCCGCATGGTCACCGGCACCACCCCCCGCACCATGGAGCGCGACGTCCCACCCGACGCCGAAATCATCGGCTTCGACAACGACACCATCACCTGGCAGCGCCCCACCGGCTTCACCCGCGACCCCAACGCCCACCCCGAATGGGCCGCGAGTATCTGGTCCGGCGCCCGCGCCGCCCTCCTGTCCCAGCGCATGCGCGAGGACAACACACACGTCGGCGCCCTGCACGCCCCTGCGGGCACCGTCGTCGCCTTCCGCACCGACGCCGTCTACCTCACCCAGCACCACAACTGGCCCTACCACGGCCAGCCCGGCGACTACCTCCGCAAAGGCCAGCTGAACGGCCCGGTCCCGCCCCCACCACGGAAGACGAACTCCTCGCCCTGCGCGACAGGGGACGTGCCGCCCTCCAGGCCGCCCACGCCACCGGGGACATGTGATGCCACCGCGCAACCGCCGCCCCGCAGCACGCCAGTTGAACGAGGCCGCACGCCTGGCCGACCAGCTCCAGGCCGCAGGCCTCACCAAGCGGGACGCCCGCATCATCGGCCGCGACGCCCCTCCCTCGTCTCCCAGTTCTACACACGAAACAGAGGCGCCGCCTTCGCCCCCGCCCCCGTCCTCGCCGCCGTCCAGACCGCAGGCATCACCGACGTAGGCGAACTCGCCGACATCGCCGCCCCCCGCATCACCCGCCGCACCACCGCCTCCGGCACCCGAGCACGCGTACGCACCCAAAGCCGTCCTCATCGCCCCCGCCGGCACCGGAACCGGCCGCGCCGGCACCCCAGCCATCGCCTCAGGCTCCGCCCGCCTGCGCCCCCTCATCGCCGAAGCAGCCCGCCAAGGCCTGCGTCTGGCGTTCACCGTCCGCATGCCGAAAACCAGCTACATCCTCGCCTCAGGCAGCCGCACCGACTCACCCGGCATCCGCCGCGACGTCATCCAACGCGCCGACCACACCGAAGAACGCTCCTACGGCTCCGCCGCCACCGGCGGCTTCGACGCCGCAGACTTCGCCCGCCGCGTCGACGCAGCCGTCCACCAATGGCTCGTGGAGACAGGCCGCATCCACGAAGGCGCCCACATCGCCCACCTCGAGATCCGCACCTGGCGTCCTCGCTGATGGGCGCTGCAGACAGCCCTGTTTCGCTATTGCCCGGTGGCGGGCACTGCTTGGAACGGCGCCGTCCGCTGGGTCGGCGGGTCTTGGCACAGGCCTTCGGAACGAGACGGGTTCCCCCCGGGCGGATCTCTCTCGGTCGCAGCTGGCGTCCCGGCTCAGCCCAGCTTGTGCCTGTGGTCGGGAAGGGCGCCTGGCCTGCCTCCTCTTCTGCGCCGTCAGTTCGTGAGCAGGTCGGCGAGTTCTGTTCGGGAGCTGATGCCGAGCTTGGGGAACGCGCGGTAGAGGTGGTGGCCGACGGTGCGTGGGCTCAGGAACAGGTGCGTGGCGATTTCGCGGTTGGTGGCGCCGGTGGCCGCGAGGCGGACGACTTCGCGCTCCTGGGCGCTCAGGCGGCTCAGGGGGGAGTCGGTGGCGTCGGACGGGTCGTGGGTTTCGCCGGCTGCCTGGAGTTCCGTGCGAGCGCGGTGGGCCCAGGGTCGGGCGTTCAGCTGATCGAAGATTTTCAGTGCGGTGCGCAGTTGGTCGCGGGCGTCGATTTTGCGGCGCGAGCGGCGCAGCCATTCGCCGTAGAGGAGTTGGGTGCGCGCCCGATCGAAGTCGTTGCCGTCGGTGTGCAGGTTCAAGGCGGCCAGATAGTGCTGCTCGGCCTGTGTGTCCGGGCTGGTCAGGGCCGCGCAGCGGTGCGCTTGGGCCGTGAAGTGGAGCTGTCCGAGGTCGGCCGCCCATGTCATGAGCTGATCCGCGGGTGCCCGCGCCCCTTCCGGATGTCCGGCGCGCACGGCCGCCTCGATCAGATCCGGCAACAGGTGCCGGGCCAGGAAGGGGTGGCCCGCCGCCTGCCGGGCCGCCTCCAGATGGCGCAGCGCGTCCTGCGCCCGCCCGAGGCCGAGGTCGAGCAGCCCCAGCGCCCACAGCGCCTCCGCCGCGCCCCGTCCGACCTCGCGCGGGCGGGTGTACTCCAGTGCCTGTTCGGCCATTTTCCGGGTCTGCGCCTCCTCCCCTTGGACGGCGGCCAGCACCGCCAACAGGGCGCGCAGATGGGCTGCTCGGTGTTCCAGGTCGTAGCCGTCGGCCAGCCGGAGCGCTTCGGTGGCGTGTGCGTGCGCGTCGTCGAGCCGGCCGAGCGCCAGCTCCACCTGGGCGCGCAGATGCAGCGTGGTGGGCAGCCATCCACCGATGCCCTGCTCGCGGCACTGGGCGACCGCCGCGGCGGCCAGTTCGTGCGCGGTCGCGTGATCGGCCATCAGGTGGCAGTAGATCGCGGTCACCAACTGGTCCATGAGCCCGACGTCGGCGAGGCGTCCGGCCCGTACGAGAGTGTCCAGGGCCCGGCGCGCGCCGGGCAGGTCGCCCGCCAGGAGGTGGGCGGGCACGGCCAGGATCGGCAGATGGGGTGTGCGGACGCCGAGCTCGACCATGAGGGGTGCGTCGCCCGCGCAGAAGGCCGCGTGGATGGCGTCGGTCAGCAGCGGCGCGAGCTTGTCGGGGCGGTCGGCCGAGATCGTGTCCGCGCAGTCGGCCAGGATGCGGGCGGCCCGGCGGGGGCTGCCGTAGCCGAGCTCGACCACGGAGCGTACGCGGGCGAGGTCCGCCGCCATCCCTGGGTCCCGCAACGGCAGTGGCACCTGGTCGGTGAGAGCGCGGCACCGTTCGTCCTGGCCGGCCTCGCTCGCCTTCTGCGCGGCGGTGATCAGGCGGCGGGCGTGCCGGTGCGGATCGGCGGTCAGGCGGGCGGCCCGCTCGTACGCCGCGGACGCGGACGCCATCGCCTGCCTGCTTCCGGCCCACTCGGCGACCCGTTCCAACTCCGCGGCGACCTCTTCGTCCGGGCCGGTCGTCGCGGCGGCCAGGTGCCAGGCGCGCCGGTGCGCGTGCTGGGCGCCGTCCAGGTCCGCCGCCAACGCCCGGTGCGCCGCGATCCGCCAGGCCAGCGGGGCCTGTTGGTAGGCGGCGAACCGGATGAGGGGGTGCCGGAAACGCAGTTTCTGCGCGGATACGAAGACCAGTCCGGCACGCTCGGCGGGCTCTAGATCCCTGGCCTCCCCGTCGAGCCGACGCGCGGCTGCCAGCACGGTGGGAAGGACCCCGGTGTCGTCGGCCGCGGCCACCGCGAGAGTGCGCTGGGTCGCGTCGGGAAGGCGGCGGATCTGCTGTGCGAACGTGTCCTGGAGCTGATGGGGCGGCTCGGGCCGCGCCTCGGCCGGCACCAGCGGCCCCAGCTGTCCGGCGCGCTGCGCCGGGGTCAGCGCGGCGGCCAACTCCCGCAGCGCCAGCGGGTTTCCCTGTGCCTGGTCGAGGATGTGCTCGGCGACCGGGGGAGCGAGGCCGGGCAGCAGCGCCACGGCCGACCGCCGGTCGATGCCGGTGACGTGTACGCGCGGCAGCGCCCTCGATCCGCTCTCCGGCGAGGTGCCGCGGGTGGCGTAGAGCATGACTATGCCTTCGTCCCGCAGCCGCCGGGCGGCAAAGGTCAGCGCGTCCCCGGACGGCCGGTCGAGCCATTGCAGGTCGTCGACCAGGCACAGCAGGGGGTCGTCCGTGGCCGCCTCGGACAGCAGCGACAGTGTGGCGAGCCCCAGGGTGAGACGGTCCCGTACGGGCTCGTCGCTCAGGCCGAAGACGGCGCGCAGAGCCCCGGCCTGCGGTCCCGGCAGCCGGTCGAGTAGATCGAGCACCGGCAGGAAGAGCTGATGGAGCCCTCCGAAAGCGAGCTCCATCTCCGACTCGATGCCCTCGACCCGCAGCACGCGCATGCCGTCCGCGTGGGCGGCCGCATGTTCAAGGAGAGTGGTCTTGCCGATGCCGGCCTCGCCGTGCAGCAGCAGTGAACCGCTCGCTCCGTGCCGAGAGTTGGCGAGCATCCGCTCAATGTGGCGTCGTTCTTCTGCGCGCCCCTGCACCGTCCGTCCCCCCCCCGCCAGCAACCGAGCATCATGATCGACACTGTACGTCGGGGGAGGGGCGATGCCGCAACGGACCGTCCTCAGGCGCCTTCGAGCACCGGCCAGATCTCGATGGTCTCCAAAGTGCCGAGCCCCTTGGCGAGTTCCACGGCTTCCTCACGGTCGGCCACGTCGATGACGAACCAGCCGCCCAGGGTCTCCTCGCCCGGGTGTGCGGGCCCGTCGGTCACCGTGGCGGGCGCTGCTTCGGTGGTCTTGCGCACGGTCGCCACGGAGGCCGACTCGGTGTCCAGGGCATCACCACTTATCAGTTTGCCTGCCGCCGCGATCTTGCCGATCCAGGTCTCGTACGCCGCTCGGTGAGCGGCCCGGGCGGTCCGGATCCGGTGGCGCGACTCATCGGTCTCGAAGATCACGAGTGCGTACTTCATGAGCATTCCCTTTCGTTCCCTCGTTGTTCGTTGCTGTGTTGCGTGCGGACACGGACGCCGACGCGGGCGAGTGCGCCGATTTCCAGCGCTGTCCACAGAGCTCCGTCCGGGCCCAGGGCGATCCCGTGCGGCTCCGAGCCCGGGGTCGGCAGGTCGTGCACGGTGACGGTGCCGTCGGGGGTGAGGGAGCCCACCCGGTTGCCGGCCCACTCGGTGAACCACAACGTGCCGTCGCTGCCGAGGGTGATGGCATGCGGCCGGGACGTGCGGTCGGGCAGCGGGAACTCGGTGATCCCGCCGTCGGGAGTGATCCGCCCGATCTGCCCTGCACCGATCTCGACGAACCAGACCGCCCCGTCGTGCCCGGCCGCGATGCCCACCGGGGCGGCGGACCTGGTCGGCAACGGGTGCAGAGTGACGGCTCCGTCCATGCCGATCCGCCCGATCGCGTCGGCCTGGTTCAGGGTGAACCACATCCCGTCGTCGGCGCCCGCGGTGATCGCGGAGGGGTAGGTCCCCGTGGCCGGCAGCGGGAACTCGGTCACCCGGCCGTCGGTGGTGATCCTTCCGATCCGGTCGGCGGCGGTCTCGGTGAACCACAGCGCTCCGTCCGGCCCGGCAGCGATTCCGAACGGACCGCACTCCGCAGTCGGCACGGTGAATTCCTCGACCTTGCCGTCGAGGGCGATCCGGCCGATGCGGTGCGCCCGGTGCTCGGTGAACCACAAGGCGTCGTCCGGCCCGACAGCGATGATCGTCGGCCCGCAGTCCGGATCGAGTTGATGGTGCGTGAGTACCCCTCCGGGCACGAGACGCCCGATGCCCCCGCGGTGAACCAGCGTGAACCACAGCGCCCCGTCCGGGCCCGTGGTGAGCGCGTAGGGACCGCTGTCGCTCCCGGCCAAGGTGAACTCTTCGATGAAAACCGGCATCAGACCGGCTCTCCTCTCTTCATACGGCTCATACGGCTCTCTTCATACGGCGCGCCCGCTGCCGCCCGTCATCAACCATCCGTCTCCCTCGGGCGAAGGGGCCTCCGTCTCTCCGCCCTACGCCACCGGCGCCGAATACAGCATGCGGATCTCCGAAGTCCGGTATCCGACGCGGGCGAAGGCCGCGGCCATGGGGGCGTTGCCGGTGTCCGTGGTGGCTGTGATCAGTTCGGCACCGGATTCCGCGTGGATGAGGGTGATCTCGGTGAGGAGGTCGTCCACGTACCCATTGCCGCGGAACTCGGGGACGACGCCCAGGTAGCCCACGTTGCGGGCATACGGTGTCGCGGAGGGGAGGGCGAGGCCCGCGACCTGCCCGTCCGGGGTGTGGGCCACGCGCCACCACTCGCGCCGACCGGGGCAGCCGAGATAGAAGTCCATCTCGTCCCTGGCTGTGGCTTCGGCGCCCTTGACGGCGATGTTCCTGCGGGTCTCGTCGTCCAGGCTGCCGACGGCTGTCCGACGGAACAGCCGGAGGAACTCCTCGTCCGAAGCGGGGGCGAACGTCAGCCGGCCCCTGGACGCGGGGAGGCCGACGTCGGCCGTCCATTGCAGGCGCAGCCGTTCCACCTCGTGCGTGAGGCCTGCTGCCACGGCGGCCCGGCGCCGCCACTCCACGGCGGCCACCGCGGCCGGGGTGTCACGCCAGCCGACGGGCAGCGTCAGGTTGTACAGCGGAGTTTTGGGCGCACCGGCGTCGGCGAACGCCCGCAGCGCGGCGGTCAGCAGCCCGGCCGCCACCTCCGCGCGGTCGGGGAGCGTCGGGTCGACATGCAGACAGTCCAGGGCGACGGGGTGAGCGCTGTCCTGCTGTCCCCACCACAAGGAACGGCCCACGATCCGCCCGTCGTCCTCGGCGATCCAGGTCCACTCCGGCCGGTACATCCCCTGCTTCAACTCGTCCAGGTAGCGGTCGGTGTCGATCCAGCCCACCGGTTCATCCACGATGACTGCTGCGACACGCTCTTGATCGGCCTCGGTCGTGGGGCGAAACAACACTTGTGCTCCTACTGCTTGGTGTACGTAGTGACAGTCGCGCCGGTGGCGAAGACCCGGAAGTCGGTCAGCGTGAAGGCGGCAGGGTCGAATGCCGCGTGGAACAGCGGAACGCCGGCCCCGAAGACCACCGGGCGGCGGTGGACCACGAGCTTGTCGACCTCGCGCAGCAAGCGCCCGGCCAGCACCGGGCCGCCGCACAGCCAGATGCCCATGCCCGGCTGCCGCTTCAGCCCGCGGACGAACTCCGCCGGGTCCCCGGCGACGACATCGACGCCTGGCGCGGGCCGTTTCAGGGACGAGGAGACTACGTACTGCCGAAGCCAGGGATACGGGCTGTCGGCACCGGCCGCCCGAGCGGATTCGTAGACGTCGCGCCCCATGACGACCGTGTCGAACAACCTGTTCGCCGTGCTGACGACGCCCAGCGGCCTGCGGGCATGGTCCGGGACGGTCTCGGGGTACTCGGCCAGAACGGCGGCCTTGAGATCGCCGTCGAAGCCGAAGGGGTCGCACTGTCCGTCAGGACCGGCGGGGAAGCCGTCGACACTGCAGCCGACGAGGTACGTGAGCAGACGCATGCGGGTCCGATTCCGATCCGTTGCCACCAGGGACGAGATGACACTAGGCACCCCGATTCAGGAGGGCATCGGTCATCGCGACGTAACGTGACCCGCCTCGCCCGGGACGGCATCGGTGTCGGTGTCGGGGTCGGTACCGGCGGGCCGGAGTGTCAGGGGCCGCCCCTTGTCCCACGCCTCCCGATCCCCTTTGTACCGAGGGCGCTCCGCGACGATCGACCGGGTCTGGGCCGTGCCACGGCCCAGGTGCCAGCGCACCGCGCGGGAGGGGGCGGCGCTGGGGGTGGCCACGGTAAAGGATCTCGCGGACTACCAACGGCTGGCGGTGGAACAGATCCACTCGGCGCTGCCCGACAGCGGGCTGGTCGAGGTGCCGGTCGCCGGCTGGGGCAAGGACGGCCGTACGGCTGCCGCCTGGGCCGACACCGCCGCCCTGGCGGAACAGCTGCGCGGCCGCCACCGCACCACGCTGCTCTCGCCCTTCGACTCACTGGTGTGGGACCGGGCGCGCACCGAACGCGTCTTCGACTTCACCCACCGCCTCGAGGCGTATGTCCCCAAGGACAAGCGGGTGCACGGCTATTTCGCAATGCCGCTGCTCTCGGGCGGGCGTCTGGTGGGCAGGGTGGATCCGGAGCGGGCGAGGGGCAGACCCTGGTGGCGCGTCAGATCTCGCTGACCGGCGCCAAACACGTACCGGCTGCGGCGAAAGCGCTGCGGGAGGCCGCCGAGTGGGTCGGCTGCACGTACGTACGCGCCGAGCGGGTGCTGCCCGAAACGCTCGCCGCGCCGCTTGCCACCGCGCTCGCCTCGGCCTGATCAGCCTATTTCGAGAATCTTCTCGCGCATCGCATAGACCACGGCCTCCATGTTCTTCGGCGCGGTATCCAGCAGGACGACGGCGTCTTCGGGCTGAAGGCGGTTGACAGTCCGCAGCCGGCCGAGCCCGCCAAGACTGTTCCGGGAAGTCACTAGGATCCCGTGATGACCCGGCGGCACCAGAGGCTGGACCTGAGCGAGCGCCGAGGCCGATGTCTTCCGTGCCGGCGACCATCTGGCCCTCCAGGCGGGCGCGGGAACGGGCAAGACGAGCACGCTCGTCCTGCTCGCGTCAGGCACCAAACGCCGGGGCCGCTAGTCGCCTTCAACAAGGCCATCGCCCACGAGGCCGCCGCCCGTTTCCCGTCCATGGTGGCGTGCAAGACCGCTCATTCCCTCGCGTTCGCGGCGGTCGGTCACCGTTACGCCCGCCGACTGAACGGACCCCGCCAGGCCGGCTGGAAGACCGGCATGGCTCTTGGCATCTCTACCCACCTCGCCGCCGGGAGCCGGGTGGCGCTCGCCGGGGGAGGGGAGAGCCTGCGAGCTCTGGCCACCGCTGCTCGCGACCTCCAGGAGGGACGCCGCACCTGGCACCCCGAACTGCTCCTGTTCCCCTCCTGGGACGAACTGCAGGATCATGCCGAACACGACCCGGCAGGCAGCGATCTGAAGCCGTTCGTCGACCTGATTGACCAGCACGGCACCGAAGCCGTCCTCACGGCGGTGGACCGACTCACCCCCGAGACACATGCCGACGTCACCATCTCCACCGCTCACCGAGCCAAGGGCCGTGAATGGGCAAACGTCCGGATCGCCGCCGACTTCACCCCGCCCAAGACACCGACCAGCAGGACAATAACGGCCGACCCATCCCCGCAGCGCTGCTGTCGGTCACAGACACCGATTGGGCAGCGTCAATCACCACGGCGCGTGAGCAAGGTCCGGGCGGCGTCTATCTGCTGGGGCACTCCGACCCGGCGTTCACACTCCGGACGTACACGCACTTCATGCCGCAGGCCGGCGCTCGTGGGCTGTACGCCATCGAGGCGTGGTTCACGGACCTCGGCTGAAAGTCCCTGAGAAGTCCCAGAGGGCGAAATCTCCCGCCGGGTGCCCGTAAACATGCAGGTCAGAGCATGATCGCTCCCTGCGTGGGACAATACCCGGCGCACAGCCCGACTCGTCTGCCTTCACCCTCCTATCTTGCCGCCCTGCATCTCCCTGACCTGCTTACTCTCCTTTGGGGAGTGGGCTAACTAAAAAGTGGTCACTTCCCAATGGGGAGTTACTTCTGTGTACTGCTGGCGGGGCGCTCGAGCCCTCCCAGACCTACGTACCAGGAGTGAGACATGTCGATCGCCGTTACCGGAGCGACCGGGCAGCTTGGCTGGCTCGTTGTGGAGGAGTTGCTGCGGCGCGGAGTGGCGTCGCAGGACATCGTCGCCACCGGGCGGAACACCGACCGGCTGGCCGATCTGGCCGAGCGGGGAGTTCACGTGCGTCGGGCCGACTTCGCCGATTCTGGGAGTCTGGTCCAGGCCTTCCAGGGGGTGCGGAAGGTGCTCATCGTGTCGACGACGACCGTCGGTGAGCGGTACGACAACCATGTGCGGGCCATCGACGCCGCCAAGGACGCCGGTGCCGAACTCATCGTCTACACCAGCACGCTCAACGCCCGCACTGCCGGCATGATACTCGCCGACGCTCATGCGAAGACCGAGCAGTATCTGCGCGACAGTGGCGTTCCCTTCGTCGTCCTGCGCAACGGCTGGTACCTGGAGAACTATACGTCGCAGTTCCCGCTCTACCTGGAGACCGGCGTCGTGCCGGGCAGTGCCGGTGGCGGCCGGGTCAGCGCCGCCTCCCGGCGTGACTACGCGGAGGCCGCGGCGGCCGTTCTCGCCGGCGAGGGGCATGCGGGGTCCGTGTACGAACTGGGCGGGGAAAACGCCTTCACGCTCGCCGAGTTGGCCTCCGCGCTGTCCGACACCTCGGGCAGGCATGTCATCTACAGCGACCTTCCCGCCGAGCAGTACCGTGCCGCGCTCCTCGACGCCGGGCTGCCCGCCGAACTCGCCGAAGTCCTCGCCGACTCCGACCTCGGGCTCAAGCGCGGCGAGTTGTTCACCAGCAGTGGGGATCTGCGTCGGTTGATCGGTCGGCCCACGGTCGGTCTCGCCGGTGTGCTCACCGGCGCGACTGAGGCCTGACGCGGCGCCAGCCCGGGTCCGGCAGGTAGTGCTCCCCGAGCAGGCGGGCCAGCAGCTGGCCGCGGCTGCGGACACCGACCTTGGAGAAGATCGACTTCAGGTGGTCCTGAACAGTGTTGGGCGGGTCCGTGTGGTGCGGGTCTGTGTGGTCGAGTTCGCCTACGGCGGGCCTGGGCTCTCGCCGCCACCTGGTGGATGGCGTACGGCAGTTCGCCGCCGTGCCGGGGCAGGGTGGGCATCAGCTCGTCCAGTCACCGGCGGGCGGTGTCATTGATTGTCAGGGTCTCGTTGCGCGGCCCGAGGATCAGGACGCCCGGCGATCCCGCCCGGCGACGCGCCGCACCCCGCCAAGTTCGTCGACCTGACCATGCTGGCCATGCTGACCGGACGGGAGCGCACCGCCGAGGAGTACGAGGCGATGCTGGACGCGGCCGGATTCACCCTGGACCGAATCGTCGCCACCCCCACGCCGTTCTCGTTCATCGAGGCGACCCTGCGCTGAATCCCGGCCCACCCTTTTCACACGCATTCCCCTGGGCTGTGCCTGCCCGACGCTTCGTCGAAAACGTCGGGCAGGCGCAGCCCTCTTTTCCGTTCGCGGTCCGCGCAACAACTGTCCGCGCAACAACTGTCCGTCCCGCAGCAACTTTTGATGACCGTCGCGCGTCACCGCTGGCTAGGTTTGACCGCGTTCACGCAAGGAGCGTTCGAGAAAGGAACGGACATGCCCCGTGGTAAAGAAAGGGAATTTCCGCATGGTGCCGCTTGATTCACCGGTGTTCTCCCGCCGCAGTGCGCTTACCTCGCTGGCCGGTGCCGCGGTGGCCGGCGCCGCGCTCGCCGCGGGCGCGCGTCCGGCCCTCGCCGCGGACGAGGACGGCCCGGCCCTCCCGGAGGAGCGCGCCGGCGGCCTGCCTCTGGTCATCCACAACAACAGTGGTGAGTACGCCAACCGCAACGTCCACCTGTACATCGTCGGCAGCCGGGGCGACCGTCACATCCGGGTCACACCCCGCGGCACGGTCGAGCCGGTCAAGGTCTCCGACAACCAGGACAACGGCTTCACCGACTACGCCATCCCGCTCGACGCCCGCGGCACCGCGCGGATCCGGCTGCCGCACATGTCCGGCCGGATCTACGTCTCCCTGGGCGGCAAGCTCAAGCTCAAGGCCGTCCGGGACGGGGCCGGGCGGCCCGCGCTCCAGCACCCGGCGAGCTGGGTGAAGTCCGACCCCAACTTCCCCGTGCTGCACGACTTCGTGGAGTTCACGCACAACGCGTCCGGCATGTTCTGCAACACCACCATGGTCGACATGTTCAGCGTGCCGCTGATGATCCGGCTGTCCGGGAACCGGGACCAGACCACCGGCAGGATGCGGCAGGGCGGCCGGGCCCGGATCTTCCGGGCCATGGAGAACACCCCCGGCTTCGGAAGGCTGGTCGTCGGCGGACGGCGGGTCATCGCGCCGAGTCACGGACTCGACGCGGGCCGGTTCGGCAAGCACTACTTCGACCCGTACATCGACAAGGTCTGGCAGGCCTACCGGCAGCAGCCGCTCCATGTCCGTACCGTCGGGGGCGCGTTCACCGGCCGGGTCGACAACGGCAATCTCACCTTCCACGGCCCGGCGACGGTCTCCTTTGCCAAGCCCTCGACCCGCGACGTGCTGTTCTGCGACGGCGCCCTCGCCGCCCCCAACGACGGGGTCACCGGTCCCGTGGCCGCGATCCTGGGCGCCGGCTTCAACCGCTCCACGCTGCTCAGCCATCCGAAGCAGCCGACCACCCGCGCGGCGGCCTTCTACAAGCCGGAGATCACCAACCACTACGCGCGGGCCATCCACGCCCAGATGGACAACGGCAAGGCGTACGGCTTCGCCTTCGACGACGTCGCCGAGTGGGCGTCGTACATCCAGGACACCCAGCCGAAGACCATGCACCTGACGCTGACCCCGTTCTGACGGGCCGGTACGGCCGCTCTCCTCTTCCGATCCTTTGACGAAAGGCGATCTGTCATGCCCGTTTCCCGTCGTACGCAGTCGGTCCTCACCGTCACCCTGGCGGCGGCCGTCCTCGGTGTCGCCCAGGCGTCGCCCGCCTCCGCCCTCCCGTTCGGCAAGGACCGCCAGGGCAAGGCGACCTACTACAACGAGGCCGGCACCGGCGCCTGCGGAGAGCCGCTCGACGCCGCGACACAGATGCTCGTGGCGGTCTCGCCGAAGTGGTGGAAGGCCGCCAATCCCAACAACGACCCACTCTGCAAGGTCAAGGTCCGGCTGACCTTCCGCGGCAAGACCATCACCGTTCCGGTCAGGGACAAGTGCATGGAGTGCGGGCCCAAGCACATCGACCTCAGCCAGCCGGCTTTCGCGAAGCTGGCCAATCCCTCCAAGGGTGTTATTCACAAGGTCACCTGGAAGTTCGTCCGTTGACCAGCCCGTTCCTTCGTCCGCTTTACCCACCGATGCATTCCATCGGTTAACAACCCATTCCATCGAGGAGTTTCCACCATGCCGAAGATGCGTACCGCTCATGCCCTTCTGACCGCCGTGCTGCTGGCGACGACAGGGGCTGGCCTCACCGCGGCGACCGCGTCTGCCGCACCTGCCGCGCCCACCGCCCAGGGTGACTTCGTCGTCAGCAAGGCGGAGTACAACAAGATGTTCCCCAACCACAAGCCCTTCTACAACTACGAAGCCCTGGTCAAGGCGATGAAGAAGTACCCGGCCTTCGCGGGCAAGGGCAACGCCGGGACCAAGAAGCGTGAGGCGGCCGCCTTCCTCGCCAACGTCCACCATGAGACCGGCGGCGGGCGCTACATCGTCGAGCAGAACAAGGCCAACTGGCCGTCGTACTGCGACACCTCGCAGCCGTACGGCTGCCCGGCGGGGCAGTCCGCGTACCACGGTCGCGGGCCGATCCAGCTCAGCTGGAACTTCAACTACAAGGCCGCCGGTGACGCGCTTGGCATCGACCTGCTCCACAAGCCGGGGCTGGTGCAGAAGAACCCCGTCGTGGCGTGGAAGACGGGACTGTGGTTCTGGATGACCCAGTCCGGCCGCGCGGGCACCATGACCCCGCACAACGCCATGGTCAAGGGCAAGGGCTTCGGCCAGACGATCCGCAGCATCAACGGCGCCATCGAGTGCAACGGCGGCAACCCGGCCCAGGTGCAGAGCCGGGTGAAGACGTACAAGAAGTTCACCAAGATCCTCGACGTCAAGCCGGGCAAGAACCTCAGCTGCTGACCCGCTGAGCCGGTGCCGGACGCCCGTGAGCTCCCCGGGCCTCCGGCACCCCAGTGCGACGCCCATGCCGTAGCACCACCCCCCACCTTCTTCGGAGCCGAATCCATGAGACGTACCGCGATGCTGGTCAGCGCCTCAGCCTCGCCGCACTGGCCGCCACCGTCGAGCCGGCGCAGGCGGGGACCGCACCCGCCGACAGTGAGACCCGCGCCATCGCCTTCTCCGACCAGGAGCAGGACACCGCCCTGGAGTTCTGGACCGACGCCCGGCTGAACGCCGCCAAGGAGATGGCCGCGCCCGCCGCCGCCCCGGAGGCGCCGGCCGTCACGTCGTCCGCCATGTCGTCCGTCATCGATGACGGCGGTCGTGGGTGGTGCGCAGGGCATCAAGTTCAATGCCCCGAACGGGCGTTACGTCCATTCCTTCGGCTACGGCGGTTCGCGCGCCGAGGGCAACGGCGAGCGGCTGAACCACTGCCAGGGCAAGGAACACCGCGACCTCGGGCGCCCCGGCTCCACCATGTGGGGCATCGACTGCGTGCAGACCTGCGGATCCAGCAGCGGTGCCTTCCTCGCCGAGTTCAAGGCAGACGAGGGTGTCGGTGTTCTGGTCGGCAACATCGCCGTCGGCATGGACGCCAGCGAGTACCACCCGCGTCTCGGCGACCGCGCCCGCAAGCTCTACAAGGCCGCGAGCAGGGCCTGATCCCCCGCCCGGGGGGCGTTCCCCTCCCTTCCGCCGCCTCTGGGCTCCCCGGAACACCGGGCGCCGTCACGGGTTTTCGTGCCGGCGCTCGGTGTTCCTTTTTGCCTGCCGGATTAATTGGCCGCAGAGCCGGAATAAATCCCCCAGCAATTATGGGCGTTGACCGGCGCGGAATCCGGCTGCCACGCTTTCGGTATGATTCGTACTCGTCAATTACTGGCCCTGATAGTCTGCGGAGTGTCACTGGCTCTGGCGGCCCCGAGTGGAATGGGCGGGGCAATGAACAGTCCCGCCGTCACCACACGGCCCGTCGCGGCCGCGGCGGAAAATCCGAACGTTGTCTTCGTCCTCACCGACGACATGTCCTCGAACCTCCTGCCGTACATGCCCGAGGTTCAGAAACTCCAGTCGCAGGGCATGACGTTCAGCGACTTCGTGGTCAGCAACTCGCTCTGCTGCCCGTCCCGGGCGTCCATCTTCACCGGCCGGTACCCCCACAACACCGGAGTCCTCAGCAACGAGGGGCCGAACGGCGGGTTCGACGCCTTCCACGGCGGCGGAGAGGAGCGCGACACCTTCGCCACGGCCCTTCAGGCCAAGGGCTACCGCACCGCCATGATGGGCAAGTACCTGAACGGCTACAGCCCCAACGACACCGTCGCGGGCCAGAAGCCGTACATCCCGCCGGGCTGGAACCAGTGGGACGTCGTGGGCGGCGGCTACCAGGGCTACGACTACAAGCTCGCCCACAACCACAAGATCGAGTCGCACGGCGACAAGCCCAAGGACTATCTGACCGACGTGCTGAGCAAGAAGGGTACGGCGTTCGTCAGGAAGTCCGCTGCGGCGAACAAGCCGTTCCTGCTGGAGATCGCGCTCTTCACGCCGCACGGCCCCTCCACGCCAGCGCCGCGCCACGAGAACGCCTTCCCCGGCCTTGAGGCTCCGCGCAGCCCTGCGTTCGACAAGCTGCCGACCAACGCCCCGCCGTGGCTGGCCCGGCAGGACCGGCTGACCCAGCGCGAGAAGAACACGATCGACCGGAAGTTCCGCAAGCGCGCCCAGGCGCTCCAGTCGGTCGATGGGATGATCAGGAAGCTGCGCAACGCCCTGACCAGGGCCGGCGTCGCCGACAACACCTACATCGTCTTCGGCTCCGACAACGGCTTCCACCTGGGCGAGTACCGCCTCAAGGCGGGCAAGCAGACCGCCTTCGACACCGACGTCCGGGTACCTCTGGTGATCGCCGGACCCGGTGTCGCGGCAGGCAGGACGAGCAACGCCCAGGTGTCGAACATCGACCTCGCGCCCACCTTCCAGCGGATCGGCGGCGCCCCGGTGTCGTCCCGGGTGGACGGGCACAGCCTGCTTCCGCTCCTGGACGGCGGCTCCGACGCCAACTGGCGCACGACCAACCTGATCGAGCACCGCCACGCCGACAAGTCGCCGGGCGACCCCGACAACAACGGCGGGGAGAGCATCAGCCCGCCCAACTACCACGCCCTGCGCACCAACTCCTACACCTACGTCGAGTACGGCAGCGGTGCGAAGGAGTACTACGACCTCCGCACCGACCCCTACCAGCTGCACAACACCGTGGGGCAGCTCGGCGGAGCCCGGCTGGAGAACCTGCGGGACGCACTCAAACGCCTCAAGAACTGCCGTGGCGACGGCTGTTGGAGCGCCGGGAACCTGTAGATCCTCTCCCGGAGACGCCCCTGCCGCGTAGTGTTGGCGGGGGCCGTCCGCACGTACTGGACGGGCCAGGGTCGGCGGAGTGCGGGTGACGAGGGCTGATGGTCGACGAAGGATTCGTCCTGCGTACGGATGCCGGTGAGCGGAAGACCGGTGGCGGCCGGTGAAGCTCTCCAGCCGGCTCGCCTTCACCGTCGGCGGCGGCGTACCCGTGCTGATCGTGGCCTGCGGATGGCTGCTGCTGAGCCTGATAACCGATGACCTTCGCCAGCAGCAGGACGCCCAACTGCAGGCCCGAGCCACCGTCGTGGCCAAGAACACCAAGAACTACCTGGACGTGGCCGGGACCGGCCAGCCGGTTGTCGAGGAAGCCCGCCGACAGCGGCTCATCAAGTCCACCAGCGGCATGGGCGTACGGATCACCGGACCCACGGGCACGCTGCGAGGCGGTCCCCAACTCCCGCACGCACAACTGCCGTACAGCGCCCCGAAACCGCTGAAGATGACCGTCGAAGGCCGCGACTGGCTGGTCCTGTCGTTGCCCGTCGCGATCGACCGGAAGCGGAACCGGCCCAACCTCTGGCTGTTCTCACCGGACACCGTCGAGGAGGAGCTGGCGCTGGTGCGCCAACGTGTGTACGCCGGGGCCGCGCTGGCCCTGCCGCTGGCGGGAGCGGCGGCCTGGGCCATCGCGAACCGGGCGGTGTTGCCGCTGCGCCGGCTGCAACGGCGTACCAGCGAACTCGACCCGCGCACCAGCTCCGCCCGGCTGGAGCACCGCCCCACCCGCATCGCCGAGGTTGACGACCTCGCGCTCACCCTGCAGACAGTGCTCAACCGCTACGACGAGCAGGTGGCACGTACCGGGGAGGCTTTGGCCACGGCCCGGTCGTTCGCGGCGGCGGCCTCCCACGAGCTGCGTTCGCCACTGACGAGCATCCGCGCCAACCTGGATGTCTTGGCAGGCCCGTTCGAGCTCGACACGGCGGAACGCGCGGAGGTGCTGGCCGAGTTGGTGGCCGAGCAGGAGAGGCTGGTCGGCCTGCTCACGATGCTGCGGACTCTGGCGCAGGGCGATCTGGTCGAGGCGGAGGCGTTCGCGGCACTGGACCTGGGGGAGTTGGTGCACTCCTGCGTCGCCGGACTGCGCCGCGCCCACCCCGAGACGGAGGTGTCCGTGCGGGCGGCGTCGGGACTGATCGCGCACGGCTGGGCGGAGGGGCTGGGCTCGGCGGTGGACAACCTGCTGACCAACGCCCGGGTGCACGGGAGGGTCGGCGAACGTACCGCCACCATCGCGGTGACCCTGCGGCAGTCCGACCGGCCGGGCGAGCGGATCGCGGTACTCACCGTGGACGACGACGGCCCAGGCGTCCCGCCCGAACGCCGGGAGAAGATCTTCGAGAGGTTCTGGCACGGTCCGGACAGCCCCGGCTCCGGGCTGGGCCTCACCCTCGTCGCCCAGCAGATCACCCTGCACCAGGGGCAGGTCTCGATGTCGGACCGCCCGGACGGGCAGCGCGGCACACGCTGCGAGGTACGGCTGCCGCTGACCGGCGTGCGGGAGTTCGAGCACACACTGCCGTTGCTGCGCCGCGACTGGCTGAGCGGCACGGCGGAGGCGTCCGGAATCAATCCCGCCCGAGGCTGATTCCTTCTGGCTCGAATTCACCTCACCCGGGGTCGGCGATTCAGGGGTCGGCATTTCCTGTACTGAATTAATCCCGCCCGACGTCGATTATTCCCGCAGGGATTCCTTGAAAACGGCACCTCCTCCTTGTCATGGTTCCGGAGAGAGCTGTCGGACCCGAGGAAGAGAGGAACACCGACGTTGGATGGAACCACTGCGGTGGCCCACACGATGTGGCGTGCGCTGCACGTGTGGAAGCGGACGCTGGGCAAGGGCGTGCACACGCTTCCGGTGCCGCCGTCGACGGGAATCGGGCTGAGTGTGCACGTGAGCGGCATCCTCGCCGTCCACGGGGGCCGCGGGGACACGCGGGAGACGATCCTGCTGCCGGAGGACGTCTGCGTCACCCCCGCGGAACCGAACCAGCCGCTGGTGGTGTCCCCGAGAGGGAACAGACCCGCCGTGATCGCGTCCCTCGCCATTCCCGAAATCATGGTGCTCCGGCTCGGCGGAGAGGAATTCCGGATGGGGGAGCGCCAGTCCCGGCACCCCTGTCCGGCTGTCACCTCCGACCCGGTGCTCGCCGAAATGGTGAAGGCCGTGGTGGCCGCCAGTGAACTCGGTGCCGGCGACGATTACGCGGACTCGGCGGCGCGTTTCATCCTCGCCCACCTTCGTATTCCGCGGTCGCGCGCCGCCGCCCCGAAGGAGCCGGCGGGCGGTCTCACCCAGCGGCAACTGGAGACCATCACCTCGTATATGAGGGCCAACTTTGCGCGGCCCATCACTCTGGACGATCTCGCCGCCCTGGTCTCCTTCAGCCGCTTCCACTTCCTGCGCTGCTTCAAGAACGCAACGGGCGCCACGCCCTACCGGTATCTCACCGAGTTGAGGATCGCGTCGGCGCGAACGCACCTGGAGAACGGCACCGAGACCATCGCGGCCATAGGCCAGCGCTGCGGCTTCTCGGGCTCCGAGCACTTCTCCCGGAGCTTCCGCCGGGTCATCGGCTGCACACCGTCGCAGTACCGCACGATGCGGCCCGAGTCGGCCGCGGCCAGGCACTCTCCGGCGTAGAGCGCCCGTCGCTCCGGAGAGTTTCCTCCCCTGGATACGCTTACCGCGGCTGCGGGACGTGCACGCGACGTGGGGTGAGGGCATGACGGGTGAGGGCATGACGAAGGAATCGGGCACCGAGTGGGACCCGTACGCCGGCGGCTGTCCGTCCCGCGACGTCCTGCACCGCATCGGCGACAAGTGGACCGTGCTCGTCCTCGGGGAGCTGGCGGAATCCGGAGCCAAGCGCTACACCGCTCTGCGCAGGAAGCTTGAGGGCGTGAGCGAGAAGATGCTCACGCAGACACTCCGCGCGCTGGAGCGGGACGGTCTGGTCCACCGGACCATCCACCCGGAGATCCCACCCCGCGTCGAGTACGAGCTCACCGAACTGGGCGCCACTCTGCGCGAGCCGCTGGTGGCGTTGAAGACCTGGTCGATCAGTCATATGAGTGACGTCATGGAGGCGCGGGCGGCCTACGACAGCCGCGGCGATACGGCGTCCCGCCGGTCCGCGGGCTGAGTGGCGAGCCGCCCCGGGCCAACGGGGCATGAACCCGGAGGCAGTTGGCCCACGGGTAGCATCGCGCCCGCGGGCGCAGGCAACGTCTTGAGAGGAGCGACGCATGGCCGGCAGGGCCGGACGAGTTCTCGTGGCCGACGACGACGTGAGCACGCGGCGTTCGCTGGAACGCGGACTCCGGCTGGGGGGCTTCGAGGTGGCGCTGGCCGGTGACGGCCGTTCCGCGATGGAGTCGATGAACAGACTTCGTCCGGACATTGTGGTCCTCGATGTCTGCATGCCCGACCTGAGCGGCATCGACGTGTGCCGGACACTGCGCGAGAACGGGGACGACGTGCCCGTTCTCATGCTCTCCGGATTGGACGAAGTGGCCGACAGGTTCGCCGGGTTGCAGGCTGGCGGCGACGACTACCTGGTCAAGCCCTTCGCGCTCCAGGAACTGACGCTGCGCCTGCACGCCCTCCTGCGGCGCCGCCCTCCCACCGCGACGGACCGGGTCCGGGTCGGCGGCCTGGCCGTGGAACCGTCCGCCCGCCAGGCATGGCTGGACGGACAGCTCCTGCACCTGACGCCCCGCGAGTTCCACCTCCTGGAGATGCTGGCCCGGAACGCGGGCCTGGTCCTGACCCGCGGCCAGCTGCTCGAACACGTCTGGGGCTACGACGCCCGCGTCCGTACGGACGCCGTGGACACGTTCGTCAGCCATCTGAGGCGCAAGACGGAGGCAGACGGGCGTCCCCGCATCCTGCACAGCGTGCGCGGTGTCGGATTCGTGCTGCGCGTGGACAACGGCCCGGCCTGACCGCCCGTTCACTGCGCCGGGAGGGGCGGTTCAGGAGGGGCGGCCCCGATCACAAAGATTCCACAAGAACTGTCCCTACTTTCCTCCTTGCGGCAGGCCGGGTCTGCCGCAAGAAGGGGGCAGAAGTGCCGAACGCGACACGCAACAGCACATGGGCACGGGGAGAGAACGGGGATCAGATGCTGCGCTTGCTGCGCCAGTTCGGCCCCCTGACACGGAGCGAGCTGGGGCAGTTGTCCGGGCTGTCACGCACCACGCTGTACGAGGTTGTCAGCAGGCTCGTGGACGGTGGCCAGGTGATCGCCGCGGTGCCGGACAGCACTCCGCGCAGGCGGGGGCGCCCGGCGGAGAAGCTGGTTCTGAACCCGGAGGCCGGCCGTGTCCTGGGCATCGACTTCGGGCGGCGGGCCGTTCGCGTGGTCGCGGTGGCGGGGGACCACGACGGCCTGGAGCGCCACGGCCTGGAACACGACGCCATCAGTACGGCGAGCGAAGCACATTCCCCCACGGCCCAGTGGCCGGACCGTATCGTCATCGCGCGTCGGCTCGTCGGCACCCTGACCGGTGGACGACTGCGACTCGACGCCCTGAACGGTGTGGGAGTCGCGGTGACGGGCCCGGCAACCGACTCGCCCGCCGCGGTCGACCAGCGGGCCATGGCGGTGATGATGGGCCGCAGCCTCGGCACACGGGTGCGGTTCGACAACGCCGCGCGGCTCGCGGCCCTGGCCGAGACGGTCTGGGGCGCGGCCCAGGGACAGCGAGACGTGCTCTACCTGGAACTCTCGGACCCTGTCGGTGGGGCGCTGGTGAGCGGTGGCGTGCTGCACCGTGGCGCACACGGCTGGTCGGGGGAGTTCGGGCACATCACCGCGGAGCCCGGAGGCGCGCCATGCCCCTGCGGTGGCCAGGGCTGTCTGCAGACCGTCGCGTCGACCACGGCCATGCTGAACTCGTACCGACCCGGGGCCGGCTTACCGGACTTGGTGGCCGCGTTGGGTTCCGGAGATCCGGCCGCCCACGCGGTGCTACGCCGGGCCGGCACCCACGTGGGAAAGGTGCTGGCCGGTCTGGTCAACGCGCTCGAACCCGGCATCGTCGTCGTGGGCGGTGAACTCGTCACGGCCGGCCCGACCCTGATGGAGTCGGTGCGGCGTGAACTGCTGGCGAACGTCGTGCGGTGCGGCTCGCGGCCGCCGCTGCTCGTCCGTCCCACGAAGTTGGGCGACCACGCCGCCGCTCTCGGGGCCGCGTCACTCCTCTGGCAGCCCGGCAGGACTCCTTCGCATTCCGTCGGAAAGGGCCTTGGCGCGGCGGTCAGGATGTCGGGCCTCCACACGAATTAATGGCGGGCAGGACCGGATTAGATTGACCGCATTCAATCTGGAATGGAAAGCTCGAATGAGTCGAATCAGCGCTCGGCTCGCGCCATTCGGGCTGCTCATCACCGGAAACTCCGACCAGATGGAAACGGAAAGAATGACGAGGTCGAGGTCACGCTCGACAACGGCAAGCAGACCGACGTACACCTCGACAAGGACTGGCGACAAGGGCTGCTTCCGCTCTGACCCGGCCACCCGCGACGGGTCACTTGAAGAACTACCTCCGTGCCGTGTGTGGCGAACGCCGCGTCGTCGGCCTGTGCGGCGACGTACGGGATCGCAGCGCATTCCGGCCGCGTGTGCAGCGGCGGCGCCTGGGGCGTGGTCCTCCAGAACCACGCGGCCGCGGACACTCCCAGGCGGCGCGCCGCATCCGGGAAGATGTCCGGCGCGGGCTTGCCGTGCGCGACCTCGTCGGCCGAGACGGTATCCCGGGACTGGGCAGATGCTAACCGGCATCGTCACCAAGTGGCTGCCGGACGACCGGGCCGATGTGCACCGTCGTGCCCTGTTCTCCCGGGGGCGGTGAGCCGGTTGTGATGGAGCTCAAGCCTGGGGCAAAGCCGTCTGTCAGCCCTCCCGGATGAAGCCCTCCCGCACCAGCCAGTCCTTCGCCACCTCGTGCGGGTCCTCCCCGTCCACGTCCACCCGCGCGTTCAGCCGCTGGGCCTGCGCCCCCGTCAGCCGCTTGGTGATCGGGGCGAGGACGTCGGCGATGGCGGGGTACTTCCTCATCGTGGCGCTGTTCATCTCGGGGGCCGCGTTGTAGTTGGGGAAGAAGTGCCGGTCGTCCTCCAGCACCTTCAGCTCGAGTTCCGGAATGCGGCCGTCGGTGGTGGCCGCCACGCCGAGGGTGCATGCCGCGCCCTTGGCGACCTGGGTGTAGACGACGCCGTCGTCCATCTTTTTGAAGTTCCCGCGCCGGAGGGCGAATCCGTACGTCTTCGCCACGCCCGGCAGGCCGTCCTCGCGCACCGAGAACTCGCTGCCGCCGCAGATCGTCGCCGCGCCCGGGTCCTTCTTCGTCAGACGTGCCACGTCGGAGAGGGTGCGCAGCCGGTACTTCTGCACATTTGCCCGGTTCGCGACCAGCGCGTAGGTGTTGTTGAGCGGGGCGGCGGGCAGCCAGGTGATGCCGGTGCGGCGGTCCTCCTCGCGTACGGCCTCCCACTGCTCGTACGGGTCGACGACCGGCTCGGTGTGACCGAGGTAGGTGATCCAGGCAGTGCCCGTGTACTCGTACATCCCGTCCGCCGCACCGGACTTGACCGCCTCGCGGGCGCCGATCGAGCCCTGGATGTTCGTCCGGTCCAGGACTTCCGCGCCGGCCGCTTTGAAGGCCAGCCCCATGATCTGGCCCAGGATGATCTGCTCGGTGAACTCCTTCGAGGTCACAGTCAGTTGGGCGCCCTTCAGCGGTCGCCCCTCTCCGATGGAGCCGGGCTGCACCGGGTCGGCCAGCGGGCTGCCGCTGGTCAGTCCGCAGCCGCTCAGCCCTGCGGCGGCGAGCAGCAGGGCGCCCGCGCCCGCGACGGCCGTCCGTACCCGGGCCAGGCGCATCAGTCCCCCTCCAGGCCGCGTGGACGCAGCAGCAACTCGACGAGCAACCCCAGCCAGTCCACGATCAGCGCCATGGCGACCGTCAGTACGGAGCCGAGCACCAGCACCGGCATGCGCTGGTTGGTGATGCCGGAGGAGATCAGGTCCCCGAGTCCTCCTCCGCCGCCGAAGGTGGCCAGCGTCGCGGTGCCGACGTTCAGCACGAGCGCGGTCCGTACGCCCGCCAGGATCAGCGGTACGGCCAGGGGCAGTTCGACCCGGAACAGCACCAGCAGCGGCGACATCCCGATGCCGCGCGCCGCCTCTACGAGTGCCGGGTCGGTGGCCCTCAGGCCGGCCACGGTGTTGCTCAGCACCGGCAGCACCGCGAATGCCACGATGCCGACCAGGGCGGCTCGTTGGCCGATGCCGAGCCAGATCACCAGCAGTGCCAGCAGGCCCAGGGCCGGGGTCGCCTGGCCGATGTTGGCCGCCGCGACGAACGGCGGTGCGGCTCGGCGCAGGACCCCGCGCGTCAGCGCGATGCCCAGCGGGATCGCGATGATGAGCACGAAGAAGGTGGAGATCGCGACGAGTTCGGTCTGCTGGAGGAGTGCGGTGCGCACGGCGCCGTCTGCGAGGGCGTTCCTGGCGATCGAGTCCAGCTCGGTGGTGCGGAGATACAGCGCGGTGGCGCCGAGGACGACCGCGACGAAGGCCGGCAGCGTCATCAGCTTCTGCCAGGTGATACGGGGCGGGACCCGGTCCAGTGCGGCGAGCCGGGTCACGGGCTCGTCGTGCCCTGGCCCTGGAGCCGGCCCCGGGGACCCGTAACCGGCCTCGGGAGCGGCTCCACCACTAGCCCCGACACCGACGCTCCGGCTCACGCGGGCTCACCCCGGCCGGTCGGCCGAGCCTCCTCGGTTCCGCGCTCGCCCGGCGCCCCGTGCATCGCGTTGAGTAGTGTCGACATGTCCACCACGCCGGCGTACGCGCCGTCCTGTCCCGTGACCGCGACGCGGCCCGTACCGTCGGCCAGCAGCGCCTCCAGCGCGTCCCGCAGCGTCATGTCCACCCCGATCCGGCTCCGTACGGGGGTGCCCGCCGACAACGGCAGCGGCTCTCCGGCGGGCGCACTCCGGGCGCGCGTCAGGTCCTCGCGTCGCAGCCAGGAGTGCGGGCGCCGCTCCCGGTCCAGTAGCAGCAGGTGGTCGGCGGAGGCGGAGCCCGCGTCCAGCAGGTGCAGGGCGGTCTCGAGCGGGTCGTCGACGGTGGCGGTCGGGACGTCGGCGAGCTCCACCTCCCGTACGCGCTTGAGGTGCAGCCGCTTCACCCCGGCTCCTGCGCCCACGAAACCGGCGACGAAGTCGTCCGCCGGACTGGCCAGGATCGCTTCCGGAGTGTCGAACTGGGCGATCTGCGACCGGTCGCGCAGCACCGCGATCCGGTCGCCGATCTTGATGGCCTCGTCGAAGTCGTGCGTGACGAAGACGATCGTCTTGCGCAATTCGCGCTGCAACCGGATGAGTTGGTCCTGCAGGCGCTCGCGGGTGATGGGGTCGACGGCCCCGAACGGCTCGTCCATCAGCAGCACGGGCGGGTCGGCCGCCAGCGCCCGCGCCACCCCGACCCGCTGCTGCTGGCCGCCGGAGAGTCGCCGCGGATAGCGGCCGCGGAACTCCCCGGGATCCAGCCCGACCAGTTCGAGCATCTCCTCGACCCGGTCCCGCACCTTCGCGCGGGGCCAGCCGGCCATCTTCGGTACGAGCGCGATGTTCTCGGCGACGGTCATGTGCGGGAAGAGGCCCGTGGCCTGGATGGCGTAGCCGATGGTGCGGCGGAGCGCCACGGGGTTGATGCCGGTGACGTCCTCGCCGCCGATGGTGATCCGCCCCGAGGTCGGCTCGATCAGCCGGTTGATCATCTTGAGGGTGGTGCTCTTGCCGCAGCCCGAGGGCCCCACGAGGATCACGGTTTCGCCGGCCGCGACGTCCAGGGTCACGTCCTCCACGGCCGGCGCTTGGCTGTCCGGATAGCGCTTGGTGAGGTTGTCCAGCCGGATACTCGCGCCGGCGGCGGCCGGCCGGTCGGGCCCGGCGGATCGGGCGGATCGGCCGGGGCCTGCGGCTTCGGACGTCGGGGAGGTCGGTTCGACGATTTCGGCAGAGTCAGCCACGGATCCCCCGTGAGATGGTGAGCCGTCCGATCAGCACGTACCCGGCGTCGAACAGCAGGGCCAGGACGACGATTCCGAGCGTCCCCGACAGTACTTCGTTGAGCGCGTTCGCACTGCCCAGGCTGGAGATCCCGCGGAAGATCTGGTTGCCGAGCCCGGGCCCCGAGGCGAAGGCCGCGATCGCCGCGATGCCCATGAGCATCTGGGTCGACACCCGGACACCGGTGAGGATCGGCGGCCAGGCGAGGGGCAGTTCGACCCTGAGCAGCTGGGCGAAGCGTGACATCCCCATGCCCTTGGCGGCCTCGACGAGGGCTGGGTCGACTCCGCGCAACCCGACGACCGCGTTACGGACCACGGGCAGCAGTCCGTACAGCGTCAGCGCGATGACGGTCGGCGCGACGCCGAGGCCGACGACCGGGACGAGCAGGCCGAGGAGAGCCAGGGAGGGGACTGTGAGGATGCTTGCGGTCGTGGTGATCGCGAGGTTTCCCGCCCACTCGGTGCGGTAGGTGAGGACGCCGATCAGGACCCCGAGCACCGTGGCGACGACCATGCACTGGAAGACGGCGCTGGCGTGCTGATAGGCGTCCACCAGCAGCTGTTGGTAGCGGGTGCCCAGGTACTTCCAGAAGCTCACTTCTCGGTCCCTCCCTCAAGGCCGGTCCTCCAGCGGTCAGCGGTCCAAACGGCGCCTGCCGCGACGCCTGGCGCACCAGTGGAGTGATCCGGAGCGGCACCGGATTCTCGATCATGATCGCCGTCGAGGCCCGCACGATGCCATCGAATCCCACCCTCCGGTCGATCACGCGCTGCAAGTCGGCATTCGAGCGTGCCACCAAACGGCACAGCATGTCACCACCCCGCCAGCGGCGAGGAGTACTTGGGCCGCGCCCGACGGGAGCCGCATCACCGGCTCAGCAAACTCGCACTGCTCGCCAACCGCTGATCCACCCGGGCATCCGACACGACTCTCCCCGGTGGTGGGGGAGTAAGAACTCCTATCGCAATGACTTCAGGCGCCGCCAGCAAATGAGTGCGCATCCGAGTGTGGGGAATGCTTCGTGGATGTCGTCGCGTATCTCCCAGCGGATCCGCAGGCGGCGGGACCAGTGCAGGTGAGCGAACGCGCGCTCCACGACCCAGCGTTGGGTGCCGGCCTGTCGGCGATGACGGTGGTATAAGCGGTTCGTGGAGTCACGGCTGGAGGGCCTGGCGGACACCGATCGTCCGGGGCGGCCGAGGGCCGGCCTGGTCCTGAGCGATCTCGAGCGGGAACAGTTGACGCGTTGGGCACGTCGGACGAAGTCCTCGCAGGCCTTGGCGTTGCGGTCGAGGATTGTGCTGGCGTGCGCCGAGGACACGTCGAACAAGCGTGTCGCCGACCGCGCCGCCCTCTGATACCGGGCACTCTTGCGTTAGCAGCGACCGAACGCCATCGAGGGCCACCGAAAGGCGACCATGACCGACCCCGTGAGCCGGACGATCCTCCTGCTCGACATCGAGAAGTACAGCGACCGGGACGACGTCGAGCAGGCCTATCTGCGGCGCGTGCTCTACGACATCGCCGACCGTGTCCTGGAATACGCCGGCATCGAGGAAACACTGCGGATACGGGCCGACCGGGGCGACTCCGTCATGGAGCTGATCGATGCCAGCGCCTCCGTGACGGCTCTGCTCCGCGCCCTGCTCTCCGAAGTTCCGGCCCAACTGCACGGATACAACCGGCTGGCGTCCAGCTCGGCGCAGATCCGACTGCGCGGAGTCGTCGCCACCGGGTACGTCGCCATCGACCAGCACGGTGGGTGGGTAGGCTCCGACCTCAACCATGCCTGCCGCCTCCTGGACGCCCAGTTGCTACGCAAAGCCCTACGCGAGCGAGCCGACGGCTTCGCGCTGTGCGTGTCGGAAGGCATCCACACAGGAATCGTGCGCCACGACCACCACGGCATCCCGGCAGCCGACTT
>NZ_JBSFUK010000009.1:0-234109 GCF_053591755.1 Streptomyces sp. NPDC002926
CGTCCCGCGCCCCCCCCCGGGGCCGCCCCACCCCGCCCCCCCCCGTCACCGGCCCTCCCCCCGGGGCGACGGGCGTACGACGGTTACAGGCGGTTGCGTCAGTGCTGACGGCTCGACGAGCGCCGGCGTACGACATAGATGGTGGCGGTGGCCGCGGCGACGATCAAGGCGGTGCCTGCGGCCAGCTCCCCGCCGTTCAGTCCGCCGATGCTGCCGCCGAGACCGCCTTGGACGGCTCCGGGCGAGACGCTGGCGGTGGAGCTGATGGTGGGAGTGCTGCGGGCGATGGTGAGATCGAACGTTCCCACCTGCGATCCGCAGGTGAAGCGCACCGTGTACACGGTGCCCGGGTTGGCGTCCGCGTCGACCATGGTCGAGGTGGATGTGCCGGGGTTGATGGTGACGGGGTCGAAGACCCCGGACGTGGCAGTGGCCGGGGTGGTGCATCCGCTGGCGGACAGGGTGACCCGGCCGCCCGGCGCGACGGTCGAGGGGCTGACGGTGAAGAAGGGCTGAGTCAGTCTGCTGTCGTTCGCCGCCGCGGTGGGGGCGGTCAGTGCGAGTGAGGCCACTCCCAGCAGAGCGGCGGATGCGACACGAATCGCGCGCATGGTCAATCCTCCGGGTCTCCGAGGAGCAGCTGCGGAACTGGTTTCCACAAAGGTCGGGGAATGCACCTCGATGACCGAAACGCTAGGAGTGGGCCCCATCGCCCGCGATCGCTGTCGCGCGAATGGGGCATCGATGTCCCCCATGCGGCGGACAGTCAGTCGTGTCTCGGTGCCGGGTTCCGGCGGTGGATGAGGTGGGGCCGACGCCCGGCAGCGTCGCCGGAGCCCTCCCAGGTCGAGGGCGGTATGGCGGGGCACTGGAGCATGGATGCACGATTCCCGCCGATTGGGCCGTACGAGCAGCGGACGATCGATGTGGGCGGCGTCGACTTCTTGTACTGGGAGGTCCGCGGCATCCCCGGCGGCAGGCCCGCAGGTGTCGTCCACGGCGGGCCGGCCGGCCGATCGTGGGGATCGACGCTGCTCCTCGCCCGCGCACACGGGAAAAAGCCGCCGAGGACTAGTGCGTCCGGGGGACGCCGTGCTGTCCCAGGAGCCGAACGTTCGCCGCCGCATCCCTACGGCGACCATCCGCGCCCCGCGCGCTCGCGCCGGCACGGATCGCCTCCGGTGCGCGACACACCTGGCCTTCTCGGTTCCCTCACTGAGGACTGAGGACTGAGGACTGAGGACTGAGCGACGAAGTGACGGAGTGACGGAGTGACTGGTGGAGCCAGTGGTGCGGATGAGATCAAGCCATTCCGTCTTGGGGTGAATTCCCCTGATCGAAGCCGGATTTCGACGATTCGCGCTTGCCGCTCCGAAGATTTTTTCCAGCGCTTTGAACACACGGCGCCCCCCTGTCCGTACCTAGGGCCATGAACACGGCGCACCTGGCGTCGCAACGGGTTCGATGGATAACAGGAGTGGACATGAACACCTGGCGTAACGCCTCGCTCGCGGTGACTGCGGCGGCCGTACTCGCGCTGACGACGGCGTGCGGTCAGGACAAGGGCACTGAGACACCCAATGGCCAGGCCGTCGGTGCGGCCAATCCGGCCCAGCCCGGGAACGGTGGCTACGGCTCGGACTACGGCGCCGGTGCCGCGCAGCAGGCGGCGGCCAAGCCGGCCGGTCAACTCGCGGTCTGGGACAGCAAGGAACTCGGCAAGGTCGTCACCGACAGCGCCGGCTTCACGCTCTACCGCTTCGACAAGGACACCGCCAGCCCGCCGAAGTCGAACTGCGAAGGCGAGTGCGCGAAGGCCTGGCCCGCCGTGGCCGCCGGCGGCGCCTCGGCCGCCCCCGGCACCGATGCCTCGCTGATCGGCGAGGTCACCCGCGCCGACGGTTCCAAGCAACTCACCATCGGCGGCTGGCCGATGTACCGCTACGCCAAGGACGCCAAGCCCGGTGACGCGAAGGGCCAGGGCGTCGGCGGAACCTGGTTCGCGTCGGCCCCCGACGGCAAGAAGGCACTCGGCGGTGGCGAAGGCGCCGGGTCCGGATCGGGCTACGGCGACGGTGGCGAAGAGGCCGGTGGCCAGGCCGCCGACCTCGCCGGACTCTCCGTCCACAAGGACCCCAAGCTCGGCGAGATCATCGTCGACAAGAACGGCATGACGGTCTACCGGTTCAAGAAGGACTCGGCCTGGCCGATGAAGTCGGCGTGCACTGGAGAGTGCCTCAAGAAGTGGCCGGTTGTCGCTCCGGTCGACAAGAACGACACCGAGGGAATCATCAAGAAGGGCTTCGTCACCTTCAACCGTCCTGACGGCATCAAGCAGCAGTCGATCGACTGCTGGCCGATCTACACCTTCTCGGGCGACAGCAAGCCGGGTGACACCAACGGCCAGGGTGTGGGCGGCACTTGGTACGTCGTCTCGCCCCAGGCCAAGCTGGTCGGAGCGCCCAAGTAGTCCCCACGCTGCGCGTCCGGCCCGGCCGGCCCGTCTCACGCCCCCCGCGTGAAGGCGGGCCGGTTGCTATTGCCACCGGCGTGTGACCAAGAACGGACCGCTAATTTCCGTTTGGGCTCGCTCTCTTGGCGGGCGATCAGTAGCCTCGGCTCGAACACTGGCCATGAACATGGCCGAACTCCCCCGTGGCGACTTGTTGGAGACATCGATGGAGCGTCCCGCCTGGGCCCCGCAAGGCATCGACATATCGGTGCCGAGCGTGTCCCGCATTTATGACTACTACCTGGGCGGCTCGCACAATTTCGAGGTCGACAGGGAAGCCGCGCGCAAGGCGATGGAGTTCATGCCGGGCCTCCCGAAGATCATGCAGGCGAACCGCGCGTTCATGCGCCGGGCCGTGAATTACGCGGTGAGCGAGGGTGTCACGCAGTTCCTCGACATCGGCTCCGGCATTCCGACCTTCGGCAACGTCCATGAAGTGGCGCACAAGGCCGACGCCGCCTCCCGCGTGGTCTACGTCGACCACGATCCGGTCGCCGTCGCGCACAGCAGGGCCGTTCTGGAGGGCGACGAGCAGGCCGTCGTCGTCTCCGCGGATCTGCGCAAGCCGCAGCAGATACTCGACAGTCCCGAGCTCGGTGGACTGCTCGACCTGGAGCGGCCGGTGGCGCTGCTCCTCGTCGCGGTACTCCACTTCCTCGAGGACCAGGACGATCCACGGAGCGCCGTGGCTCAGCTCCGTGACGCACTCGCGCCCGGCAGCCTCATCATCGTCACCCACGCCTCGTTCGAAGGAATACCGCTGTCCGAGGAGCAGGCGGGCGGCGCGGTCGGCGTATACCGGAACATACGCAACCCGCTGGTCATGCGCTCGCGCGAGGAGATCGCGCGCTTCTTCGAGGGGTACGAGATGATCGAGCCCGGTCTGGTGTCCATGCCCCACTGGAGGCCTGACGCTCCCGCCGAGCATGAGGACCCATATGCCTTCTCGGGCTTCGCCGGGGTGGGGCGCAAGGCGTGATGGCGCCGGAGGTGACGGATTCCGCGGTGGACCCGGACGGACTGGAGGACAGACTCCGGCGGTTCGCGACGATCTGGAGCCGGGCCATCTTCCCGGTGACGGCCACGTCAATGACCCGGGTCGAACTCGAGAAGCATCTGCTGCCGCTGGCCCGGCGGTTGAGGGAGTCGCTGCACGCGCGGCCCTTCGACCCGCAGGCCGCGCAGCGGGCCGGAGCGGCCCTCGTCGAGGCCCACTGCACGGACCCCGAGGCGCTGAGCCGCACGCTCGGCGTCGTCGACGCGTATCTGGTCCTGTACTGCGGTGTGGGTGCCCCGGAGCAGCCGGCCGAGGAGAGCCGGGCCCGCTGTGCCCGGCTGCAGCACGCGGTGGCCGCAGGCTTCGCCCAGGGGCTGCGCGAACGCACGCTGGCCGAGCAGGAGGCCATCGCGCGCTCGTCGCTGGTGGCCCGCAGCGACGCGGTGCAGGCGCTGCACGCCACCGAGGCACGCTTCCGCGCCGTGTTCGAGGGCGCCGCGATCGGCATCGGGATCGCCGATCTCGAAGGCAATGTGCTCGAGGTCAACGAGACCCTGCTGCGGATGTTCGGCGGGCTCGAGCACCATGTGCGCGGCAGGAAGGTGACCGACTGGGCCCATCCCGAAGACCGGCCGCATGTCTGGGACTTGTACCGGGAGCTGGTGAGCGGCGAGCGCGACGACTACCGGGTGGAGAAACCCTTCTTCCGCAACGACGGCACGGTCCTGTGGACCAATCTGACGGTCTCTCTGCTGCGGGATGCCGAAGGCCGTCCGGAGTACCAGCTGGCGCTCATGGAGGACACGACCGAGCGCCGGCTGCTCAATCTGCGGCTGCGCTACGAGGCTACGCACGACGCGCTGACCGGGCTGCCCAACCGCACACTCTTCTTCGAGCGGCTGGAGAAGGCGCTCTCCGCCACCGCCGACGGCGCCCGCTTCGGTCTCTGCTACCTCGACCTCGACGGCTTCAAGGCGATCAACGACAGTCTGGGCCACGCGGCTGGCGACCGGCTGCTGGTCGAGGTCGCGGACCGGCTGCAGAGCTGCGCCACCGCGCCCGGCGAGATGGTGGCACGGCTCGGCGGTGACGAGTTCGTGGCGCTGACCACCGGACCCGACACCCAGCGCGAGGTGGACGATCTCGCCACCCGTATCCTCGGCGCGCTTGCCTCGCCCATCCGCGTCGACGGCAGGGAGTTCACCGTCCGCGGAAGCATCGGCATCGTCGAGGGGCCCGCGGGCGAGCGCACCACCGCCGAAGTACTGCGCAGCGCCGACATCACCATGTACCGCGCCAAGTCGGCGGGCGGCAACCGCTTCGAGCTCGCCGACCCGGAGGCGGACGCCCGCGCCATCACCCGGCACGGACTGACCACCGCGCTGCCGGCGGCCCTGGACCGCGGTGAGTTCTTCATCGAGTACCAGCCCTTGGTGCACCTCGGTGACGGGAGCGTGCACGGGGCCGAGGCGCTGGTGCGCTGGTGCCATCCGCAGCACGGTGTACTCGGCCCGGACCGTTTCATTCCGCTCGCCGAGCACACCGGACTGATCGTGCCGCTGGGCCGCTGGGTGCTCCAGGAGGCCGTACGCCAGGCCCGCTACTGGCAGAAGCGCCACTCCGACGGCGGCCCGCTGCGGATCAACGTCAACCTCTCGCCCGCCCAGCTCCACCACCCCGGACTGGTCGCGGACACGGTCGACGTCCTCCAGCGCTCCGGCCTCGAACCGGGCGCCCTGTGCCTGGAGGTCACCGAGTCCGCGCTGATAGGAGCCGACGAGGATCTGCTGAAGCCGCTGCGCCAGCTCGCCGAGATGGGCGTGGACATAGCGCTCGACGACTTCGGCACCGGCTATTCGAACCTCGCCAATCTGCGCCGGCTGCCGGTGAGCGTGCTCAAACTGGACCGTTCCTTCACCCAGGGCATGCAGCGGCACCCCGCCGACCCCGTCGATCTGAAGATCGTCGAGGGGATCGTCTCGCTGGCGCACAGTCTGCAGCTGGCTGTGACGGTGGAGGGCGTGGAGACCGGTGCCCAGGCCGAGCAACTACGCGAGCTCGGCTGCGACACCGCACAGGGCTGGTACTACGCCCGGCCCGGCGCGCCCGACCGGATCCACTCCCTGGTGCTGGCCGACGCGGTGTAGTTTTCCCGGGCTCCGCCCCGGACCCCGCGCCTCAATCTCCCCCGGACTTCGTCCGGGGGACCCCCACGAGGCTTGAAATGTTGGCCACGGACGGGCCATCGAGCCCGTCCGGCGATTGAGGGCAGCAGCCGAGACCGTGCCCCGACGCTGCGGTCGGCGGACAGGCGCTCCCGCAGCCGCCACCGGCCGCGCTGCTAAAGCACCGCCGCCCGCGAGCTCAGCAGCACCCGCTGCAGCTCCCGGGCGGCGCGCGGCGGGGCGACATCGCTGCGGTGGGCGAGCGCGATCGTACGGCGCAGTCCCGGCCGGGCGAGCCGAGTGACCCGCAGATCGCGCCCGGCGCGCTCCGCCACCATGCTCGGCACCACCGCGATGCCCAGCCCGGCCCGTACGAAACCGAGTACCGCGTCCATCTCGCCGCCCTCCACGGTGAAGGCCGGCTCGAAGCCCTCCGCGCGGCATGCGGCGACCGTCAGCTCGCGCAGGTCGTAGCCGTGCCGGAACATCACCAGCGGTTCGCCCTGCAGATCGGCGATACGCACCGGCCGGTGCGGGGCCTTCGCCGCGGCCGAGGACACGACGACCAGATCCTCGCGCAGCAGCTCGACCGTGGTCAGCGCGGGGGAGGCGGGCGGCAGCGGCAGCACGATCAGGGCCAGATCGAGGGACCCGCGGGCCAGCTCCCGTACGAGATCGTGCGAACCGCTCTCCTCGATCAGCAGCTGGATGCCCGGGTGCAGATCGTGGAAGGTCCGCAGCACATCCGGCAGCAGACCGGTGCAGAGGCTCGGCGTCGCGCCCAGCCTGACCCGGCCGCGGCGCAGCTGTGCGAGTTCCTGGACCTCGTGCCGTGCGGTGTCGGTGTCGGCCAGGATGCGGCGGGCCAGCGGAAGCAGCGCCTCCCCGGCGTCCGTCAGGGCGATATTGCCGCGGGCCCGGCTGAACAGCTCCGCACCGAGCTCCTTCTCCAGCGCCCGGATCTGCTGTGAGAGGGACGGCTGGGCGACATGCACCCGCTCGGCGGCGCGGGTGAAGTGGCGCGTCTCGGCGACCGCCACGAAGTACAGAAGCTGCTGGAACTGCATCCCCTCACGATAGGGCATGCCTATGGAAATGAGCCGGATCATGTCTTGGACCTCTTGGGTCCTCCGGCCCTAGCTTTCTGTACATGGCTCTGGCACAGCGGACGGATCGAAAACCGTCTCTCACGCGCACGTTCTGGGGATCGACCGTCGGCAAGAAGACGGTCATGGCCGTCAGTGGCCTGATCATGCTCGGCTATCTGGTCGCGCATGTGATGGGCAACCTCAAAGTCTTCTTCGGGGCGGGGGAGTTCAACGCCTACGGCCACTGGCTGCGCACCATGGGCGAGCCCGTCCTGCACTACTCCTGGGCGCTCTGGATCGTCCGCCTGGTGCTGCTCGCGGCCGTCGTGGGCCATGGCATATCGGCGTACCAGCTCAGCAAGCGGGATCTGAAGGCCAGGCCCGTGCCGTACGCGCACAAGCGGCGCCGGGCCGGCTACGCCACCCGCACCATGCGCTGGGGCGGCGTCATCGTCGCGCTGTTCATCGTCTGGCATCTGCTGGATCTGACGACGCTCACGGTCAACGAGAACGCGCAGCCGGGCCATCCGTACGAGAACGTCGTCGCGACCTTCTCCACCTGGTACGGCAACGTCATCTACATCGTCGCGATGCTCGCCGTCGGACTGCACATCCGGCACGGCTTCTGGAGCGCCGCCCAGACCCTCGGCGTGGGCAACGCCGCCCGCGACCGGGTGCTGAAGGCTGTCGCAGGTGTCCTCGCGCTGGTGCTGACCGCGGGCTTCATCTCTGTACCCGTCGCCGTCATGACCGGAGTGGTGAGCTGACATGAACTACCTGAACTACACGACAAGCGCTCCTGTCGCCGACACCAAGGCCCCCGAAGGACCCGTGGCAGAGCGCTGGGACCGGCGGCGCTTCGAGGCCAGACTGGTCAACCCGGCCAACCGCCGCAAGCACACCGTCATCGTCGTCGGCACCGGCCTCGCCGGCGGCGCCGCCGGCGCGACCCTCGCCGAACAGGGCTACCACGTCGTCCAGTTCTGCTATCAGGACTCACCGCGACGGGCGCACTCCATCGCCGCCCAGGGCGGAATCAACGCCGCCAAGAACTACCGCAACGACGGCGACTCGATCCACCGCCTCTTCTACGACACCGTCAAGGGCGGCGACTTCCGCGCCCGCGAGTCCAACGTCCACCGGCTGGCCCAGATCTCGGTGGAGATCATCGACCAGTGCGTGGCGCAGGGTGTGCCGTTCGCCCGCGAGTACGGCGGCCTCCTCGACACCCGGTCCTTCGGCGGTGTCCAGGTCTCCCGCACCTTCTACGCCCGCGGCCAGACCGGGCAGCAACTGCTGCTCGGCGCCTACCAGGCCCTCTCCCGGCAGATCGCCGCCGGCACCGTGGAGATGCACGCCAGGACCGAGATGCTCGATCTGATCGTCGTCGGCGGACGGGCCCGCGGCATCGTCGCACGCGATCTGATCACCGGCGAGGTCTCCAGCCACTTCGCGGACGCGGTGGTGCTCGCCTCCGGCGGTTACGGCAATGTCTTCTATCTGTCGACGAACGCCATGAACTCCAATGCCACCGCGATCTGGCGGGCCCATCGGCGCGGCGCGTACTTCGCCAACCCCTGCTTCACCCAGATCCACCCCACCTGCATCCCGCGTACCGGCGACCACCAGTCCAAGCTGACCCTGATGAGCGAGTCGCTGCGCAACGACGGCCGTATCTGGGTCCCCCGGGCGCACGGCGACGAGCGGCCGCCGAACGAGATCCCGGAGGACGAGCGCGACTACTACCTGGAGCGGATCTACCCCTCCTTCGGCAACCTCGTCCCTCGCGACATCGCATCGCGCGCCGCGAAGAACGTCTGCGACGAGGGCCGCGGCGTCGGCCCCGGCGGCCAGGGCGTCTACCTGGACTTCGCCGACGCCATCCGGCGGATGGGCCGGGACGGGGTCGCGGAGAAGTACGGAAACCTCTTCGACATGTACGAGCGGATCACTGCCGAGAATCCGTACGAGGTTCCCATGCGGATCTACCCGGCGGTGCACTACACGATGGGCGGCCTGTGGGTCGACTACGACCTGCAGACCACCGTCCCGGGGCTCTTCGCAGTCGGCGAGGCCAACTTCTCCGACCACGGCGCGAACCGGCTGGGCGCGTCCGCGCTGATGCAGGGCCTCGCCGACGGGTACTTCGTCCTGCCGTCCACGATCAACGACTATCTCGCCCGCAATCCGCACCCGGAGACTGTCGACGCCTCGCACCCGGCCGTGGCGGAGGTGCTCGCCGAGACCGAGGACCGGCTGAACCTCCTGCTGGCCGTGGACGGCGACCGCACGCCCGACTCCTTCCACCGCAAACTCGGCGAAGTCATGTGGGAGTTCTGCGGAATGGCCCGGACCGACCAGGGGCTGCGCAAGGCGCTCGAGCGGATTCCGCAGATCCGCGAGGAGTTCTGGCGCCGCATCAAGGTGCCGGGCAGCGGTGAGGAGTTCAACCAGTCGCTGGAGAAGGCCAACCGCATCGTCGACTATCTGGAGCTCGCCGAGCTGATGTGCCTCGACGCACTGCACCGCGCCGAGTCCTGCGGCGGCCACTTTCGCGAGGAGTCCCAGACCCCGGACGGCGAAGCCGCCCGCAGGGACGAGAAGTTCGGCTACGTGGCCGCCTGGGAATACGGGGGAGCCGGGGGGCGGGCCCCGGGAGGCGGCGGGGCCGGCGAGCCACCCGTCCTGCACAAGGAAGACCTCGTCTTCGAGTACGTCCACCCCACTCAGCGGAGCTACGCATGAAGCTCACCCTGCGCGTCTGGCGCCAGCAGAACGCCGACGCCACCGGCGCCATGGTCACGTACGAGGTCGACGGCATCTCACAGGACATGTCGTTCCTCGAGATGCTCGACACCCTCAACGAGGAGCTCATCCTCAAGGGCGACGAGCCGGTCGCCTTCGACCACGACTGCCGTGAGGGCATCTGTGGCGCCTGCAGCCTGGTCATCAACGGCGACGCCCACGGTCCGGAGCGCACGACCACGTGCCAGCTCCATATGCGGTCCTTCAAGGACGGCGACACCATCGACGTCGAGCCATGGCGGGCCTCCGCCTTCCCGGTGGTGAAGGACCTGGTCGTGGACCGCTCGGCCTTCGACCGGATCATCCAGGCCGGCGGTTACATCAGCGCCCCGACCGGCTCCGCGCCCGAGGCCCACGCCACGCCGGTTCCGAAACCGGATGCCGACTTCGCCTTCGAGCACGCGGAGTGCATCGGCTGCGGCGCCTGCGTCGCCGCCTGTCCCAACGGCTCGGCGATGCTCTTCACCTCGGCGAAGATCAACCACCTCAGTGTGCTGCCGCAGGGCGCGCCCGAGCGCGAGACCCGGGTGCTCGACATGGTCGCGACGATGGACGAGGAGGGCTTCGGCGGCTGCACGCTGACCGGCGAATGCGCTACGGCGTGCCCGAAGGGGATCCCGCTGCCGTCGATCGCGGCGATGAACAAGGAGTGGCTGCGGGCGAGCCGGAAAGTCCGTCGCTGAAGCCGGTGTTGCACCCGGGACGGGAGATTCAGGACAGCTTTCCCGTGTGAGGCCGCCCACGCTTCCCCGCCCCGGTCAACAAATATTTCATGAAACTGTCATATTGGCCGCAGGATTTGTGTCCTGAGGACCGATCGAGCGCGAGGACAGCAAGATCAACTCTGTTCAACTCTGCACTGTCTATCGCGACATGTCCGCATAGCAGCCAACCAGTACCCGGAGATTTCCGCGGTGTTCGGGTGAGCCGGTAGGTATGGCCGGGTAACGGGCGCCGACCACGTCCGTCACCTACCGAAGCACTGCCATCTCTGGGGGTTTGCCATGCCTGAACTCACCCGCCGACGCGCCCTGGGCGCCGCCGCGAGCGCACTCGCCGGACTCGCCGTCGCGGATCTCGCGACCGCAGCATCGGCGCAGCCGGCGGCGGCCGCCCCGAATGCCTCCGACCCCGCGCCGTTCGACGAGGTCTACCAGGGACGCCGTATACAGGGCGCGCCCTCGCACGGCGGTGGCCACCACGGCGGTGGCCACCACGGAAACGGAGAACACGGCGGCTACGCGGTGCGCATAGACGGCGATGAGCTGCATGTGATGCGCAACGCCGATGGCACGTGGATCAGCGTCGTCAACCACTACGAGACGTTCGCCACGCCCCGCGCGGTGGCCCGCGCCGCCGTGGTGGAACTCCAGGGCGCCGAGCTCGTCCCCCTCGTCCTCGCCTGATCCGGGAGCACCACCATGACCGTACGCAAGAACCAGGCCCAGCTCACCGCCACCGAGAAGCGCCGCTTCGTCGACGCGCTGCTCGAGCTCAAGCGCAATGGGCGGTACGACACCTTCGTCACCACCCACAACGCCTTCATCATGAGCGACACCGACAACGGCGACCGGGTCGGACACCGCTCGCCGTCCTTCCTGCCGTGGCACCGCAGGTTCCTCATACAGTTCGAGCAGCAACTCCAGGCCGTGGACCCGTCCGTGGCGCTCCCGTACTGGGACTGGACGGCGGACCGCACCGCGGGCTCCTCCCTCTGGGCGGCCGACTTCCTCGGCGGCACCGGCCGCAGCAGAGACGGCCAGGTGATGGAAGGCCCGTTCGCCTCCGTGTCCGGCAAGTGGCCGGTGACTGTACGCGTCGACGGGCGCGGCTATCTGCGCCGGGACCTCGGCGCGGGCGGGCGGCAGCAGCTGCCGACCCGGGCCGAGGTCGACTCCGTGCTCGCCATGGCCACCTATGACGCACCGCCGTGGAACAGCGCGTCGGACAGCTTCCGCAACCACCTGGAAGGCTGGCGCGGCGTCAACCTGCACAACCGGGTGCATGTGTGGGTCGGCGGCCAGATGGCCACAGGGGTCTCCCCGAACGACCCGGTGTTCTGGCTGCACCATGCCTTCATCGACAAGCTCTGGGCCGACTGGCAGGCCCGCCACCCGGGTTCCGCCTATCTGCCGGCCGCCGGGACGGCCAATGTCGTGGACCTTCACGACACGATGCGCCCGTGGAACGACGTGACGCCCGCCGACATGCTCGACCACACCCCCCACTACACATTCGACACAGTGGCCTAGCGAAGGGACCGCACGAGGCGGGCGGCGGTACGGCTGCGGGCCGTGCCGTCCGTCGCCCGGCCTGCCGGCGGCGATGCGACCACTCTTCGTCGCCGCCCGGCTCGAGGCCGCATCACCCCTCGGCAGCGGCGGGGCTCAGCTCGGTCGCCGGCCCGTCGTGACGCCTGCGCACGATGGTTCATTCCCGGCGTCCGCACTGGTCAGCCCCGCGATCCGGGCGAGGCGCCGGAACGAGTCCAGCAGAGCCCCGCGGTCGTACGTACTCGTCGTGACCAGCACCTCATCGGCGGCGCTGTCCTTCACCACCGCCTCCAGCGCGTCCGTGACCTGCTGCTCGGTCCCCGCAATATGGCCGGTGAGCCCTGCCTCGTAGAACTCGCGCTGCTTCGCCGTCATCGCCAGCTCCTCGATCCGGTCCGGCGGGGCGAGCGGCGGGAATTCGCCGTGCGTACGGGAATACGCCAGCGACCATGCCTCCGGCATCAGCAGCCTGCGGGCCGCATCCTCCGTGGCGGCGACCGCGACCGTGCCCGCGATGACGACATAGGGCCGCTCGGACCAGACGGAAGGACGGAAGTCCTGCCGATAGCGGTCGATGGCGGCCAGCATCCGGTCTCGGCCCCGGATGTCGCCGATGACCAGCGGCAGCCCGGCCCCGGCCGCAATCCCCGCCCCTCCGCCGGTGGCCAGGAGGTACGGCGGGACGCGCAGGCCCTCCGCCGGACGGGCGTGCACCTGCGGATGTGCCGTCCGTTCGCCCGTGAACCAGCCGAGCAGCTCCTCCAGCTGCCCGGCGAAGTCCTCCGCGTCCTTCTTGTCGCGGCCCAGCGCCCGGCGTATCCCGTCCGTGAAGCCGACCGAGCGGCCCACACCCATGTCGATCCGCCCCGGGAAGAGCGACTCCAGCACCCCGAACTGCTCGGCGACGACCAGCGGTTGATGGTTGGGGAGCATCACGCCGCCCGTGCCGACGCGGATCGTGGCGGTCGCGGCGGCGACGGCCGAGGCCAGGACGGTCGGCGCGGAGCCCGCCACGCCCGGCACGCTGTGGTGCTCGGAGACCCAGAAGCGGTGATAGCCGAGCGTCTCCAGCTCCTGGGCGAGCCGGACGGTGTCGCGCAGGGCCTCGGGCCCGTCGTGCCCCTCGCGGGTGCGGGAACGGTCGAGTACGGAGAGGCGGACGGACGCGATCACTGAGCTCACACCTGGTTACAACGCCCTCGCCACGCAAGGATTCCCCGGCGTTGCCTACGCTGGGGGCCGTGACGCGAAGCAGCAGGCCACTGGCCGTATTCGATCTGGACGGGACGCTCGCCGACTCCGGGCACCGCCAGCACTTCCTGGAGCGCAGGCCGCGGGACTGGGACGCCTTCTTCAGGGCAGCCCCCGACGACCCGCCGCTGACGAAGGGCGTCGAGCTGTGTCTGCAGGCCGCCGAGGAGTGCGAGGTCAGGTACCTCACTGGCAGGCCGGAACGGTGCCGCAGGGACACCCTCGACTGGCTGGCGGCGCAGGGGCTGCCGGAGGGGAGGGTGTTCATGCGGCGCAACGACGACCGCCGGCCGGCCCGCACCACCAAGCTGGAGATCCTGCGGCGGCTGGGCCGGGACCGGGAGATCCGGATGCTGGTGGACGACGACGAGCTGGTGTGCGACGAAGCCGAACGGGCCGGCTTCCCGGTCGTACGGGCCCGTTGGGCGACCGGTACGACCGAGGCGCTGAAGGACGCGCAGGAGCGCGAGGGCCGTACCTGACCCGCCCTGATCCCGACGGCCGGCGGACCGCCCTCCTGTCAGCCGGTCACTCGCCGTCCTCGAGGCGGAAGCCCACCTTGAGGCCGACCTGGTAGTGCTGGATCTGCCCGTCGACGATCTGGCCGCGGACCTGGGTCACCTCGAACCAGTCCAGTCCCCGCAGGGTCTGGGCCGCACGGGTGATGCCGTTGTGGATGGCCTGGTCGACGCCCTCCGGTGAGGTGCCGACGATCTCGGTGACCCGGTAGGTGTGATTCGACATGGGTGCCGCACTCCTCTCGATACGTTCACTCAACGGTGCCCCACCAGGAGACGCCGCGCGAGGCGTCGGGAGCGGAGAGGGGCGTCCGCGGCCGGGCCGGGAGCCTGATCAGGGCACCTCCGCTCCGTCCCGTGTCGTCCACCTGACGCCACCCCCGTCACCGTGTCGCCGTCGTCGGTGCGTCTTCCCCGTGCCGGACGATCTACTGGCCCGGCAGCGGCTGTTCGGTCCAGACGGTCTTCCCCTCGCGGGTATAGCGCGTGCCCCAGCGCTCGGTCATCTGGGCCACCAGGAACAGGCCACGCCCGCCCTCGTCAGTGGTGCGTGCCCGGCGCAGATGCGGCGACGTGTGGCTGGTGTCGCTGACCTCACAGATCAGGGATCGTTCACGGATGAGCCGCAGGGTCACCGGACCGCCGGCGTACCGGTAGGCATTGGTGACCAGCTCGCTGGCGATGAGTTCGGTGGTGAAGGCCAGGTGCTCCAGGCCCCATTCGGTCAGCTGAGCTGTCGTCAGTGCCCTGGCCCGCGCGGCGGAGGTCGGGTCCAGCGGAAGTCCCCAGGAGGCGACGTTCTGCGGGGGGAGCACGCGGGTGCGGGCGATGAGCAGGGCGATGTCGTCGGCGGGGTGAGCGAGTACGAGGGAGTCGACCACTGCCTGACACGTCCGTTCCAGGGGGTCGGCGGGGCGGTTGAGCGCCTCGCAGAGCCGTGTCAGACCCATGTCGAAGTCGATGTGGCGTTCACCGATGAGTCCGTTGGTGTAGAGGGTGAGCAGGCTTCCCTCGGCCAGTTCGATGTCCCGGGCCTCGAACGGCAGGCCGCCCAGGCCGAGCGGTGGGCCGGCGGGCAGCTCGAGCAGGCTCACCTGTCCGTCCGGGGTGGTCACCACCGGAGGTGGGTGGCCGGCGCGGGCCACGGAGCACAGCCGGGAGACGGGGTCGTAGAGGGCATACAGGCAGGTGGCGCCGATGACCTGCTCGCCCACGGGCTGTTCACCGACGGCTTCTTGTTCGGCGGCCAGCAGGTTGACCAGGTCGTCCAAGTGGGAGAGAACCTCCTCCGGTTCCAGGTCGAGGCTGGCAAGGGTGTGCACGGCGGTACGTAACCGGCCCATGGTGGCTGAGGCGTGGAGGCCGTGGCCCACCACATCGCCGACAACGAGCGCGACCCTGGCCCCGGACAGGGGGATGACATCGAACCAGTCGCCGCCCAGCCCCGAGGCCGCCCGGGCCGGGAAATAGCGAGGAGCCACCTCGATGGCCGCCTGGTGCGGAACCGCCCTCGGCAGCAGGCTGCGTTGCAGGGTGAGCGCGGTCTGTTGCTGCTGGGTGTAGCGCTGGGCATTGTCGATACAGACGGCGGCGCGCGAGGCGATCTCCTGGGCAAGTGTGAGGTCGTCCGCTTCGAACGGCTCGGGGCGCCGGGAGCGCCACAGGCTCATCGCGCCCAGCACCAGGCCCCGTGAACCCAGGGGCACCACGATCAGGGAATGGACACCCAGGTCGGGAGGGTACTCGCCCTGGCGCGGTTCCATGGAGAACAAGTCAGGCGGAAGAACGGATTCCAGGACGGCCCGCCCGTCGGCCAGGCACCTGGCTTGTGGGGTGTCCGGTGCGAACTCGAGGGGCTCCCCTCCCGGCTGCGGCAGTCCGGGCTGCTGGTCCAGGATGCTGCGGACCGCCACCCGTACGACGGGCTCCGTCAGGCCCTGCGCCGACGCCTCACCGCGCGTCACCGGTTGCGACAGGTCCACAGATACGTGGTCGGCGAGGTGAGGGACCACCACATCGGCGAGCTCCGAGGCCGTCGTCTCCACATCGAGTGTGGTTCCGATGCGTGTGCCGGCTTGGGCGATGAGTGCCAGCCGGAGTCGGGCCCGATGGCGTTCGGTGATGTCCTCGACGGTCTCGGCCACCCCGAGGACCCGGCCGGACGGATCCTCCAGCCGGAAGGCCGAGACGGACGCGGCCCGCTCTCGTGCCGGATCCCGCTCGAGGCGGGTGTACTGCTCGGTGGAGACCAGTGATCTTCCGGTCTGCATCACCTGGCGCACCCGGTCCACGGCCTTCCGGGCGTCATCGGCGACCAGCAACGCGCCGGTACGCATTCCCCGGAATGAGACGGCCGGAACTCCGGTGAACCGTTCGACGGCCCGGTTGACCCGGAGAATCGTCATCTCGGGACTGTGGACGACAAGGCCGATCGGGCACCGGCGGAACAGCCCGTCGAGAACCGCGCGATCCCTCTGCCACTCGAGTACCTCCGCCGCCGGCGCCCCGACAAGGAACCACTCGCGGACATCGCCATCGCGCAGGAGGGCACGTGCCCTGAACGCCATCTCCACGAGCCGCCCGCTGCGGTGCCGCACCGCCAGGACGCCGAACCAGCCTCCCGCTCTCCTGCACGTCGCCGCGGCGTTCTTGGCGGCACGCAGGCCGCGGGGATCGATCAGGACTTCGAGCACCGGACGGCCGAGCACAGCTGCCTCCGGGTAGCCGAGCAGGTCCTGGGCCGGCCGGCTCCAGCCGACCACGGTTCCCCGGTCGTCGAGCACCGCCGAGGCGGCGAGGTGCAGCGCGAACGGATCGTCCCGGCTCTCGCTGAGCACCGTCACCCGCTGGTCCACTGCCGGACACCACCTCTACTGGGCTGCCGATGTTCTCCCGCTCGTACTGGTGCGCGACCGGGACTGGCGTGGCTCACCGGGACCGGTCGCTTCGCCGCGCCACAAGATGTCCGGTGCCCGGCGCAAAAAGACCAGGTCGATGCTGCGAGCCATTGAACCGGTCGAGCCCAGCCGCCCTCCGGGTGGCGTGCCGCGGCGCGGCGGCCATCACCCGCACGGTCCCACGGGGAGGCGTCTCGCGATGCCTCTCGTGATCAACATCGGTAGGCGCATCGGCACAGCCGTCCACTGGAAGCGTCCATGAGGCGTGCCTGGTGGCGCGGTGCAGGGGAGACGTAGCCGCCTCCGGAGCGCAATGCCGCGCACACCCGCTTCCCCCACTTGACAAATGTTGCCGAATTATCTATTGAAATCTTTAGAAGCGGTTTCGGCCTGCAAAGATCGTCCGGCGCTGAGGCTGCGGTGAAGGGCGTGCCTTTCGAGGCCGCAGACTTCCCCTGCCCGAAGGCAGCCTGCTCGTCCTGTGCACAGACGGACTGGTCGAAGCCCGGGAGCGCGACATCGGCATTGGGCTCACGACACTGCGTCAGGCCCTGGTCCATCCCGCTCAGTCGCTCGAAGTCGTCTGCGACACGGTCCTCAGGGCTCTCCTGCCGGAGAAACCGCACGACGACGTGGCACTGCTGGTGGCACGCACCCATGCTCTGGACGCCTCCCACGTGGCGTCCTGGCAGGTGCCGCCGGACCCGGCCGCGGTTGCCGACACCCGTCGACGGGCGGCCGCGCAGCTCACGCGGTGGGGGCTGCGCGAGGCCGTGCCCACCACCGAGCTGATCGTCAGCGAGCTGGTCACCAACGCCATCCGCCACGCCAGCGCCCCGATCGAGCTGCGGCTGATCCACGACGGCGCCCTGATCTGTGAGGTCTCCGACGCGAGCAGCACCTCCCCGCATCCGCGTCGCGCTCAGGAGCTGGACGAGGGCGGCCGCGGGCTGCTCCTGGTCGGTCGGCTCTCCGAGCGGTGGGGCACCCGTCACACCGGCAGCGGGAAGACCAACTGGGCCGAACAGCCTCGGGTGCCTTCTGCCGGCGCCTCGTAGCCAGGGCGCGTGGCGCGGTGGCCGCGAGGGACTGCGTGCGCAGGACGAGGTGCTGACTCCGGCTCGGGTCACCGCCCGGATTGCCGCCCAACCGGGCGGCCGGACGGCCGTCGAGGACACCGTGCCGGGCGGCCGGTGACCATGCCCGGAGGGGCGCACTCCGGGCGGGCATCCGTCCGCCGAAGTAACCCGGTCACATTTTCCCGGTCTTGACCGGCTCTTTGGTACATACCAAACTCCAGCCACACCCGTGCAAGCGCGGAGCGCGCTTCCCCCCATGTCGGGTTCACGCTCCCGTGCTCTCACACAGAAGGTGGCCCTCGTGAAGAACCGCTCACTCGCCGTGTCCGTCGCGCTCGTCTCCGCCGCCGCAGTCGGCGGCTGCGGGCTCCTCCCGGGTGGCGGATCCGAGACCCGCACGGTCAGGATCTGGCTGATGAAGGACAGCGTCACCGACGACTTCCTCAAACGCTTCACCAGCGCCTACAAGCAGGAAAACCCTTCCGTGAAGCTGGAGTTCACCTTCCAGGAGTGGACCGGCATCGGCAAGAAGGTCACCGCCGCGCTGGAGAGCAAGAAGGCGCCGGACATCATCGAGGTCGGCAACACCCAGGTCGCACAGTACGCGGAGAGCGACGCACTGTGGGACCTCACGCTCGAATCGGTCCGAGACCTCGGCAGCGACGACTGGCTGCCCGGCCTCGCGGAGCCGGGCAGCATCAACGGCTCGCAGTACGGCATCCCTTGGTACGCGGCCAACCGCGTCGTCATCTACAACAAGGACCTCTTCGCCGGCGCCGGGATCAAACAGCCGCCCACGACCCGTTCCCAGTGGCTCGAGGACTCCGGGAAACTCAACCGTGGCGGCGTCCAGGGCATCTACCTCTCCGGCCAGGACTGGTACAGCCTGGCCGGCTTCATCTGGGACGAGGGCGGGGAACTGGCCGTCGAGAGAGGCGATTGGCAGGGCGCCCTGGACACTCCCGCGGCGCTGAGAGGGATGGCGTTCTACAAGAAGCTGCAGTCGTACGGCGAAGGACCCAAGGACGCGGACGAGGAGACACCCCCGCAGGCCGACGTCTTTGCCAAGGGTGACGTCGCCCAGATGATCGCGGTGCCGAGCGCCGCCACCGTCATCGAGAAGCGCAATCCCCGGCTCAAAGGCAAGCTGGGCTTCTTCCCCGTGCCGGGTAAGACGGCCGGCCGGCCGGGCGCCGTCTTCACCGGCGGCTCCGATCTGATCATCCCGGAGAACGCCCGCGAGCGGTCGGCCGCGGTCGACGTCGTCAAGGCGCTGGCGGGCGCGAAGTGGCAGACGGACCTCGCCAGGACGATGCACTACGTGCCCAACAAGACCACCCTCGCGGCTGTCCTCACAGGTGAGGAGAGCACCTCGGCGATGGCCGCGGGAGCCGCACACGGCAGGGCCACACCCAATTCCCCGCAGTGGGCGAGCGTCGAGGCCGACAACCCGATCAAGCCGTACATGACGGCGGTACTCCAGGGCAAGGAGCCCGGACGGGCGGCGCGAGCCGCGTCCGAGCGCATCACCGCCGCGCTCGCGCCCCACTGAGCCGGCCGCCGTCCCTACCGTCTGTGCATGCTCGGTGGCACCGCATTCCCCGGCATTCAGCCGTCGCACATCCCCTCTCCGCCGAGCGGTCATGTCGAATCCAGCCGGCCACGGAAGAAGTAAGGAGCCGGGCCGCCGCACCCGCGGTCCGTCCCTCACCGTCCGGCACAGGAGGCCGCCATGACCGCATCGCCAGCCGTCGTCCCCGCCCCTCTCCACGCACAGCTCTCCGCGTCCCTGCCTTCGCCCCTCCCCGTTCCCGGCCAGGAAACCGACCAGCCCCGTTATGTCGTCTCCCTCGCCCGCGACCAGGAGGACGTACGGGCCGCACAGCGGCTGCGTCACCAGGTCTTCGCCGGGGAAATGGGAGCCAGGCTCGACGGCCCGGAGCCGGGCCTGGACATCGACGCCTTCGACGCGTACTGCGACCACCTCCTGGTCCGTGAGGCGGACACCGGTGAGGTCGTCGGCACCTACCGGCTGCTGCCGCCCGACCGCGCCCGGGTCGCCGGACGCCTCTATTCCGAGGGCGAGTTCGACCTCGCCAGGCTCTCCCCGATCCGCGACGACCTCGTCGAGGTCGGCCGCTCCTGCGTCCACCCCCTGCACCGCAACGGCGCCGTCATCGCGCTCATCTGGGCCGGACTCGCCCGCTACATGGTCCGCACCGGACACAACTGGCTGGCCGGCTGCTGCTCGATCCCGCTCGCCGACGGCGGCACCCTCGCGGCCGCCACCTGGGACACCGTGAAGGCCAAGAACCTCGCCCCGGAGGAGTACTGGGTCACGCCCCACAAGCTCTGGAACCCCGACTCCGTCGAGCGGCCCGCCGGGCGCACCGAGCTGCCCGCCCTGCTCCGCGGCTATCTGCGACTGGGCGCCTGGGTCTGCGGAGCGCCCGCCCACGACCCCGACTTCGGTGTCGCGGACCTTTACGTCCTGCTCTCACTGCGCCGCACCAACCCCCGATACCTGCGGCACTTCCTCTCCCTCGCCCCGGTGCGATGAGCGTCTGGCTGCCCACCGCGCCCTGCACCCCGCGGGGCTGCGCGACACACCACGGCCCGGCGGCCGGGGCGCTCAGGGCGGCTGCCCGGCTGCTGGCCGGGACGCTGGCCGTCGTGGCGGGTCTGCTGCTCGCGCCGTTGGCCGCGCTGCTCGGCGCGCTGTTCGGCGCCCGGGTCCGGGACGTCATGACCCGGAGCTGGGCGCGTGCGGTGCTGCGCGCCTTCGGCGTGCGCGTCAGGATCGTCGGCAGGCCGCACGGCCCCCGGGCCTCTCTGGTCGTTGCCAACCACATCTCCTGGCTGGACATACCGCTGATCGCGGCGGCCCTGCCCGGACGGATGCTGGCCAAGACCGAGGTGCGGCGCTGGCCCGTCCTCGGGCCTCTCGCCGCCCGGGGAGGCACTCTCTTCCTGGAGCGCGACCGGCTCCGTGCCCTGCCCGCCACCGTCCGCGAGATGGCGTCTGCGCTCGGCGGCGGGGCACGCGTCATAGCCTTCCCCGAAGGGTCCACCTGGTGCGGACGCGGTCAGGGCAGATTCCGGCCCGCCGTCTTCCAGGCCGCGCTGGACGCGGGCGCCGCAGTCCAGCCCGTACGCATCACCTATCTGCCCACCGGAGCGGCCGCGTTCGTCGGCGACGACCCGCTGGCCGCCTCCCTGTGGCGGGTCGCGGCGGCCGGCGGACTCACCGCGGAGATCCGGCTGCTGCCGGTCATCCCCGCGGGGAGCTGCCCCGACCGCCGCTCACTGGCCCGCGCGGCTCAGCGCGCCGTCGCGAGAGAGAGCGCGAACCTGCCTTCCGTATCCGTCCACCAGTGCGTCAATTCCATCCCGGCTTCGGCCAGTTCGGTGCGTACACCCTCCTGACGGAACTTCGCCGACACCTCCGTACGCATCTCCTCGCCCGCTGCGAAGGAGACCGCCAGATCCAGCTCGGGGATCTTCACGGTCAGCGCGGAGCGGGCCCGCAGCCGCATCTCGATCCACTCCTGTTCGCGGTCCCACACCGCCACATGGTCGAAGTCGGCGGGGTCGACATCCGCGCCCAGCTCCCGGGCGATGACGGACAGCACGTTCTTGTTGAACGCGGCCGTCACCCCGGACGCGTCGTCGTACGCCCTGACCAGGACTTCCTCGTCCTTCACCAGATCAGTGCCGAGCAGCAGGGTGTCGCCGGGTGCGAGAAGTGACCGCACGGAGCGCAGGAACACGGCGCGCTCGTCGGGCAGCAGATTGCCGATCGTGCCGCCCAGGAAGGCGACGAGCCGCGGCCCCGGGGTGCCGGGCAGCGCGAGGCCGCGCGTGAAGTCGGCGATCAGGGCATGGACGTTCAGCCCGGGCCGCTCGGCGAGCAGCGACTGAGCCGCGCCCGTCAGGGCGCTCTCGCTCACATCGACCGGCACATAGCTGTGCAGAGTGTGAAGCTCGTCCAGCAGATGCCGGGTCTTCTCCGAGGAGCCGGAGCCCAGCTCCACCAGCGTGCGTGCCCCGCTCACCGCGGCGATCTCGGATGCGCGGGCGGCCAGGATCTCCCGCTCGGCTCGCGTCGGGTAGTACTCGGGCAGCCGGGTGATCTCCTCGAACAGCTCGCTGCCGCGGGCGTCGTAGAACCACTTCGGCGGCAGAGTCTTGGGCGTACGGGTCAGGCCGTGCAGCACATCCGCGCGCAGGGCGGCGTCCGTCGCGTCCTCGGGCAGGGTTCGGGTCAGCAGGAACGGGCTCACGCGGTCGGCTCCTTGAGCGGGGTCAGCAGGACATCGGAGCGGGTCGCGGCCAGCAGGCTGTGGTCGGGAACCTCGCGCCAGTGCGGATCGTCGTCGTACGGCTCCGAGGCCACGACCGTGCGGCGGCCCGGCTCGGCCAGATACCAGAGCGTGTCGCCCCATGCGGTCGCCACGATCGTCTCGCCGTCCGTGAGGAGCAGATTGAGCCGGGAACCCGGAGCGGCCGCGGCGACCTCCCGGACGGTGTCGGCCAGCGCCTGGCCGAGTTCGTCGCCGTCGCGCAGCCGGTGCAGCACCAGCGCCCACACCAGCGCGGAGTCGCAGCGGGCCTCGAGCGAGAGCAGCTCGCCCGCGGGCAGTGTCAGGGCGAGCGGTTCCAGGGAGCCCGGCCAGCCGCGGACCGCGCCGTTATGACTGAACAGCCACGGCCCGGCGGCGTACGGCGCGGCCGCCGCCTCGCCGTCGGCGCCCGCCTCGGTGGCGTCGCGGACGGCGGCGAGCAGTGCCCCGCTGCGCACCACGCGGGCCAGGTCGGCGAAGGAGAGATCGGCCCAGATCGGGCCGGAACGCCGGTAGCGGGCGGGAACGGGATCGTCCTCGGCGTACCAGCCGACCCCGAAACCGTCGGCGTTGACCGTGCCGTGCCGCTGGTGACGTGGCGCCCAGGACTGCCGGTACAGCCCGTGCAAGGGCTCGACGAGCAACTGCCCGAGGGGCAGCGCGGGTCCGAGAAAGGCGAGATGCCGGCACATCAGGCGAGGCCGCCTTCCTGCGGAGCCGCGTCCCGCGCCGTGCGGAACCCGGAGAAGATCTGGCGGCGCACCGGAAGATCCCAGTTGCGGAAGGTGCCACGGCAGGCCACCGCGTCGACGGCGAACGAACCGCCGCGCAGTACCTTGTGCGCGCCCCCGAAGAAGACCTCGGAGTACTCGCGGTACGGGAAGGCGGCGAAGCCCGGATACGGGAGAAAGTCGCTCGACGTCCACTCCCACACATCGCCGATCAACTGCCGTACGCCGAGCGGTGATTCACCGTCCGGATAGCTGCCGACGGGAGCCGGCCGCAGATGGCGCTGACCGAGGTTGGCGTGAGACGGCGTGGGGTCCTGGTCGCCCCACGGGAAGCGGCGCGAACGGCCGGCGTCCGGATCATGCCGCGCGGCCTTCTCCCACTCGGCCTCCGTGGGCAGCCGCCGTCCCGCCCAGCGGGCGTACGCATCGGCTTCGTACCAGCTCACATGCAGTACCGGCTCGTCCGCCGGCACCGGCTCCGTCACGCCGAAACGGCGGCGCAGCCACTGACCGCCCTCACGCCGCCAGAACAGCGGTGCGGCGATGTCGTGCTGCCGGATCTGGTCCCAGCCCTCGGGCGCCCACCAGCGGTGGTCGGTATAGCCGCCGTCGTCGATGAAAGCCTGATACGCGCCGCAGGTCACCGGCACCGTATCGATGTAGAACGCCGGTACGAGACGCTGGTGCGCGGGCCGCTCATTGTCCAGCGCCCAGGGCTCGGTGGAGGTGCCCATGGCGAACGGGCCGCCAGGGACCAGGACTTCGGACGGCATCCCCTCGACGCTGCCCGCGGGCGGCTCGGGCGCGCTGAGCGCGGCCGGCCCCTTCCTCAGCTGATGGGTGATCAGCATGGTCTCGTCGTGCTGCTGTTCGTGCTGCGCGATCATCCCGAAGGCGAAGCCGGCATCGACGAGACGCCCGCCTTCCAGCGGAGTGCGGTCGAGGACGTCCAGGACCCTGCCGCGTACGTCGGAGGCGTACGCACGCGCCTCGGCCGGGGCCAGCAGCGGCAGCGTGGGCCGCAGTGCGCGCGGGTGTTCGAAGGCGTCGTAGACGGAGTCGATCTCGGGCCGCAGTGCCTCACGCCCGGCGACCGTACGCAGCAGCCACTGCTCCTCCTGGTTGCCGATGTGCGCCAGGTCCCAGACCAGGGGGGACATCAACGGAGAGTGCTGGGCGGTCAGTTCATGGTCGTCGACGCACGACGTGAGTGTGGCCGTCCGGGCTCTGGCGGCGGTCAGCGCGTCGAGCGCGCGCCGCCGGAGTTCTTCGGTCATGTCCGGAGTTCCTTCCCGAGGGAGGGGAAGCGCAGATCGTCGGCGGGACATCGGCCCCGCAGGACATGGCGCTCATTGAAGGCGGCGACCGCCTCCCGCACGGCGTCCGACGCGCCTATCCGGGGGAGTGCCTCCAGCGCGACGGAGAAGCAGGTCACCGCGGCCGCGTGCAGCTCGGGATCGGCCAGTCCGTCCCGGGCGGCAACCACCCAGAGCGGATTGCGCGGCGCGGGCAGCGGACCCGCCGTCTCCGCCAGCGGTTTGACGACGCGATAGACCGTCTCCGCCGCCTCCGCGTCGTCGAACAGGGCCGTGGTGACAGCGAGCGGCACCATCCAGCCGTCCTCGCCCGACTGGGCGTCGATCATGCGCAGCTCGAGATGGCCGCGCGGTCTCACAGGTGGAAACAGCGTGGTCAGGTGGTAGTCGAGGTCCTCCCGGGTCGGCGGACGCGGCACCCCTGAGCGCATCCACTGCCGGAAGGAGAGTCCCTCCGGCAGCTCCCACGGCTTGTCGGCGGCCCGGACACACATCACCGGCGCGTCGAGAGCGTGGGCGGTCCAGGCGGAGCGCGGCTCCATGTCCAGAGGCGGTGTCACCGGCCGCGCGGCATCGAGCTCGGCCCACACGGCCTGCCGGGTCGATCGCCAGCCGGTGTAGCGCCCCTCCCGTGCGGGGGAGTTGGCGAAGGCAGCCATCAGCACCGCGCCCAGCAGATGCGCGAGCTGCCAGCGCCTGCCGTGCCCGAGCGGTCCCGGCTCCTCGTGGCCCGCGTCGAGGCAGACCTGGACGGAGGCGGAGCTGCACATCATGGCGCGGCCGGCCGGACCCGTCCGGTCGAGAAACGCCTCCATGGCGTCGTAACGAGGTGCATGGAGGATCCGGCGCGGCGGGTGCCAGGGATCGAGGCCGAGTCCGGTGAGAGTGAGGCCTGCCGGGCGGAGCGCGGCGCGTACGGCGTCCAGATCGGCGGCGGTGGAGTCGATGCACTCCATCAGGGAGGCGGCGGGTGGCGAGCTGAGCTCCAGCTGGCCGCCTGGTTCGAAGGTGAGAGCCGAGTTGAGGGTCAGGGAACGTACCTGGTCGAAGGCGGCTGTCAGGCGGTCGGCCGGGACCGGGCGCTCGGGTCGGTACAGGTCAAGAACGAGCCATTCCACCTCCACACCCACGGTGCGAGGCGGGCCGTTCTTGAAGCAAATACATCGGAGCAGGTCCTCCGCTTCATCCTCGGATATCGGCCGGCTGTAGTCGCCGGCATCAGGTGGCTGCATGATCGGATCCTCCTGTAGAAGGCACTCTGCCAACCTAAGGCCACGGCCGCCGCTTCGCACAAGAGTGCCCTTGGCAGTCGGAAATACGCTTGCCGCGTCTGTCGCCGGTCACTGACGATGTCCCCCATGAGTGCACGACTGCGGGGGATCGCGAAGCAGACCGAGGCGATCGTCGATACGGGCAACTACCTCGGGTCCGACGGACGCGAGATCCGGATCGGGCGTGCGGTGACCGCCGCCCTGGCGGGCACCAGGATGTACGGGCCCGAGGCCGTTCGGGTGACGCCCGACACGGACCGTACGACAGCCTTCGAGGTCACGGCCGAGAGCAGCACGGAAGCGGCCCGCCGGCTGACGGCCGCGGACCCGGCGCCGGTCGCCGTCCTGAACTTCGCCTCCGCGCGCAACCCGGGCGGCGGCTATCTCAACGGCGCACAGGCTCAGGAGGAGGCGCTCTGCCGCGCCTCCGCGCTCTACGCCACACTGCTGCGCGCACCGGAGTTCTACGAGCATCACCGCGCCGAGCGCGACCCGTTCTACACCGACCGGGTGATCCACTCGCCCGGCGTCCCGGTTTTCCGCGACGACCGCGGCCGGCTGCTGGACGCGCCGTACACCGTGGGATTTCTGACCTCGCCCGCGCCGAACGCCGGAGTGATCACCAGCCGCAGCCCCGACCGGGCGCACCGCATCCCGGCGGCCCTGGCCGCGCGGGCCGAACGGGTCCTGGAGACGGCCGTGGCGGGCGGCTACCGGCGCCTTGTGCTGGGGGCCTGGGGCTGCGGGGTCTTCCGTAACGACCCCGCGGAGGTCGCCGGCGCCTTCCGTGCTCTGCTCAGCGGCAGCGGACGGTTCGCAGGGCACTTCGATGAGGTCGTCTTCGCGGTGCTGGACCGTACGGCCGACGGGCCGGTACTCGAGGCCTTCCGGCGCACCTTCGCCGGTCAGCTCCAGCCGTAGCGCTCCCGCAGCCGCTGTACGACGGCGTCGAAACGCGGCCGGTCCAGCGCGCACGCCTCACGGCGCATACCGTCCTCGTGCACCCGCAGCACCCGGTCGAGATCGACCCAGGACTCGCGTCCCGCGCGGTCCCACGGCCCGACACCGATCGCCACCCACTCGCGGTCATGGTCATGGCGCTTGCTGGAGAGCTGTACGGCCAGCAGCGTGCCGGCCGCCTCACGGGCCACCACGAGCACCGGCCGGTCCTTGCCGCGACCGTCGTTCTCCTCGAAGGGCACCCAGGTCCAGACGATTTCGCCGGGATCGGGATCGCCGTCGCGATCCGGAGCGTACGAGGTGCGGACCGGGCCCACCTCGGTGGGATCGGCCTCGGCGGTGGCGGCGGGGCCGCTGCTGCCGGGAAGGGCCGAGGGGCCGTGAGAGGCGTCGGATGCATCGGAGGCGCCCGCTGCGCCGGAGAAGATCGTCACCCGCCACACGGTAGGACCTGTGCGGTCCGATCCACAGGGCGGGTGCCGTTACCCGGCGGGACTCAGTTCTTCGGGTCGTCCGTCACCGGGATCTTCTCGGTGCGTGGTGCGGGCGGCACCACGCCGTTCACCGCGCCGCTCACAGCGCTCGGGCCACCGTTCTGGCCACCGTTGTGGTTCATGCCCGACAGCAGCTGGCGTGCCAGACCCAGACCCGTACCGCCCATGGTGAGTGCCTTCGCGAACATGTCCGACATCCCGTCGGCCCCGTTCAGCAGGATCATGTGATCCACATTGCTGAACGCTCCGGCGCCCGCCTCGACGATCTCCGGCCACTTCTCGGCCAGTTGCTGCGCGACGACGGCTTCCTGGTTCTCGGCGAGCGCGGCCGCACGTGCCTTGATGGCATCGGCCTCCGCCAGACCTTTGGCCTTCACCGCCGCGGCCACCGCCAGCCCGCGCGCCTGGTTCGCCGCGGCCTCCGCCTCACCGGTCACCCGGGTCGCCGTGGCCTTCGCCGCGCTCGCCAGCTCGGTCTCCTTCGCCGCCGCCTGCGCCGCGGAGATACGGGCGTCGCGCTCGCCCTCGGCCAGCGTCCGCTTCTCGTACGCCGCGGCGTCCGCGGGCTTGCGCACATCCGCCTGGAGCTGCTGCTCGCGACGGTGCGCCTCCAGCTCGGCGACCCGGGTCATCTCGACCACGACCTGCTGACGCGCGGCCGCGTCCGCGAGCGGGCCGGCCTGCTTCGCCTTCGCCGACGCCTTGTCACGCTCCGCCTGATAGCCGGCCTGCAGGATCTCGCTGTCCCTGGTCGCCTCCGACATCCGGGCCGCGGCCTGCTGCTCGGCCTCTGTGGCCCGCCGGTTCGCCTCCGCCTGTGCGATGCGGGCGTCCCGCTGCACCGCGGCGGCGTGCGGTGCCGCGAGATTCTTGATGTAACCGGTCGGGTCCTCGATCTCGTGGATCTGCAGCGAGTCCACGATCAGGCCCAGCTTCTCCATCTCGGTGCCGCACGCCGCCCGCGTCTGACCGGTCAGCTTCTCCCGGTCGCGGATCATGTCCTCGACCGTCAACCCGCCCACGATGGACCGCAGATGGCCCGCGAAGACATTGTGGACGCGCTCCGCCATCAGCTTCTGCTGATCGAGGAACCGGCGCCCGGCGTTGGCGATGGACACGAAGTCGTCACCGACCTTGAAGATGACCACCCCGCGTACCTTCAGCGGAATTCCCTGATGTGTCACGCAGTCCACGGACAGTTCGGTCTCGTTGAGGTCCAGCGACATCTTGCGTACCGCCTGGATGCCGGGCAGCACGAGCGTTCCGCGGCCGGTGACGATACGGAACCCCATGCCCTCGCCAAGACCTTCGGTCCGGTGCGTGGAGCCAGAAATGATCAGCGCTTCGTTCGGCTCGGCGACTCGCCACATGAGCTTGAACAGACCGATCAGGATGATGATGGCAGCGAGTACGAGTCCCGCCGCGACGCCGACGACCATCGGCACAGCCCCCTTCGCCCGGTGCCGTCCGGCACCGGATGACCGGGGAGTGTCCTCCTGATCGGGACGGGTCTCAACTGCCGTACGCGGACGTCACATAGACGGTGCGCGGAGGCAGATGTTCCACCACCGTCACCACCGTGCCGGTCTCTATGCGTTCCTTCGCGGAGGCCGGATAGGCGAGGAAGTGCTCGGCGCCGCCGCGGATACGGACGATGACCTCACCGACGAGCCCGGGTCCGACCGTGCCGGTCACCCGCCCGAGCAGCCCCACCATCGACTCGTCGTCCATGGTGCGGAGCCTACCCATGCGGGAGCACCACGGACCGGCCGTCGAGCGAGGTCATGAAGCCCTTCGTGACGCGGTCCTCCTCGTCCCAAGTGGCGGTGCGCAGCCGCACGGTGGTGTCCGTCGGCTGTGTTTGCCCCGGTCGGCCCCCTGATACCCGGCGGCGGCCGGCGAACCGGGGACCGGGCTCCCGGCGCGGGGCCCGGTATCCGGAGGGAGGTGACGCGGCAAGCCGTGCGACAGGTGGTGATGACTCGTGTAAACGCGGTGCGGCACTCGTTTCCGGCCATCCGCGAAATCCGGTGCGGAACTGGTCTGGAAGGATGCCGAGGGCGATGAGCCAGACACCCAAGCAGTCCGCAGAACGCCCTGTCCCCACCAGTGCCGATGTCGCCCGGCTGGCCGGAGTTTCGCGCGCCACCGTCTCGTACGTACTCAACAACACCTCGGCCGTCCGGATCAGTGAGCCCACCCGGCGGCGGGTTCGCGAGGCCGCCGAGGAACTGGGCTATGTGCCGCACGCCGCGGCCCGCAGCCTGCGCGCCGGGCACACCCGGATGGTCCTGCTGCCCACCGCCCATGTCTCGGTCAGCCCGCTCTACAACCGCTTCTTCAACGAACTGCAGTGGGCGCTGCGCCGTCTCGACTACACCGTCGTCCAGTACGGCAGCCTCGGTCTCGAGGGCGACGAGGCCGCCCGCGCCTGGGCCGAACTGAGGCCCGTCGCGGTCGTCTCGCTCGGCGAGGTCGCGCTCACCTCGCAGGGCGTCGACCTCCTCAAACGCTCCGGCGCCAAGGCCGTCATCACACTGGGACCCGAACGCGTCGAGGGCGCTCACTCCCTCGTCATGGACCAGCGGGAGATCGGCGGCTGCGCGGCCACGCATCTGATCGGCCGCGGCTGCCGCAACATCGGTGTCGTGATGCCGGAGGAACCCGGCCGCAAGCTCTTCTCCCAACCCCGGCTCCTGGGTGCGACCGAGGCCGCCACGCGGACCGGCGCCCGGATCGAGCCGCTGTCCCTGGCGTACGACGAGGCGTCGGCCGGCGCTCTCGCCGCCCGCTGGCGGCAACTGGGCCTCGACGCGGTCTACGCCTACAACGACGAGTACGCCATGCTCCTGATGCGTGCCCTCCAGGACGCGGGCATCGAGGTCCCGCGGGAGACCGCGGTGGTGGGCGCCGACGATCTGCTGCTGGGCAGGCTGTTGCGGCCGCGTCTGAGCACGGTGCAGATCGACCTGGTCACCGGTCAGCGCCTGGCCGAACTCGTCGACCGGGTCGTACGCGACCCCGGCGCCGAGCCGGAGCGGCACGATCTGATGGTGACGCGGGCCGTCCACCGCGAGTCCAGCTGACCCCGCGTGCGAGGACGTCGTCCGGTCCGCCAAGAACGACATGCGGGCCGGGCGGGGCGTGTCTAGCGTCGCTTGCATGAGTACTGATCCGCAGCGTTTCGAGATCCTGCTGGTGCCCGAGCACATCGAGGGCGACGATGTGGCATCGCTCGCCCGGAGTGCCATCCGCTCGGCGGTCGTGGCCGCGACGGGCGAGTACGGATCCTCCGGGTACCCGCGCTACGCGGGCGACGGCTTGGAGGCCGACATCGATCCGGCGACGCGCACGGTCGAGGCGCTGCTGGTGGACGGGTTCGAGCTGGACTACGGGCTCTCGGCGAGAGTTCTCGACGCGCGGGACACCTGACATCCCGCCACTGCCGGTGGCCGCGTCCCGGCGGGTTGTTCCGGCCGTTGACAAGCGGTTCCTCCGGCCGTCGACCGCGGTTCCTCCGGCCGTTGACAGCGGACAGCACCCGGCAGAGACTCGGGCGAGGCATGTGTGAACCATCGTTCACCAGGCAATAGCCGAACAGCCCGGGCACTGGGAGACATCCGATGAGCATCCGCGACGTCTACATAGTCGACGCCGTCCGCACCCCGATCGGCAAGTTCGGGGGCGCGCTCTCCTCCGTACGTCCCGACGATCTGGCGGCGCATGTCGTCAGGGCGCTGGTGGACCGTGCCCCGGAGCTGGACCCGGCCCGTATCGACGATGTGGTCTTCGGCGACGCCAACGGCGCGGGGGAGGACAACCGCGACGTCGCGCGTATGGCGGTCCTCCTCGCCGGGCTGCCCGTCTCCGTCCCCGGTGTCACCGTCAACCGCCTGTGCGGCTCGGGCCTGGAGGCCGTCATTCAAGCCGCGCGCGCGATCGCGCTCGGCGACGCGTCGATCGCGATCGCGGGCGGCGTCGAGTCGATGTCCCGCGCGCCCTGGGTGCTGCAGAAGCCCGAGCGGGCCTTCCCGGCCGGGCACCAGCAGCTGCACTCGACCACTCTGGGCTGGCGTATGACCAACCCGCGGATGCCCGCCGAGTGGACCATCCCGCTCGGCGAGAGCGCCGAACTCGTCGCCAGGAAGCACGGCATCACCCGCGAACAGCAGGACGCCTTCGCGCTCGCCAGTCACCAGAAGGCCGCCGAGGCCTGGGACAAGGGGCTGTACGACGGTGAGGTCGTCCCGTACGACGGAGTGGACCTGGCACGCGACGAGTGCATCCGCGACTCCACGTCCATGGAGGCACTTGCCAGGCTGAAGCCGTCCTTCTGTGCGGACGGCGCGGTGACGGCGGGCAACTCCTCGCCGCTCAACGACGGGGCCGCCGCCCTGCTGCTCGTCGACGAGGAGGGGCTGCGCGCGACCGGCCGCGAGCCGCTCGCCAGGATCCGTACGTCCGCCGTCACCGGTATCGAGCCGCAGCTCTTCGGCCTCGGCCCGGTCGAGGCGGTGCACCGGGCGCTGGCCAAGGCCGGCGCGTCCTTCGCCGACCTGACCACCTTTGAGCTGAACGAGGCCTTCGCCGCCCAGTCGCTCGGCTGCCTCGCCGAATGGCCGGAGCTGGACCCGTCCCTGGTCAACCCGCGCGGCGGCGCCATCGCCATCGGCCACCCGCTGGGCGCCTCTGGCGCGCGACTGGCCGGCTCCGTCGCCCATCAGCTCGCGGCCGCGGGTTCCGGAACCGGCCTCGCCGCCCTCTGCATCGGCGTGGGCCAAGGTCTCGCCCTGGTCCTCGAGCGCTGAGCCGGACCCTGTCAGGCCTCGGCAGAGGGCTCCGTCTCGGCAGTGGCGGGCTTCGCCTCTTCGATCGTCTTGCGGACCTCGTCCATGTCCAGCGCGCGCGCCTGGCCGATCACGTCCTCGAGTGCGGCCTCGGGCAGCGCGCCGGGCTGGGCGAAGACCGCGACATTGTCACGAACGATCATCAGGGTGGGGATGGAGCGGATCTCGAAAGCGGCGGCGAGCTCCTGCTGAGCCTCCGTGTCGACCTTCGCGAACACCAGGTCGGTGTGGCGCTCCGAAGCACCTTCGTAGACAGGGGCGAACTGTCGGCAAGGACCACACCAGGAAGCCCAGAAGTCGATCAGAATGAAGTCGCTGTCGGTTACGACCTGATCGAAGTTTTCCTTGGTGAGCTCAACAGTGCTCATGACGTGCTACCTCTTCCTGATGTCCGACGGACTCGCCCCGACAACGATGCCCAGGGCCGTGCTATTCCTCCTCTGCCCATGTGGCCAGGAGGCACACCCGGCACCAGACTGGCTCTATGACTGAACCTGTGGAGTACGACGTTGTGGTCGTGGGCAGCGGCCCCGCCGGGGAGAACGTTGCGGACCGGGTCAGGGCGGCAGGACTGAGTGCCGCGGTCGTGGAGAGCGAGCTCGTCGGTGGCGAGTGCTCGTACTGGGCGTGCATGCCGAGCAAGGCGCTGTTGCGCCCGGTGATCACCCGCGCCGACGCGCGCAAGGTCCCGGGCGTGCGTCAGGCCGTACAGGGACCGCTCGACGCGGAAGCCGTTCTCGCCCACCGTGACGAGGAGACCTCCCACTGGAAGGACGACGGCCAGGTCAACTGGATGGACTCGATCGGCGCCCGCCTCTACCGCGGACAGGGCCGGCTGAACGGACCGAAGAAGGTCGTCGTGGAGGGTCCCGAGGGCGAGCACCATGTGCTGACCGCCCGGCATGCCGTCGCCGTGGCCACCGGCAGCCGCGCCGTCCTGCCCGACATCCCGGGCCTGGCCGGCGCCAAGGCCTGGACCAGCCGCGAGGCGACCAGCGCCCAGCGCGTGCCGACGCGGCTCGCGGTCGTCGGCGGGGGAGTGGTCGGAGTGGAGATGGCCACCGCCTGGCAGGCACTCGGCTCGCGGATCACCATGCTGGTGCGCGGCGGGGGCCTGCTGCCCCGGATGGAACCCTTCGTCGGCGAGCATGTGGCCGACGCGCTGACCGAGGCCGGCGCCCAGATCCGTACACGGACCTCCGTCGCCTCCGTGGAACGTTCCGACGGCTCCGGCCCCGTCACCCTCGTCCTGGACGGCGGTGAACGGATCGAGGCCGACGAGGTGCTCTTCGCGACCGGCCGCGCTCCGCGCACGGAGGACCTCGGCCTGGAGACAGTGGGCCTGGAGCCGGGCTCATGGCTGCCCGTCGACGACAGCTGCCTCGTCGACGGCAGCAACTGGCTGTACGCGGTCGGTGATGTGAACCACCGGGCGCTCCTCACCCACCAGGGCAAGTACCAGGCCCGTATCGCGGGAGCCGCCATCGAGGCCAGGGCCCGGAAGGTTCCGCTGCTGGAGACGGACCGCTGGGGTGCGCACGCCGCGACCGCCGACCGGTCGGCGGTCCCGCAGGTCGTCTTCACCGACCCGGAGGCCGCCGCCGTGGGTCTCTCGTACGCCGAGGCCGAGGCCTCCGGCCACCGGGTACGCGCCGTCGACTACGACATCGCATCGGTCGCCGGGGCGGGCCTGTACGTCGACGGCTACCGCGGCCGTGCTCGGATGGTCGTCGACCTGGACCGCGAGATCCTGCTCGGCGTCACCTTCGTGGGTCCGGGAGTCGGGGAGCTGCTGCACTCGGCGACGGTGGCGGTCGCGGGCGAGGTACCGATCGACCGGCTGTGGCACGCCGTACCCGCGTACCCGACGATCAGCGAGGTCTGGCTGCGGCTGCTGGAGACGTACCGCGGCTGAGCCCGTTGCCCCGCAAGACAAGACCGCGCGGTACGTCCTGAACGGGCTGTTCACGGCCCTTCGTTCCGCTGGAGACACGCCGGCACCGAGACCGGCGTTCAGACCGGCACCGACACCGGCCTTCAGACCGGCACTGAGGCACCGGCATGGGCGGGTGCGTGGCCCTCGAGCCTGCGCAGCCGCTCGGTGTCGCAGGTTCGCGGGCAGGTGCCGCACGCCTCGGCAGGGCGGATCGAGTAGTAGAGACAGCAGCCGACACGGGTCCGGGTGGGATACGACTGCCCTTCCCGGCCCGTCAGCCGACGGAAGCCGGCGCCGCCGGGGAACGGCGCCACGGGTCCCGGAAGCAACTCGCCGGCTGCCCGCACGGCACGCTCCTCCTCGTCCAGCATGCGGCCGAGGTACCAGATGCCGGAGACCAGGTCGTCGCCGACCATGCCCCACAGCGCCCGCGGCCCGCGCCGCGCCTGCGGGCCGATCGCGGCGAGCAGCTGCCGTACGTGGTCGGCGACCGCGGAGCGCAACTCCGCCCGCAGCGCTTCCTCGTGTGCCAGTACCCGGGCCCCGGGGAGAGAGGCCGCCGGGTCGTCGGGGAGGCAGGCGAAGCCGCCGGGGACAATGCCGAACGCTCCGGTGGTGAGGCTGATCCGGACGTCGCGCGGGCGGATCCGCGGCACACGCCGCTCCAGGTACCAAGGGCCGCTCATCAACAGGCAGACGGACCACAGGTAGTCGTGCAGCGCACGCGACGCGGTGACATCCCGCCGAGCCGTGTGTCCGTGACGTTCCTGGATACGCCGAGCCTCGGCGTCGAGAAAAGCGTCGAGGAATTCCGGACGCTCCGCCAGTTCGGCGCCGTCGGCCCACCCTTGGGCGGCCGGCGAGGAGGGGGATACGACGTCCACGCTCAACGCCTCGCAGAGCGCGGTAAGCCCCCGGTAGGTCGAGGCGAGCAGGGCGGAGCAGCTCACGGCGGGTCCGGCCAGGGGAAACGCCGGGGCCAGGGTCACGGGGTACTCCTCAACACCAAGAGCGGACACAGAGATCACAGGGGAGGCCACATGGAAATAAGGCAAGGCTCACCTTAACCACAATGAAGTGCTTGACTGTGAACCGGGGGCGCGTGGCGACGAATTGACAGAGTTAGGTATGCCTAACTTAGGCTCTCCGTCGTGTCCCGGAAGAATGGGTCACCTTCTCGGCCGGTCCCACCTTGTGCGCGGAAGTGATCCCCTCATGCAGCTGTACCTGCTTGCCCTCAACCCGACCGACTCGGTCACCGAGGGATTCCTCCCCGCCGCCCGCCGGCTCGGCCTCGACATCACCCTGCTCACCGACCAGCCCGAGGCGCACCGGACCGCCTACCCGGACACCGAGCTCCTCGAGTGCGACGTGCGCGACTTCCGCGCGGTCATCACCCGGATCTCGGCCCACCGCCCGCCGGACGCCGTCTTCAGCAACAGCGACCATCTGCAAACCCAGACCGCCCTGACCGCCGACTACTTCGGCCTCCCCGCCAAGAGCTGGCAGGCCGCGCTGCGCACCAAGGACAAGGCGGAGATGCGCCGCCGCCTCGCCGCAACCGGCCAGGACACGGTCCGGTCGGTGGAACTCGCCGCCGGACAGGACCCGGTCACCGCCCTGGCCGCCCTCGATCTGCCGTACCCGTGCGTCATCAAGCCGCGCGAGGGTGTGGCCAGCGAGGACGTCGTCCTGGTCGAGGGGCCTGGAGACCTTGTGCTGCGGTGCAAGGAGATCCGGGAACACCGGCCGGGAGCAGCCCTGGTGGTGGAGGAGTACCTGCCCGGCGAGCTGTACACCCTGGAGACACTCGGCGACGGCCGTGTCCTTCATGTGCTGGGCGGCTTCCATACCGAGCTGTCCCCACCGCCGTACTTCATAGAGGAGCGCTTGACCTACGTTCCGGCCCACCCGGAGCCCGTCGTCGCGCAGGTCCTTGCCCAGCTGGACGCACTCGGCGTCGGATTCGGCGCCTGCCACACCGAGTTCGTGATGCACGAAGGACGCGCGCGCATCATCGAGGTCAACTACCGCGCCATCGGGGATCAGTGCGACCTGCTCCTCGCCCGGCTGCTGGACATACCGCTCTTCGAGCACATCCTCCGTACGCATCTGGGCGTGCCGCTGCCGGCGGACCTGGGGGCACGGACCGGTGGCGCGGCGCGGCTCGACTACCCGTGCGCCCAGCGCTCCGGAACACTCACGGCCGCACCCGCCGCGACCGAACTGAGGATCGGCGACGTACAGTTGACCTACCGGCCGCTGCGCCGGACCGGTGAACGGCACGAGCTCCACCGCACCAACCGCGATCTCCTCGGCGTCGTCCGGGCCATCGGCGGCGATCAGAAGACCGTGGACCGCGCCGTGACCGACTTCGTCTCCGCCCACCGCTGGGAGATCACCCCGTGACGGTGACGAACACAGTCGCCGGCCCGGCCGAGAGGGAACTCCTCCTTCGTCTGCTCAGCGCCCTGCTGCGCGAGGACGTCGTCGGCCTGCGCAGCCGCTCCACCGCGCTGGAGCACCCGGACGGGGCCTGGCTGCGTCTGGAGACCGCGGACGGGGACGCGCTCGAGCTGCCCATTCGTGAGGACGGATTCCAGTACGAGACCGGCGCCCGGCTGCCCCTGCTGCGCCGGGAGTCCGACGGCGTGGAACTGAGCACCGCCGACGGCATCCTGGCCGCCCTCGGCACGCTCGCCGATCCCGTGGACCGTGACGGTTACGACGCCCTCGCCGACGAATGCCGCCGGACGCTCGCCACCCTGCGGCTGCACGCCGTCACGCACCACGAGGTCATCGCGATGCTCGGCGCCCGGTACGGGAACGATCCCGCGGACTGGACCGGACTGGCGGGCGGACTCGCCCACGACACCCTCGCCGCCCGCCTCGACCACCCCGTCTACCCCACGGCGCGTGGCCGCCTGGGACTCGAGGCGCCACAACTGCACGCGTACGCACCGGAGTTCCACCCCCGATTCGCCCTGCGTTGGATCACCCTCCCCAAGGACGCGGTCACCGCACAAGGCGTGAACGGCGGCGGCGCTGACCCGGCCGGCCCATGGCCCACACCTTCGGCGCTCGGTCTGCCGGACCTCGACGACAGCCACGTCGCCCTCCCTGTCCATCCGCTGACCGTGGGCGAACCGCTGCGGCAGGCACTGCGCGCCACCGGACTCGACAGCAGGGCGGTGCTGTCCGAGCGTCCGTACCTTCAGGCCCTGCCGACCCTGTCGATGCGGACCGTGGCCCTGGTTGACCATCCCCGCACCCATCTCAAACTTCCCCTGGACACAGCCACGTTGGGCATGCGCAACCGCCGCACGATCAAGCCCGGCACACTCGTCGACGGCGCGGCGGTACAGCGCCTGCTGCAGACCGTGATCGCTCGCGAGCCCCGCTTCCGGGACCGCATCCTGCTCGCCGACGAGAGCCGGTTCGCCCACGCCGGTCATGAACTCCTCGCGGTACTGGTCCGGCGCTGGCCGGCCGGTCTGGACGACGCGGTCGTCGTGCCGATGGCGGCCCTGCTGAGCGAAGCCCCCGGCGGGCGGCTGCTGATCGACCATCTCGCCGACCGTTTCCACGGCGGCCTGCCACTCGCCCTTCTCGACGACGTACTCAGCCTGCTCTTCGACTGGCAGACAACGCTCTTCGGGTACGGGATCGCCCTGGAGTCCCACCAGCAGAACATCTCGCTGGTGCTGGACGAGCACGAGGGCCGCACCCGGCTCAGACTGCTGCTCAAGGACAACGACGGACCGCGCATCAACACCGTCCGGATGCGCGCCGCCCTCGGCGCGGACGCGCCCGATCCGTCCGAGTTCGACGACACGCGGATCTTCGGTGACAAGGACGCGCCGGTCGTCGATCTGTTCACCACCATCACGGTCCATCTCTGCGCGGGGGCGTATGCCTTCGGACTCGCCCGCCATGGCCGCGCCCCGCTCGACCGGCTGCTGAGTCTCGTACGCGACCGGCTCGGTGAGGCCGTGGCGCGGCTCGGGACCCGGCCGGGACAGCCCGGCGCCGTACTGCGCGAACACGTCCTGGACGCGGCGCGCCTGCCGGTCAAGGCGATGGTGACCGCGGGCACGCTGCTCACCAAGGAGCGCTCGGGGGCGTCCGACATCAACAAGCACTACACCACCGGTCCCAACTACCTGTTGCGGGAGGTGTGAGGGGCGATGCCCGGCACACAACACACCTGCCGCCCGCCGCATCCGCCGGAGCCATTGATGTCACTGCCGATGGGCACTGCCGCCCCCCATCCCGCCGCCCGGACCGGGCTGCCCGGCGCCGACGACGCCGTGGCCCACACCCTCCTCAACTGTCTTCTCCGCGAGGTCTGCGGCCCCGAGCACGAGACGGCCGTCATCGACGGCCATCTGCTGCTGCGCCTGCGACGCCGCGGGGTGCTGCTGAGGGTGGCCCTGCGCCGTACGTCCCTCATCGGAGCGCACCGCTTCATGGGCCCGGTCGCCGAACAGACCCGCACCGGCTGGTCCGAGCTCGGCTGGCGCCGCCTCGCCGAGTACACGCATGCCGAGCTCACGCTCCGTACCGGCGCGCGCAACGACGAATTCCTGGCCCAGGTCGACGCGAGCCATCAGGGCGTCCGTGCCGCCCTGGCCGCGCCGCGTCCCGCCCTCGACGGTGGCCGGCTCGCCACCTACCTGGCGTCCGAGCAGTCCCTCAGACTCGGCCACCGCTTCCACCCCACCCCGAAGGCCCGCAGCGGCGACCCGGCCCTCTGGTCCGCCTACGCCCCTGAAGCCGCGGCGGCCTTCCCCCTCCTCATGCTCGCCGTACGTGAGCATCTGACCGTCCAGGAGGCGGCCGAACCAGGCGCCACCGACCCGCTGGACCGGTTGCACCCGGTGCCCGAGGGATACCGGTTGCTGCCCGCACACCCCTGGCAGTACGAACTGCTCCACGGGCACCCGTCGCTGCGGGCGGCCATCGCCCGGCGCGACATCCTCGACCTGGGACGCGGCCGAAGCCTGTTCACCGCCACCGCGTCCGTGCGCACCCTGTACGACGGCGAGACCTTCCTGAAGTTCAGCCTCAACGTCCGCATCACCAACTGCCTGCGCAAGAACGCCAGTTACGAACTGGCAGGCGCGGTTGCCCTCACCCGCCTGCTCGGACCGGCCCTCGCGGAGCTGGCCACCCGCTTCCCCGGCAGCGGCGTGCTCCGCGAGCCCGCCTACCGCAGCCTCGCCATCCCCGGCCCGGACGGCCGGCCCGACCTCACTCTCCTCGAAGGCTTCGGCGTGATCGTCCGCGAAGGGCTCGACGGCCATCTCCGGCCCGGCACGACACCTCTGCTGGCGGCCGCCATCGCCGACGAGTACCCCACGGGCCCCGCCCAGGTCTCCCGGCTTCTTGCGGACTCGGACCCCGGCAGCGCCCTGAGATGGTGGCGGGACTACCTGGCGCTGCTCCTCCCGCCCGTCCTGGCCGCCTACTTCGACCACGGTCTCGTCCTCGAACCGCATCTTCAGAACGTCGTCGTCTGCGTCGACGCCGACGGCAGACCCGCCAAGGTGCTCTTCCGTGATCTGGAAGGCACCAAACTCCTCCCCGAGCACCACGCCGAGACCCTCGCCGCGCTGCCGCCCGAGGTCGCGGGCCCGCTGACGTACGACGCCGAGCGCGGCTGGGACCGAGTCGTCTACTGCCTCGTGGTGAATCACGTATCCGACATGCTCGCCGCGCTCGCCGATCTGCACCCGCACACCGAACCCGAGCTGTGGGCCCAGGTCCGCCGGGCGCTCCAGGAGTACGCGGACGAGCACGGCTGCCCGGCCCGCCTCGGCGCCCTGCTGGCCGGCGCGCCACTGCCCGCCAAGGCCAATCTGCTCACCCGCTGGGAGCGCACGGCCGACCGCGAGGCGGGCTATGTCCGTCTTCCTTCCCCGTTCGCCGAGGACGTGTTGTCCAGAGCGGCCCGCACCGACGACGTCCGGAGTGCCCGATGACCGCCCCCACCGAACCGGTGCGCGACCGGGCCCTGTCGCTCCCGGCCCAGAGTCTGCCCGCCTATCTGTACGACCTCGGCGCCTTGCGCGAGCATGCCGCGTCCATCCGGTCGGCGCTGCCCGGTCGGGTCGAGCTGTACTACGCCGCCAAGGCCAACCCGGAACCGGAGATCCTGGCCGCACTCGGCCCGTATGTGGACGGCTATGAGGTCTCGTCGGGCGGCGAACTCGCCCATGTCGCCAAGGCTGTTCCGGGGCGTCGGCTGGCCTTCGGCGGCCCGGGGAAGACGCCTGCCGAGATCGTCGCGGCGCTGGACATGGGCGTGGAACGCTTCCATGTCGAGAGCGCGTACGAGCTCCGCATGCTGGCGGAGCTCGCTTCCCGGCGGGCTTGTGACGTGCCCGTCCGAGTCCTGCTGCGCTTCAACCTTCCGCTGGCCGGCGGTTCGTTGGAGGCAAGCGCCCTGTCCATGGGCGGCCGGCCGACGCCGTTCGGTCTCGACCCGTCCCAGGCGGACGACGCGGTCCGCCTCCTCACCGACGGCAGCTGCCCACACCTCGAGCTGCTCGGCATCCACGCCCACCTGGCCAGCGGCCTTCAGGCCCCGCAGCAGCTCGCCGCCGCCGAGTCCATCGTGACCTGGGCCACGAACCTCGCCGCCCGCCACCGCATCGACCTGCGCGAGGTGAACGTCGGCGGCGGCATGACCGTCGACTACACCGACCCCGACGCCCGATTCGACTGGGCGGCCTACGGCGCGGGCCTCGCCCGCCTCACCGCCGCCCACCCCGGCCTGACGCTGCGCATCGAGCCGGGCCGCGCGCTGACCGCGTACTGCGGCTGGTACGCCACCGAGGTGCTCGACGTGAAGCCGAGCCACGGCGAGGAGTTCGCGGTCGTCCGGGGCGGCACACACCATCTGCGTACCCCGGCGACGAAGGGCCACGACCAGCCCTGCGCGGTGCTTTCGGTGGACGACTGGCCGCACCCCTGGCCGCGGGCCGCGGCCCGGCAGGAGCTGGTCACTCTGGCCGGCCAGCTCTGCACGCCCAAGGACGTCCTGGCCCGCCGGGTACCGGCGGCGGGGCTTCGGGCCGGTGACCGTGTGGTGTTCGCGCTGGCCGGGGCGTACGCGTGGAACATCTCGCACCACGACTTCCTGATGCATCCACGGCCGGGCTTCCACTTCCTGGATGCCTGAGCGCCGCCGGGGGCGGCCGCGGCACGATGATCGCGATCATGCATGCTGGCCGGGTGACCGTGCTCTCCGGCTTCCTGCCCATCTGGGCGATCACCGCCGTCGGTTGGGCCGCCGGCCGGTTCGATGTGCTCGGCGCTCAGGCGCAGCACGTGCTGGGGCGGTTCGCCTTCGCGTTCGCCATGCCGGCGCTGCTGTTCCTGACACTCTCCAGGGCGCGGGTGTCCGATCTCGCCGGTCCGGGTGTGGTGGTGTTCGCCGCCAGCCTGCTCATCGTCTTCGCGCTCGGCCTGGTGCTCGGCCGGTGGGTGTTCCGGCGGCGCCAGGCCGACCGTGCCATAGGCGCGATGGCGGGGGCCTATGTCAACTCGGCCAATCTGGGCATCCCCGTGGCCGTGCATGTCCTGAACGACGCCTCGTTCTTCATCGCCGCGGCGCTGTTCCAGACGCTGTTCATCACGCCACTGATCCTGGTCCTCATAGATCTCGACGTACGGCGCGGGGCGCGCGACCGATGGGGCCGCATCCTGCAGCTGCCTGTGCGCAACCCCATCATCGCGGCGTCCGCCGCCGGGGTGACTGTCGCGGCCCTCGGCTGGCGACTGCCGGCCGGGGTGACCGCGCCGGTCCAGATGCTCGGCGGCGCGGCCGTGCCCGCCGCCCTGTTCGCACTCGGCATGTCTCTCAACGCACCGGCGACGCGGCCCGACGCGGCAGGCCGTACCGAACGGCGCGTGCTGGTCGCGCTCAAGATCGCGGTCCAGCCCGTGCTCGCCTACGCGCTCGCCCGTTGGGCGTTCGGTCTCGGTGGGCACGAGCTGTTCGCGGTGGTGCTGTGCGCGGGCCTGCCGACGGCACAGAACGCGTTCATCTTCGCGTCCGAGTACCGGCTCAACACCGACCTCGCCAGGGACACTGTCCTGCTGTCCACGCTGCTGTCCATGGGTTCCCTGTCGCTGATCGCCTGGCTGCTCGCCTGACCCGGGACCGCTAGTGGGCGTCGGTCCCCGGCACCGGATCCCCGGACATGGCCGCGGCCAGCCGCAGATGCGGCGCGGCGTCATCGGCGCGCCCCTGACGCTCCAGCGTGCGGCCCAGCATCAGCCGCGCGTAGTGCTCCACCGGGCTGAGCTCCAGTACGGCGCGCAGCTCGGCCTCGGCCCTGCGCAGCTGCGCGGAGTGGTAGTAGGCACGGGCGAGCAGCAGCCGCGGCGCGATCTGCTCCGGCGCCTCGTCGACGAGACCGCCGAGGATGCGGACCGCCGTGACGTACTCCTTGGCCTCGAAGAACAGCTGTGCGCGGTCCCACCGCTCGGCGGCGGTGCCGAACTCGTAGTAAGTGTCGTTCACTTGTCCTCCTTCTCAAGGACTCGGCCTGCTTCCTGCGGTCTTCTCAACATTCGCCGGTGGTTGAATATTCCACTATCGTTTCCGGGCGTGGAGGGCTGACGGCTCGCGCCCGTACAGGAATAGGTTGAGCGCCATGAGCAATCTCGATCGTCAGGCCGCCCTCTCCGTCTGCGGCGGTCGTGGCTTCGTCGTCGCCGAACCCGTTCGCGAACTCCTCAGCCCGCGCCACGTCCAGCTCGGCGAATCAACCGTGGTCCGCAGACTGCTGCCCAACCTCGGCCGCCGCATGGTGGGAGCCTGGGCCTTCGTCGACCACTACGGCCCCGACGACATCGCCGACGAGCCCGGCATGCAGGTCCCGCCCCACCCGCACATGGGACTCCAGACCGTGAGCTGGCTCCACGAGGGCGAGGTGCTGCACCGTGACAGCACCGGCAGCCTGGCGACGATCCGTCCGCGCGAACTCGGCCTGATGACCTCCGGCCGGGCTATCAGCCACTCCGAGGAAAGCCCCAAGCCGCACGCCCGGTTTCTGCACGGAGCCCAGCTCTGGGTCGCACTCCCCGGCGCCGAACGGAACGTCGAGCCGCATTTCCAGCACCACACGGACCTGCCGACCGTCAGCGGCCCCGGTCTGACCGCCACCGTCATCCTCGGTCGGCTCGACGGTGCCGTCTCGCCCGGCACCACCTACACCCCGCTCGTCGGCGCCGACCTGGCGCTCGCCCGGGGCGCCGCGACGACCCTGCCGCTTGACCCCGACTTCGAGTACGCCGTGCTCGCCATGTCCGGCGAGGCCCATGTCGACGGGGTGCCCGTGCTGCCCGGTTCGATGCTCTACCTCGGCTGCGGCCGCACCGAACTCCCCCTGCGCGCCGAATCCGACGCGGGTCTGATGCTTCTCGGCGGTGAGCCCTTCGAGGAGGAGATCGTCATGTGGTGGAACTTCGTGGGCCGTTCGCACGAGGAGATCGAGCAGGCCCGCTCGGACTGGATGACCGGCTTCCGGTTCGGCGAGGTGAAGGGGTACGACGGCGACCGGCTGTCTGCTCCCGAACTGCCGCCGGTGGCGCTGAAACCGCGAGGCAGGGTGCGCTGAACTGCGTACACGCCATGAGGTGTCGTGCTCGGACCCCCTGGCAACGTGGGGCGATGCCAGGGGGTCTCGGCGGGTGTCTCGTGACCGCGGAGCCGTGCGGGCATCGCCCCGATCACCGATGTGGCCGAGTGGGTGAGAGAACTCAGCACGAGCGCCTATCGCCCATGCCACCACCTTGCCAGGGGGCTCCACCAGCGCCGCCGGGCCATGTTCGCGGATCCGATTTCCCCCGCCGCGGATGTCGGCGCCGGAGCGACCGATGGCGACGGGACCGGGTGTGTGTTCCCTTCGCTGCCTCCAGACCGTTCAGCGGGACTGATCCGGGGGAAGCGGACGGGCAGGGCAGTCAGAGCTCGGTGGAAGGGTCCCTGTCGCCACCTCAACTCCCCTGCGGGAATCGCCAGTTCAATGTCGGGGAGCCGGTCGAGGAGCTTCTCCAGGGCGACCGCGGCGATCAACCGGGCGGGGCTTTTCGCCGGACAGGTGTGCGGGCCCGCGCTCCACGCGAGGTGCGCGCGGTTGCCTGACCGGCGGTCGCCGGCGAGGCCGGTGTCGGTGTTCGAGGCGGCCAGGCTGATCAGAATGGGCTCGCCCTCGCACACGAGGGTTCCGTCGAGCTCCAAGTCGTGGATCGGGTAGTGGATGGCGTAGTTCGCGATCGGCGGGTCGGTCCACAGCACCTCGTCGATGGCGTCCTCGACGGGCAGGCTGCCGCCTGCGAGATCACCGCCGAACCGGTCGTCGGACAGCAGCAGCCGCAGCCCGTTGCAGATCAGGTTCTGCTGGGGCTCGGTGCCCGCGCCCATGAGGACGACCAGTTGATGCATCATCTCCTCGTCGGTGAGCTGCGCGGGATGGGCCATCAGCCAGGACGTGACGTCCGGCCCCGGCTGACTCCGCTTGAGTGCGACCAGCTCGGCGACGCCCTCGGTCAGCACCGCGTTCGCCTTCTCGGAGTCGGCGTCGGCGTCGAAGATCCCGGACATGCCCTCGACCAGCTTGTCCCCGGTCCGGGGCGGGCAGCCGAAGAGCTGGTTGAAGACCAGCAGGGGCAGGACGGCACCGTACTCGCTGAGCAGATCCGCTCGCCCGTTGGGCCCGATCCGGTCGATCAGAGTGTCGGCGCTGTGCTCCACGTAGCCCCTCAGCGCGTTGGGGTCCACGCGGCCGAGGCTGTCGGTGATGGCGCCGCGCAGCCGGCTGTGCTCGTCCCCGTCGGTCCACAGGGCGTTCGGCCGGTACATCATCATCGGCACGACCGGGCTGTCCGCCGGCACCGTCCCGTCGGCGAGGGCCCGCCATCGGCGTGGGTCCTTGGAGAAGCGCTCCGGACTGCGCAGCACCTCCAGAGCGGTCTCGTAGCCGGTGACCAGACTGGCGCGTACGCCGGGTGCTATTTCCACGGGCGCGACGGAGCCGTAGGCGCGCAGTCGGGTGTACGACGCCATGGGGTCGGCGGCGAACTCCGGGCCGTACAGCGGCTCAACCGTGCGCGCACCGGCGTGCGCCGGGCAGCCGGGAGGAGGTACCGCGTCGCTCGCGGGCCCAGATGTCGTCATCCTTGCTCCTGATGGGTGCGGGTCTGGAGGTACTCGATGAGGGAGATCAGCGCTTTCGCGGAGGACGTGGCTTCCCGCGCGTCGCATGTGACCATGGGGGTTTCCGGGAGCAGGTCGAGAGCCTCGCGGATCTCCGCCTCGGGAAAGAGCGGCGCGCCGTCGAACTGGTTGACGGCGACCGCGTACGGCAAGCCGTGCTCTTCCAGCAGACCCATGATGTCGAAGGACTGGTCGAGCCTTCGGGTGTCCGTCAGCACCAGTGCGCCGAGCGCTCCGTACAGCATGTCCTTCCACAGCTGGGTGAAGCGCTTCTGCCCGGGGGCGCCGAAGAGATAGAGCACCAGGGAGTCACTGAGGGTGAGGCGGCCGAAGTCCATGGCCACGGTCGTCGTGGTCTTGTTCGGGATCCCCGCAAGGTCGTCGACGAGTTCGCCGGCCTGCGTCATCGTTTCTTCGGTGCGCAGCGGCCGGATCTCGGAGAGGGTGCCGACGAACGTGGTCTTTCCGACGGCGAAGTGGCCGACGACGAGGATCTTGACGGCGGTCGTGACCGTGTCCGCGACATAGACCGGGTCAGAAACGGGAGCGGAGCCCATTCAGCACCTCCTGCAGGAGTTGGGCGTCGGGCAGTTGTGCCTTGGGCACGGGAGGCCGGACGGTGACATGACCGCTGTCGACGAGGTCGCTGAGCAGAACCTTGGTGACGCTCATCGCCAGATTGAGGTGGCCGGCCACTTCGGCGACCGACAGCGCTCCTCCTCGGCACAGTTCCATGACAACGCGTTTCTCCGGGCTCAGCTCGTTCAGAGGACGGTTGTTCCCAGCGGTCACCAGCGTGACGAGGTCCAGTGTGTTGCGCGTCGGATGGGCGCGGCCCTCCGTGACGACGTACGGCCTTACGAGTCCTTTGTCACGCCGGGGGCGTGGCGGGGTCATGCCGTACCGGAGTCGTCTGGCCCGCCGGGTACGGAGTTCCGCCGGGGCGGACTGGTCAGCTCCTTGCCCAGCCGGTCGACGAGCTTGTGCATGCTGTAGGTGACGGCTTCCATATCGACGTCCTGGCCGGCGGAGACCGCCAGATAGGCGCCGGTGCCGGCGGCCACCAGAAAGACGTACCCGTCGACGAACTCGACCAGTGTCTGCTGCCACGGCGTAGTCTCCTGTGCGCAGAACTCGGCGGTACTACGGCTGATCGACTGCAGTCCGGACAACGCCGCGGCCTGCCGTTCCGCCTCGTCGCGCTTGATGCCCTGGGAGTGGGCGCGGAGCATGCCGTCCGCAGAGAGCAGGATCGCGTGGCGGGCTTCCGGGACCTTCAGGACCTCATCGAGCATCCATCCGAGCTCGTTGGTCAAATGGCCGGTCATTCCTGGGTATTCCCTTCGCTGTCGGGGGAGGTGTCGCGGCCGGAGCGGGTGCCGCGGGCGAACGCGCTCATACGGGAGGCGGTCTCGGCGGCGGGGCGGACCAACGCGGGATCGGAGCGGGCCGGGGCCTCGGGGTCGCCGGATGCCTGGTGCTGCGCCGTACGTCGGCGGCGCTTGGGCAGGCCTCCCGCGGTGGACGACGGTGCTGCCTCCGCTTCGGGGAAGGGCGACGATTCGGCGGCCGCCGGGGGGAGGGCAGGTGCCTCGGCGGCACCGGTCCGGACCGCTGCGTCCCCGACGGTTTCGGCCTCGGGCACACCGGGGGAGGCCGGCTCCGGGGCGGGCGGCGTCCCGGCCCCCAGCAGGGGGATCGGCGGGCCCTTGAAACGCACCCGGTTGAGGAGCGGGTTGGGGAGAAAGAGCACGGCCCGCACACCGCCGTACGGAGACACCGTGTCGACCGAGACACGGAAGCCGTACCGGGCGGCGAGTACGCCGATGACAGCGAACCCGAACTGCGGCGGGTCGCCGAGCCGGTTGATGTCGATGTCCTCCCGGCCGGACAGGCGCCGCGCGGCTTCCTCGGTCTCGCGCGCGTCCATGCCGACGCCGGCGTCGTCGACGACGATGCTGACGCCGTTGTGGGCGGGCTGGATGCCGACCTCGACACTGGTGTTGGGCTGGGAGTGCCGCGCCGCGTTGTCCAGCAGCTCGGCAACCGCGAGGACGACCGGCTCGACGGCTCGGCTCACCACGTCCATGTCGACCCGGGAGTGCAGCTTGACGCGTCGATAGTCCCGGATCCTCGACGTGGCACCGCGTACGACGTCGAGCAGCGGTGACGCGTCCCGCTGCCGTCCGGGCCATGAGCCGCAGAGCACGGCGATGGCCTGTGCCCTCCGGCCGAACTGCGAGTTGGCGTGGTCGATCTCCAGGAGATCCTGGAGCACATCGGGGTCGTCGTGCCGGTCCTGCATGTTCGAGATCGACAGCTGCTGCTCGTTGGCCAAGGCCTGCAAGGCGCGCATCGTCGCCTTCAGCGTCGCCCTCGCCGACTTGTCCGCCCGGGACTGTGCGGTTTCGGCGACCCCGGTGAACTGCTCGACGATCTTCAGCAGGTTCTTGCCGTATGTCGTTCCGGCGAGATCGCCGTCGACCGGTCCGGGCACGAGTGCGGTGCCCTGAGGTGCCTCGACCAGAGCGGGAAGCCGGACTTCGGCGAGGTGCCGGGCCTCCTCTTCACGGGCGAGCAGGCCGGCTTCGTTGAGCGTCAGCCTACGGCGCAGGGTGGCGGCGATCCGGTGCTGGCGTACCAGCAGCAACGCTCCGGCGAGCGTGACCGCGACAAGGCACCAGAACGCCGCCTCCGGTATGTGTTGTGTCATCAGGTCCTCATGAAGGGGGCGGCAGGCCCGGAGGAAGCGGGACACGCAGAAACCGGCTCTGAGGACCCATCGGATTTCGATCGGCCCGGGCCGGACGCGGCACCGTGGCGTTGGTGATGCCAGGGATCACCCACGTCCACCAAGGGGCGTTGGAGTGCCTGATCATCCTAGGTCCGACGGGAGGCTTCAAGCTCTGCACGGGAACAAATGGAGTTCGACAAGGCGCTACCACCTGGTAACTGTCCGTTACGCTCGGTATGTCGGAGACTTTCGAGACTTGGGGTGGTGTTTCAGCAGCGATTTCAGTGCCCAAGGCACCCCCGGGCACATCGGCCCGCGGGGGCGGGCACGGTGGGCTCGGGAGGGTCCGGTACGAGTTCCGGCGCTGTGGGCGTCCGCGCCGTGAGTCCATGGATGCGGTACGGGCGGTCGCCGAGCCCAGACGGCGCGAGATTCTTCGCCCGGTCCGGGACGCAGAGCTGTCCGCGGGTGAGATCGCCGAGCGGTTCGACGTCACCTTCGGAGCGGTCTCGCAGCATCTCAAGGTGCTCAGGGACTCCGGTCTGGTTACGCTGCGCCAGGACGGCAAGAAACGCTTCTACCGGGCCGACCGTGAGGGCATGGGCCCGCTCGCCGACTACCTGCAGTCCATGTGGGCCACCAAGATCGACGCTCTCGCCGAACTGGCGGCGAGACCGTGTTCTCCTTCTTCACCGACCGGGAGAAGTGGCTGTCCTGGATGGGCCGGGACGGCGACTTCACCCGTGACGGCGCCTACCGCACCAGAGTCACCGGCGAGCACATCGCCTCCGGCCGCTTCCTCGGGATCGCCCCACCCGAACGCCTGGCCTCCACCTGGGGCTGGGAGGGCGGCGACCTGGCCGTACCGCCCGGCTCGACAACGGTGGAAATCACCCTGGAACCGGTCGCCGACGGCACCCTGCTGCGCCTGATCCACCGTGGCCTGCCCTCCCCGGAGGCGTGCGCCGCGCACAGGGAGGGCTGGGTGCACTACGTGGAGCGGCTCGCGACACTCGGGGCGGGCGGGGATCCGGGTCCCGACGACTGGATGTGACCTGCGCCAACGGGCGCTGATACCACCGTGGTTGGTTGCCTCATCCTGTCTTCGGGTGGTGGCCCACCAGCTCCACGACGTGCGGAGGTTCACCGAAGCCGCGTGACCTCGCGTCGCGATGCCCATGGGCCGGAGCGGTGTGAAAGTGCCGCCCCGGCCGGTGGAGCCCGCCGTCCTCACACCACGGGAACCCGATACGTCGGTGCGGCCATCGGCTCCTCGGCGGAGCGCCGGTGGGGGATCGGCAGCTCTCCCTGCTGCACGGCAATGGTCCGCGTCGGAGCGGGAATGCTGATGCCCTCGGCACGGTATCGCCGGTGCAGCCGCTTGATGAACTCGTGCTTGATCCGGTACTGGTCACTGAACTCGCCGACCCCGAGGATCACCGTGAAGTTGATCCTGGAGTCGCCGAACGTGTGGAAACGGACCGCCGGTTCATGGTCGGGCAGTGCGCCGACGATGTCCGCCATCACGCTCTCGACAACCTCGGTGGTGACCCGCTCGACGTGGTCGAGGTCGCTGTCGTAGCCGACTCCCACCTGCACGTTGAGCGTCATCTGCTGGTCCGGCCGGTGGAAGTTGGTCATGTTGGTGCCGGACAGCTTCGTGTTGGGGATGATCACGAGGTTGCTGGAGAGCTGGCGCACCACGGTGTTGCGCCAGTTGATGTCGACGACGTAGCCCTCCTCGCCGCTGCTGAGCCTGATGTAGTCACCGGGCTGCACCGTTCTGGAAGCGAGGATGTGCACACCTGCGAAGAGGTTGGCAAGAGTGTCCTGCAGGGCCAGGGCGACTGCCAGGCCTCCCACGCCCAGCGCGGTGAGCAGCGGGGCGATCGAGACGCCCAGGGTCTCCAGTACGACGAGGAAGCCCATTGCCAGCACCACGACGCGCGTGATGTTCACGAATATGGTGGCCGATCCGGCGACACCGGATCTGGACTGCGCCACGGCCTGCACCATCCCGGCGACAATCCTCGCGGCGGTGAGGGTCGCGGCCATGATGAGCACGGCGGTGAGCGTCATGGTGACGTTGCGTCCGACCCTGGCGTTCAGCGGCAGCACCGACGCCGCGATCGCCAGCCCGCCGGTGATCGCTGCCCAGGGGGCCAGTGCCCGCAGCGCGTCAACAAGGATGTCGTCGCCGCTCCAACGCGTTCTGCCGGCCCGTTCGCCGAGCCATTTGAGGATCACGAGCAGCAGCAGGGCGGCCGCGATGCCTGCCGCCACCGCGATTCCGGCGACGATCACGTCGTGCAGCGTGAGGTCCCGGTTCACCGCTTCCCTCCCGTTGCGCGGGGAAGAGCGCGGACGGCGGGGATTGCCGCTGTGAGCCGGATGTGATGTGTCGTCACCATGCCACCTGTGCAGTCTGGGAGGGCGGTTGTGCGGTCGCGTCGGGCGGAACGGAGTCCGCTCGGCGCGACCTGTCATCCTGCCGCATGCCGCAGGCAGCACTGTGGGTGGGCCACCACTCAGTGGGCGAGGAGCATGTACGTGTTCTCCAGCTCGTCCTGCACGACGTGGGCCTCTCCCGCGACCGTCCGCACGACAAGGTCGTCCTGCGGGGTGTGGACCTGATACTGCCAGCCTTGCGGGAGTCGCAGGCGCCGGCCGAGCGTGGCCAGTGATTCCATCGTCTGGCTGTCGTCCACGGTGTGGGAGTACGCCTGCAGGATGTACGTGCGGTCGCCGGGGGCGCTCAGCGCATGCACCGGCCGGCCGCCGGACAGGATGTACTCGGTGTCCCGTTTCACCGTGGAATCGACGTAGAACTTCTTGGCCGTCGCCCCGGTGAGGTCGATCTCCGCCGGGATGCGGACCTCGGCCACCCAGCGGGCCTCCAGGCCGCCGAACATCTCGGTGTCCCCCCACTGGAACGTCGTGACCTCGTCGATCGTCCAGAAGCGGGGTCCGTTCAGGAACACCATCGGCACCTGGAATTGGTCCGCCAGCGCACGGGCGTCGAGCGCGTTCCACCGCTCCGGCGGACAGTCGTTGATACCGAAGGTGTTATAGACGGCCGCCTTGAGATGACCGTCCTCGCCCGGCGAGATGAGGAGGATCTCGCCGTAGCGCGCGTCGCGCAGACCGCTCAGGTGCCGGGAGGCTCTCGTCGTGTGGGACATGGCTCCTCCTTCTCACAGCCCGTCTCCGCTCCTGCGCGGAGAGCGCCCGCGGGGCCGGGCCCGCAGGCGGGCGGGCCCGGGTAGTGCCGCGGGTCGTCCACTCCATCAAGAGCAGCACACGCGTGGTGAAGTCGCACGCCGTCCCGGTGGCGGCGGGTGTCACGGCCCGATCCGTCCGATGATCCGCTCGTGCTCCTCGTCGGGGACCCGGGCACCGGAGGAGGGAAGCAATTGCGGGATTCCATCGATGATCGGATAGCGCCGGCGCAGCCTCGGGTTGTAGAGGACCTCCTCGGGAAGGAGCAGTGTCAGCTGCCCCTTGTCGATCGGGCAGGCGATGATCCTGAGCAGCGGATCGTCAGGCTTCATGGGCCGACTCCTTTGCCGGTACGGGGGGTTCGTCATGACGCGGAAGCATCAGCAGGACCGAGACGGCCAGTGCGGTGCCGCCGAGCCGCAGCGCGAGTCGCAGTGGGTCCTGCGGCAGGGACTCACCGAAGACGAATGTGCCGAGCGCGGCTGTGAACAGGCAGGTGACGGTGGTGCATACGGGAACGATCAGAGATGCCCGGCAGCGCTGCAGAGCGGTCTGGGACAGGATCAGTCCGGTGACCGAGGTGAAGAGCAGGATGTACGGATACGGAGACCGCAGCAGGGAGAAGACCGCGTCCTTGATACCGCTGGTCGTCAGATGACCGGAGACGCCCTTGATGGCGAGTGAGCTGACGCCGTACAGGAGGCCGACGGCGACGCCGTATTCGACGCCCGCGGTCGGCAGCCGGTGACGACGGCGGGTCCGGCGCTCCACGGACCGGTACAGCCACAGCCCCGCCGCGAGCGCGGGCAGGCACACCAGCAGGACCCGGCCGGGCGAGGCATGACCGCTCACGGCGTCGGAGCGCTTGAGTGAGGCCACGACCATCAGCAGGGCGAGGGTGATCACGGCCACGCCGCGTCGCTCACGGCCGCTGGGGCGCTCGCCCAGCACGACCGAGGAGAGCAGAACGAACAGCACCAGGCCGGAGACGAAGATGCCCTGCGCGGCCGCGATGGGAAGGGTGCGGTAGACGGCGAGCTGTGCCGCGAAGCCGGCGGCGAGCGCGAGCGAACCGCCGACCCACAGGGGGCTGCCGACGAGCAGCCGCACGACTCGGGCCGGCTGTCCCGTGCTCAGTCGCGGCAGGCCGGACAGCGCCCGCTTCTCGAGCACGAAGCCGGTGCTGTAGAAGACGTTGGCCAGCAGAGCCGAGGCCACACCCCACCACATGGCGCTACACCCGCCTGGCGTGCACCAGGAGGATGGAGGCCGCGGACGGCACGGCACAGGCGGCTCGGTCGATCAGGCGCAGCGGGCGGGGAACACCGTGGAATGGCCCGCCGGCCAGGGTGACCACCTCGAAGCCCGCGGCGGTGAGGAATCCCCGCAGGGCGCGGGCGGTGAACAGGCGCAGATGGCCCACCACTTGTGATCCGGGACGCCCGTGAATACCCCGCAGGCTGACCTCCGAGAACACAGGCTGCACACCGGCGGCCAGCAGCACCCGGTTGTACCAGGCGGCCAGGTTCGGGGTGGAGAGCATCAGATGGCCGCCGGGTCTGAGGATGCGGCGCAGCTCGTCCATGGCACTGTCGGGGTCCACCAGATGCTCGATCACCTCGCTGAAGAGCACGGCGTCGGCGCTCGCGTCGGCCAACGGCAGCCCGCCCGCGGCCAGTTCGCCCCGTACGACATGGTGCATCCGGGTCGCGGCCCGGCGCAGCGCGTCCTGGGACCAGTCGACACCGACAATCCGGTGATTGCCCAGGAGTGGGCCGGCGGTCGCCGCCGCGGAGCCGTCGCCGCAGCCGACGTCGATGACGAGGGAGGGCTCGGGGGGCAGCACCCGGGCCAGCATCACTGCCTGGCGGCGGCTGCGCTCGACTCCTGAGGCGACGGGGACGGCCGGGTTCTCGTAGAACTCGCGCAGTCCCGCGGGGAGCGTTCCCGTCATGACCCGTCGCCTCCTGAAACGGCCGGCAGGGTCGCCATCGCGGCCAGATACTCCGTGAAGAAGTCGCACAGCTGTTGCCCTGCCGCGTCGTCGAGGAGGGCGCGCGACCAGCGCAGCGCCAGATGCAGCCGTCCCTGCGTGCTGGCGGTGGTCACGGTCAGTCCGCGCGGCATCGCGGCGGGAGCCGAGAACCAGACCGCCTCGGCCCGGCCCGCCTCCGCGAAGTCCAGCGGGTACGGAATGCGCCCGATGTTGCTGAGCAGCGTCGTCGAGGTCCAGGGAGCGGCAGCCCGCCGCACGCCACGGGTCAGGGCCGCCCGTATCCCGACGGGCAGGGCGGGTGTGGTGAGGAGGGTGGCGGCGTGGCCGAGCTGCGGGCGGGGTGCCGACTTCAGGGCGCGGGTTCGTGCGGCGGTGCGGTGCAGCAGGGCGGCGAGAGTCTCGGGGCCGGGCTCCCGCGCGCACTCCCGGGCGCCGAATCCGACCTCCACGAGCCGGGTGCCGTTGCCGATGGGCATCTCGGCGCCGCGGGGCCGGTCGTCGACAGGCATGGTGATACGCATCGGCCGGAGCGGGGCACCGTGCAGCCGGTTCCAGCGGCCGATCATCAGGCAGGTGGCGACGAGGAGTTGGTCGTTGACCGTGTAGCCGGCCCCGGCCGGTCGGCGCGGCACCGGCAGCTCGGCCAGCAGCAGTCCGTTTCCGCCCGCGCCCCGGACATCGGTCGCCGGTGCCACACGGGCGGGCCGGCCCGGCCCGCCGGTGCGGAGGGGCGGCGGTGGCCCCGGCCGCCCCGCCCCGCCGACGGGATAGCGGACAAGCGGCGCGGAGGCGGCGGCGCCGCCGTACAACTCGGCGGCCGTGGCCAGTACGCGCAGACAGGCGGGCCCGTCCAGGGCGGTGTGGTTGAGCGTCAACACCAGCACACACGAGCCGTCCGCCGACGACGGCTCCACCACCTCCAGCCGGACGGGTGGGGAAACGGACAGCGGCGGAGCCTCGGACAGTGCTCCGGCCCTGGCCCGCTCCAGCGCACCGGGCCCCCGTTCCGGGAAGCCGACCGGATCCACGTCCGGGGTGCCCGTCAGCTCCCATTCGTAGCGCCGTCGGTACCAGTGGCCGGGTGCCTCGCGCACCAGGATCCGCGGGTGCCGTAACAGCGCCTCGCCGAACGCGGCCCGTAGCCTCTGCGGATCCGGCTGCCGGGGCAGGTGCACCTCTATGTGTACGGTCTCGGGCTCCTCCGCACGGAGACAGTGCCGTGAGATCTCATCGACGACCGGAAACGGAATCCGGCCCGGAGGGGGCTCGGCCGGAGGCCCGGGCCTGGCGGGTTGCAGGGCGGTCATCTCGGCGGGGCCTCCCTCGGGTCGGGCGGTGCGATGCCGGGCGGATCAGGGTGGGGCGCCCGGCCCGGAACAAGGCGCCCGGCAGAACGGTTCGCCGGCCGCACCCGCCGGGGCAGGGGCCTCGGGTCCGGTGCCGCGGAGGCAGGTGCCGCCCCTGCCCGCCGGTCCACGGTGACCACGGCCGCGCACAGTGCGATCAGCGCCAGCAACTGGGCCACCGGACCGAACGCGCCCCGCCCGGCGGAGACCGGATCGCCCGCCCCCGTCGCGGTCGCGATCCCGGCACCGGCCATCGCCACCAGTGCGATCGGCACCAGCAGGGAGTGCCGCAGTCGGGCAACCACCGCCAGCGCGGGGACGATCAGCGCGAAGGGCCCCGCGACGACCGCGACCACGAGGGTCAGCGCGACGCAGCCCAGAACCCATCCGGGCGCAGGCGGCACCATCGCGACGGAGGCCGGGCCACCGCCCCGACGGCGCACCAGTGCGAGACCCGCCAGCACCGCCACCGCCACCGCGCCGCCGATCATCCCGATGTCGTAGAGCAGCACGGGTACGTACTCGAGCTCGACCCTGCCGCCCTCGCCCGCCGGGATCAGCCAGGCCTGCTGCCAGCCGTCGATCCGCAACGGGATCAGCGGCTTGCCGTTCAGGGTGGCTTTCCAGCCGTCGTTGGCGTTCTCGTACATCTGGAGGTAGCCGGCCTCGCCCGCACCGACGGTCACGGACCGCCGGTCGCCGCGCCAGTCGACCGCGGTCGCCTCCCGCGGTTCCTTCGCGGCGGTCGGGCGGACCTCGCCGCGGGTCAGGGTGATGTCGGTGAGTGCGAGGGGCCCTTCGTCGCCCGCCTCGACCTGGTGCAGCCCTCGGCCCAGCGCGAGAGTGCCGCCCGGCGTCCGGCAGAGCGTGACGTCGACGGGCCGGCGCTCGGTCAGATCGCGCACGGTTCCCGACGCGCTCGTCGCGTGCAGCGTGCCGTCGACGGCGACGGGCGGCCCCTCGCCGCACGGCACGGAGAACCTCAGGTGGGAAGCCGGCGGCGGTGTGCGCAGATCGGCGAGTGCCGGAACGTAGACCTCGCTGAGGCCGACCGGCAGCTGCATCCGGTTGCCGGCAACGGGGTTGTGGACGGTCAGCGGCGCGGCCCGGCTGACGGTGATGTCGAGCCGGTCCGTGGTGACCGGCTCGAAGCGCGCCAGGCCGTTCTCGTCGACGGCGGCCGTCACGGCGCCGTTCGGGGTGCTGATCAGTATTTGTTCGGGCCGGGTGGAGAGTCCCCCGGCGGCTGCGAGGACGATCTCGTCGATGCTCCTGCGGCCGGGCCAGCGCAGATGGATGACCGGCCGGTCGCCGGCGATCCATGCGGTGGTCAGATCCTCATCGACGAGATTGCGCGGGCTGAGGCCGTTCCCCAGCCGGCTGGTCGAGTCGGCGGTTGCCGTGATCCGCCGCCCCTGACGCGGATCGGCGCTCGTGACGAGCCGGTCCAGCGCCTCGCCCGGCACCGGCAGCGCCCGTGCCGTGACGGCGAAATCCGCGCCCCTGCCGACGCTGAGCCGGCGGTGCAGGCCCTCCTCGGCCGAGACCGGCGAAAGGCCGCCGGGGTCGCTGCCGCGATGGAGCGAGAGGACCTCGGCCCGGGCCCCGGTGCCGAGCGCGTCGGTGGGCAGCCGGAGCAGCCGGGTCACCTGGACGCCGGGGACGGAGACCTCGCTGAATCCCGCGCCGCCCAGTCCGGCCCTGGGGGACTGGGCCGCCAGGATGGTGATCTTCAGCCAAGTCGCCCGCCCCGCGGGTGCCTTGACCGGCTGGGGGTTTCCGTTCGGCGCAAGCGCGCTGTCCTCGAGGCCCCGGTCGGTCTCCACCCGGACGAAGGTGGGGGCGGCCCGCATTCCGTCGCCGGGCAGCGGGGTGAGCCGTAGCGAGGCGGGGATGTCGGTGGGCGAGGAGAAGCGGATACGGAGCCACTGGCCCGCGGCGTCCCCGGCGCTGCCCTCGGCCCACGCCGTTCCCGGGTTGCCGTCGAAGGCGTTCACCGGGTCGTACTGCGGCAGGTGGAACAGCCAGTTGCCACTGCTGGAGGCGGTCACCGAGGCCGCGCCCCGCAACTCGGCCGTCGTCTGGTGACCGGTGCCCTTCACCGGCAGGATCTGCCGCGGTCGCTCGCCCGGGTCCTGCAGGCTCCCGGTGGGGTTCCGTTCCTCCGCGGTGTAGGTGTACGAGGTGTTGCTGTTGACCAGTCCGAAGCGGGTGTCGGCGCGGCGCAGCCCGTCCGCGACGTACTGCGCCGCCGGTGTGCCGAGCCCCGGGTGGTTGTCCCCGGTGAGCACGGTGGGCCTGTTCCGCAGGCGGGGATCGGCGGACAGTTGCAGCAGTGCCTCGGGGCCGCCGCTGACCACCGCGGTGTCCGCGACCGCCCGCAGGCCGACCTGGCCGGGCCGCCGGATGCCGGTCGGCTCATAGATCTCGACGGCCTGCATACGCGGGAAGATGCCCTGGACCTGCAGTGGAGTGCCGCTGGGGATCCGGCCGCCGGTGAGCACCGGGTCGAACCCGGTGACCCTTCGGTACCCGGAGGCTTCCAGGGTGCGCTTCACGGTGATCGGCGGGACGTATCCGATCTGGTCCGGGTCGAGGTCGTTGCGTACGACGACGAAGAAGAGGCCGGCGCGGGACAAGTAGTCGCGCAGGCCCGGCACTTCGCCGCCACTCATGAGTGCCTGATCCACCGCGTCCATCGCACGCCGCGAGCCCGGCGTCCCGAAGGGCACGAAGTCGCGCTGGGCCCAGCGGGAGTCGGCGAGCACGTCGAAGGGCTGGTCGATGGGAGAGCCCCAGGTGTAGAGGCCGTGGGCGGTGGCGGGGACGACGAGGGCGCGGCTCTCGTGGGAGTTCTCCGCCAGCCACTCGGCGGCCTGCGTCCACTGGCCGGGCAGCTTCTTGAAGGCGCCGGGCTGCAGGATCGTCCCGTTCACGTAGGGCCAGGCCAGACCCGGCAGTATCAGCAACGCCGCGAGCGCGGGGGCGTGACGCCGCAGGGGGAACGGCCGGGCACCGCGGCTCTCGCCCGCCGTGGCCACCAGGTGCATCAGGCCGAAGGCGAGCGCGAGAGCGAGCCCGGGCTGGAACTTGTAGACGCTCCTGAAGGGCCGCAGCGGCCCGTTCAGCCAGTCCTGGACCGTGTCGTGGAAGGGGGCGCCGAAGGAACCGGCGTATCCGGCCAGTGCGATCAGGACGACGGCCAGCACGGTGCTCAGCAGCCAGCGGCGCTCGGGCAGATCGCGCCGGGCCAGGCCCGCGAGCCCCAGCGCGGCGGCGAAGGCCGAGCCGAGGATGGTGACAGTCGCCGTCACCACGGTCCAGCCGGCGGGCAGCCAGGCTTCGCCGAAGTGGAGGTAGGCGACCCAGTTGCCGGTGCCGCGCAGCAGCTCGGTCGCCGACATCGTGCCGGTGGTGGTGTCGGCCTGTTCGACGTACGGCATGAAGTCGTCGCCATAGACACCGAGCAGCAGCAACGGGATGACCCACCAGGCAGTGGCGAGCACGACGCCGGGAACCCACCAGGCGATCAGCGCGCGCTTGCGGGGGCCTGCCGGACGGCTGAGCAGATAGAGCCCCACGGGCAGCAGCGCGGCGAGCGTGGATGCCGCGTTGACCCCTCCCATGAAGGGGACCAGCAGCGCGGAAGTGGCCGAGGCCGCCCGCGGGCCGGTGCGGGTGCCGGTGAGCGGCAGCAGCACCCACGGAAGGAGCGCGCCGGGGAGCGCGGCCGCCGAGGTGGAGCCGACGACGATGGTGAAGGTGGGCCACAGCGCGTAGCCGACGGCGCCCAGCAGCCGGGTCCGTGCGCTGCCGATGTCCAGGCGCTCGGCGAGCCGCAGGACGCCCCAGAACGCGCAGGTCACGATCAGCGAGAGCCACAGCCGCTCGGCCAGCCACACCGGGATGTGCGCGAGGTCGGTGAGTGCGTAGTACGGGAGGGTCGGGAAGGCGTATCCGGCGTACTGGTTGGAGAGTCCGCCGAATCCGGCGCGGCTCTGCCACAGCTCCCCGAGATCGCCGATGAACTTCCATGGGTCGGCGACCACCCCGAGCTTGGTCTCGAAGGTCATCCTGCCCGGTGATACGGAGAGGAACGCGACGAGGACCGCCGCCCAGAAGGCCAGCAGCCACGCTCTGCGGCGCGGTCCGCCGGCCGGCGGCGGGGGCGGCGGGGCGGTGGGCCGGGGGCGGCCGGGCCGGCCCGGGGGGAGGGTCAACGTCGTCTCAGCCACGGGTGGCTCGCAGTTGGCTGTCCATCGCTGCTGCCGTTTCTGTTCGGCGCCGGAGGATGAGGAGGAGGTTCCAGGTGGCGATCTCGCGCAGGCCCGGAACGCGGGTGACGGCCTGAGCGAGGAACGGCCAGTACCGCGAGCGGGCCGTTATCAGGGACACGTCCCCGCGGGCGCGTACCTGACGCAGGGTCGGACCGATGTGGATCGCGAAGAGGTTGTCGCCGAGGGCATGCTTGGCGGGGTGCCCGGTCCGCCTCAGATACCGGGCGCGGGCGCGGTCCGCGCCCAGATAGTGCCAGGGCGCCCACTCGTGACCGCCCCAGGGGGAGAGCCAGTTGGTGAACGAGACGTAGATCAGCCCGCCCGGCCGGGTGACGCGGATCAGTTCGCTGAGGAAGGTCTGCGGGTCGGCGACGTGTTCCAGGACATTGGAGGAGAAGCAGATGTCGGCGATGCCGTCGGCCAGGGGCAGCAGATAGCCGTCGGCGAGCACCGAGCCCGCGGGAATGGTGCCCCGCGCGCCCAGTTCCCGCGGATCGGGCTCGAAGAGATAGCTCTGTGCTCCGCGCCGCCTGAACTCCTCGGTGAAGTGGCCGCCTCCGCCGCCCACGTCCACCACCAGCCGGTCGTTCAGGGGCATGTGCCGCTCGAGCTGGTCGGCGGCGTCGTGGGCGAGCAGGGTGTAACACCGGTCCGGGTCGGTCCGCTCGCCCATGAACGCCCGGAAGAGAGTGAGGGACCTGCGGATGGAGGGGTCTTTCACAGCCGGTCACTCCGCTGCGGCGCGGCCTCCGCGGCCGCCGCCCGGAACTGCCGGACCGTGGCGCCCCAGCGGAAGTGCGCGGCCCGCTGCCCGGCCGCCCGGCCGAGCGCCTCGCGTCGCTCGGGGCTGAGTGCCAGTGTGCACCAGGCAGCGGCGAACGAGCTCTCGCCGCGGGCCAGCACACCGGTGGCGCCGTCGTCGATCGAGTCTCTGAGCCCGGGTACGTCGAAGCCGATGGCGGGTGTGGACCGAGCAGCCGCCTCGGTCACCACCAGTCCCCAGCCCTCGACGAGCGAGGGGTGCAACAAGATCCAGGCCGCGCACAGCAGCCGGTGCTTCTCGGCCTCCGGCACCCGGCCGGTGAAGGTCACGCCGGGCCCGGCGAGGGCTTGCAGCCTGGCCCGTTCCGGCCCGTCACCCACGATGACGAGCCGGCCTCCGGTGACCGGTCTGACCCGCTCCCACAGACGCAGCAGCAGCTCGATCCGCTTGTACTCGACGAGGCGTCCCACAGCCAGGAACAGCGGCTCCGCCGATGTGGGGGCGAGCGGACCCGGTTCCTCGACACCGTTGTGGACGAGCCGGATCCGCTCGCGCGGGACACCGAGGCCATGGAGGGCATCGGCCGTGGAAGGGGAGACGGCAACCAGCAGATTGCCGCTGTGGGCGCGGGTCAGTGCCCAGCGCTCGAGCCTTCTGCCGAGCCGGGCGGCGGGGCCGGGGAAACGCTCGGTCCAGATGTCGGTGTGGACATGGTTGACCAGGCAGAGCGTCGGTCCGCGGTGCCACAGCGGGGCGAGGTACGGCATGCCGTTGCACACCTCGACGAACAGGTCGCAGTCACCGACCTGCCGTTCGAAGGCGCGGCGGGCGCGCAGGAAGTGTCCGGCGTCGCCGCCCGCCGAGACCACGCGGTAGTCGCGGAAGGCGGCGGGACCGCCGCACAGGAGCGTGACCTGGTGTCCGTGAGCGGTGAGCCCGTCGGCGATACGGTCGATGAGCAGTTCGGAGCCGCCGGCGGCCGGGTTGCCGAGGTCGCGGCGGGCGAGGAAGACGATCCGGCGGGGATGCGGCGGAGGGCCGGAAGGAGGGTCGTGTTGCGGGGACTTCGGACGGTGGTGGGGGAGTGGCGCGCGCAGCATGGGGGGTACGTGCTGGGGCATTCGAGCTCCAACTCGCCTCGGGGTGCGGGACGGTGGGGGGTGTTGGTGCGCGAGCGGTCTGGGACGGGGTGGGGTTGGTAGTGTCCGCCCCGGTGTTCGATGCCGCTACTCACGGCGGTGACAAATTTGGCCTGCTTTCGGACTGACGTTCCATCACATTGTTCGCATTGCTGTGGATTCGCGGGTTCCTGCCGCGCGCGACGAGTACGACACCCGCGGCCGCCAGTACGAGTCCGGCCGCTCCCGCGCCGATCGGCGCGGTGTCGCCCAGCGCCCGCAGTCTGCCGCTGTCCGACTTCGCCAGTGCCACCTGCTGCTGCTGGGTGTCCGCCGTGAACTCCAGCCCCGGGCTGTCCAGCAGGACCACCTTCGCCTCATGGGCACCGGGTGCGCGCAGCGTCTTGCGGGGAGCGATCCTGGCGTTCATGATGCGGCCGGTCCGGCGGTCGACGACGAGCTCGATGCCCTGGTTGGCGTACCACTCCTCGGCGTGCACCTGGCTCCGCTTCGGCAGGCCGACCAGCCGGCCCGGTACCTGGCGGGTGCCCGTCCGGGTGTCCTTCACGGATCCGGTGAACCGGTAACCCTCGTAGCCCGCGACCTTCTTGGTGCCCTTGAACTCCAGCCTGACAGTGGCTCCCAGCGTGCTGTCCCACCAGAGGTAATCGCGCTGCTGCACGTCGAAGGGGAACTTGAGGTAGGCCTCGCCCTGATACTCCGGCGTCTCCCCGCAGCAGTGCACCGGAGCGTTGGTCCTGCGGTCGGTCACCCAGCGCTCCAGCGTCCACTGGTAGGAACGGCGGGGGTCGCGGAAGGCCAGCGTCTGCGGGGTGTCGATGGCCGTGGACACGTCCCACACAGCCCGCCCGCTGCGCTCGCTCGCGGCGACATCGCCCAGCACCCGCCGCGTGATGGTGATCGGCTGGGCCCGGACGGTTCGAAGGCTCGTCGTGTCGAAATATTCCCCGGTGCCGGTTAACACCGTCGTGACATTGGTATCGGTCGGGGTGCGTTCGGCGCGTGGCTCCACATACCGGGCGAGCATCGGCGCCAGTACGAGCAGAAAGACGCCGACACCCAACAGGACCAGCGACAATGGCGAAGCGGTACGACGCATGGGGGCACTCCCTGGGAGCGAGGACGGGTTCAGGACGGTGCGCGTCTGTACGGGCCGGGACCGTATGCGTCCTCTTGACGGAGTGTCAATGACACTCGCAGACTGAGCAATCGCCGAGCCGGAGCCGTGGGCGGGGTGCCTTCCGACCGAAAGGCTCGCTGAACCATGCACAGACTGATCGCCGCCGTGCTGACCACCATGGCCGCCGCCGTCCTCGCCGTAGGAGCGGCCTTCGGCATCGTTGCCGCCCTGAACGCCACACCCGAGCAGCCCAATGTGCCTCTCGTCTCCTTCGAGACGGGCCGGCCGACACCATCCCCGCAGCCGTAGCCGACCAGCAGCGAGGGAGGAACCCATGCCCGTGCGCACGGCCTGGCGGGACGTACCCCGCCTGCGGGCACGCAGATTCGCGTCGCTGGCGATGGCCGAGGTGCCCGCACTCGCCCAGGTCATCCTGGTCGAGATCCGCAAGGAGTTTCCCGGCCTGCCGCTCGTCGTCGACGACTCGGGCGAGCCCATGGCCCTGATCGGCATCCGCGGCGCGCTGGAGGACTTCGTGGACCACCTCGTGGTGGAGGAGGACCGGCCGCACAGGCGTCAGATGGAGGTGTTCCGGGAGTTCGGCCGCGGGGAAGTGCTGCAGGGCCGCAGCCTGGACTCCCTCCAGGCCATCTACCGGCTCGGCGTACGGCTTGCGTGGCGTCGCCTCGCCGAGATCGGCCAGCAGGTCGAGATCCCGCCGCCGGCCATGTACGAGCTGGTGGAGTCGGGATTCGAGTATCTCGACGGGCTCGTCGCACAGTCCGTACGCGGCTATGTCGAGGCCGCCGCCCGCCAGGCGGGCGAACGGCTGCGGCTGCAGCGGCGGTTGATCAGCCTGATGCTCAGCGAGCACCGCACGGATCCCACCGATGCCCTGGCCGGGCATGCCGAACGCATCGGCTGGCCACTGCCCGAACAGGTCGCCGTCGGAGTACTGCTGCGGCCGGCCCCGGAGTCCGTCCCCCCGGCCGTGGGTCAGGACGTGCTGCTGGACATGGAGTACGAGCAGCCGCGCATGGTCGTCCCCGAGCCGGACGCGGCGGGTCGGCCGGAACTCCTGGGGCGCGCGATGACGGGCTGGTCGGGTGCGATGGGACCGCCGGTTCCGCTCGCCGAGGCCGCCAAGTCGCTGCACTGGGCCTGCGCCGCCGTACGCCTGATGGAACGCGGCCTGCTCCCGGCAGGCCAGGTCCTGCAGTGCACGGAGCACACCGAGGCGCTGGTCCTGCTGCCGCCCGAGGAGCTGATCGAGGACCTGGCCCGTCGCTGCCTGGCGCCGCTCGACAAGTGCGCCCCCGCGCACAGCCGACGGCTCGTCGAGACGCTGCTCGCCTGGCTGGAGACACGTGGCGGCGCCCCCGAGGTCGCGGCACGGCTCGGCGTCCATCCGCAGACGGTGCGCTACCGATTACGCCAGATCCGCGCACTGCTGGGCGACGAGGTGGACGATCCGGACCGGCGCTTCGAACTCGAGCTGGTGTTACGGGCCCGCCGCCTGCGCGATGCGGGGGTGGCCAGATACTCCGGTGACCCGCTGCCGGGCGGCGCAGGACGACATGGGACGGAGCGCTGAGCACTGTCCCGGCAGACCGTGACCGCGCACGTTCACGTGTACGCCGGGACACGCCGGGACCACGGCCGCGCGCGGGACCACGGCTGCGACCGGTCCCGCGGACCGCCCTCAGTGCTGCGGGATCGACGGAGCCGCCGGGGCCGGCCCCAGGGTCGTCGTGCCGGGTGCTGCCCGATGGCCCAGTCCCGTGCGGTACGCGTCCAGGGCGGCCTCGGTGCGGCCGCCGCGGCGCAGCAGGTCGCCCAGCAGACGGCACAGGTCGGCGAGATCACCGCTGGCCCCGCTGCGCTCCAGCAGGGCCAGCGCCAGGACGTAGTGCTCCTCGGCGGCCTCGGCCTCTCCCCGCTCCTCGGCGATCAGCCCGAGCAGCCGGTGCGCGCCGCCCGCGTGCACCGCGCCGTGCCGGTCGTCGAGTTCCAGCAGCGCCGAGAGCAGGCCGGCCGCCTCGTCGTGCCGCCCCAGCCGGCGCAGTACATCGGCCAGCTCCACCTCCACCTGGGCGGTGTAGAGCACCGCGCGCTTGGCGGCCAGCATGTCGCGGGCCGTGCGCAACTCCTTTTCGGCGAGGGCGAGTTCGCCGTTCTGTGCCTGTACGTAGCCGCGCATCCAGTGGCAGTGCGCGAGATCGGTCCGCAGTCTCAGCTGCCGGTAGATCGCCTGGGCCTTGGCGAGCGAGGCGTCGGCGTCGGCGGTGCGTCCTTCGGCGAGGAACGTACGGGCCACCTGCCGGTGCATGCTCGCCACCAGCGCCGGGTCGTTGACCTGGGGCGCCAGGGCCAGGGCGAGTTCGGCGGCGTGCGCGGCGCGGGCGTGGGCTCCCATGTCGATGTACGGGCCGATGACGGCCGCGTACAGCAGCACCAGCGCCTCGGGGTCGGCCAGGCCGCTCGCGCCCAGCTCGGCGATGGTGGACTCAAGGAGATAGCAGGCGTAGCGCAGCTCCCCGGCCAGCAGGTGCGCGATCGCGCGGCCCCGGATCGCACGGGCGCGGCGGGGCAGCGGTTCGCCGGCCAGGAGCCGCTCCGCCGCCTCGAAGTGCCGGCCCGCATCGACCAGTTCGCCGGATTCCAGAGCGCAGTCGCCGAGTCCGAGCAGCGCCTCGGCCTGCTCGGGAGCGAGGTCGAGGTGTTCCGCGTCGGTGAGGAGCCGGCGGTAGCGGACGGCGGCCTCGTCGGCGGAGCCGGTGGCGAGCTGCTGCTGGGCGTCGGTGAGGGCGAGCCGCAGTTCGGTCGCCAGATGGGCGGGGCGTCCGGTGGCCAGCTCCTCGAACGATGTCCCGAGCCGCTCCGCGAGGAAGCGCAGCGCGGTCTCGGAGGGCCGGACCTTGCCGGACTCCAGTGTCGAGACGTACGCGGGCGTGTAGGAGGGTTCGGCCAACTGCCTTTGTGTCAGCCCGCGTTGATTGCGCAGTCGCTGCACCCGGAGGCCGATCTCGGCCGGTTCGTCCATTGGGAACCCCCTGGTTCTCGAACTCCCCAGTATTCAGGGGCAGTAGGGATTGCGCACCTCCTGCACCTCCGCCTAGTTTAAGCAACTCGTTCATCGTGCTTACTTGGTTACTTAACTTCCGTGTCAGGGGGAGAGTTTCATGCGTTCAGCACGGCGCAGAGTTCTGGCGGCGGTCGGCGCGGCCGCCGCCCTCGCGGCCGTACTGGCCGCCACACCCGGCAGCGCGGCAGCGGATCCGGCGACGCCCGGCAGGGCGGGGGTCGAGGTCGAGATACCCGGGCCGGAACACGGCACAGCCGCCGGATCCGGCCGCACACGCGTACCACAGGAGGGCCGGGCCCGGCCCTCCTCCCGGCTCTCGGCGGCCGAGGAGGCCGCCGACGGCGAGGTCACCAAGCTGGTGGACAACGGCTCCACCGCCGACCGGCTGGACATCGTCGTCGTGGGGGACGGCTATACCGCCGCCGAGCTCGACCGGTTCCACGCCGACGCCAAGGAGAAATGGGCTGAGGTGGCGGCCGTCGAGCCGTACACGACGTACCAGGGACTCTTCAACGTATGGGCGGTCGACGCCGTGTCGAACCAGTCCGGCGTCTCGGGCGACCCCGGTCCGGAGATCGTCCGGGACACCGCCCTGGGCTCGTACTTCTGGTGCGACGACATCGAGCGGCTGCTGTGCATCGACCAGGACAAGGTCGACGGGTATGTGGCGAAGGCACCCGAGGCCGACTTGGTGCTCGTCCTCGCCAACAGCGCCAAGTACGGCGGCGCGGGCTACAACGAGCCGAGCGAGACCCTCGGTTACGAGGGCATCTCCACCGCTTCGGCCGGCAACGAGAAGTCCGGCCAGGTCGCCATCCACGAGACCGGCCATTCGCTGGGCAAGCTCGCCGACGAGTACTACTACCCCGGCTACCCGGGCTACGAGGAGTACACGGGCCCCGAGCCCGCCGAGTCCAACAGCTCCACACTGGCCGCCGGGGACATGTCCGCGCAGCGTGCCAAGTGGCACCGCTGGCTCGGCGAGGAATCGCCCGACGGCGGTTCGGTCGGCACGTACGAGGGCGGGGGGTACTACGTCACGGGCCTGTACCGGCCCACCGACAACTCCCTGATGCGTTCCCTCGGCAAGCCCTTCAACCTGCCCGGTATCGAGGCGATGATCGCCGGCTTCTACCGCCACGCGAAGGTCGTCACCGCGGTCACGCCCACCGATCGCACCCTGAGGCTCAAAGACACCGCGAAGGCCGCCGTACCCCGGCTGAGGGGCGCGGACGGGCGGCAGCTCAGGATTCGCTGGTATCTGGACGGCAGGGAGTTGAAGCCCTTCGCGGGCCGTACCCGGGTGCGGGTGTCGGACCTGGCCCTATGGCTGCTCGACCTGCGCACGCACACGTTGGCGGTCACCGCCGAGGACCGTACGCCTGCCGTGCGGGACCCGAAGATCGCCGGGACGCTGAAGTCCACCACCGGCTGGAAGATCCGGCTCTGACCCGGTCGGCCGAGAGCCGGCCCGCGAACCAGCGAGACTCCGGACGGCTCATGGCTGATCGCGGGTGTGGCGTGCCTCCCCGAAATCCCACAGACAGACAACCGACCGGTCGCCCCCGGCCGACCTCACCCGAACGTTCACATCGGAGAAGAACGTCGTGAGGAACGGCCGCCGGTCCACCCAGCGCTCCGCGAACCAGTCACCGAGATCCTCGCGGAGCAGCAACTCCGCCATGGGCGCGCTGCACACCGCCAGCAGGTCACCCGGCCGGGTCTCCAACCGGGCCCAGCGCAGCTCCTGCGCGCCGGTGGGAAGCCGCGCCTGCCGAGCACCGGTGAAGACCCCGTCCCAGACGCCTTCCCGCAGCCGCAGTACGGAGCCGTCGCCGATACCGAAAGCCACATGCTCACGCAGCTGATGGTCGCCCAGGCGGGACAGCAGTCCGGTGAGCGCGAGCTCGACCGCAGCGTCACCGGCCGCACCGGTGCTGCCGGTACCGGCGCCCACGCCGCCCGTCTCGTTGCGCGCCACCAGACGCACGGAGTGGGCCACACCCTGAACGGCGGTGCGCAGCAGGCCCCCCAGCTCGCTGTCATCGGCCGGGACACGCGTGGTGGCGTACGCAGCCTGATACAGCTCGGTGCCGAGCCGCTCGCCGTAGTGGCCGAGCTGCGCGGCGAGACTCCGGCAGGCCCGCTCCGCGGCCGAACGCGACCACGGTCCGCGCGGTGCACCCGCGGCCACCACGCTGAGCAGCGTCGGAGAGGGGATCTCCTCCACCAGCCCAAGGTGGACCGCGTCCCGCCGGTGCTCACCGTCCTCGCGCTGCCGGTCGCCCCGGACGGAGGCCGACCGGACGATCAGCGGACCGAGGTCCGCACCGTCGACGGTGCTGTCGGCCCCGGAGTCCCTGCCCAGCGGCAGTCGGCTGGGTACGGCCGGGGAAAGCGGCGGCGCGCCGGGCGGGTCGGGGACGTCGGCTCCGTCCTGCGAGCGGTTCCGGGCGGCGGCCGCCGACGCCTCGGCGATCCGGGCAGCCACGCCCCTCTCGACCTCCGCCTCGAAGGCGGCGGTCAGCCGCGCCTCCACCCGCGCCTCCAGCGCGGCAGCCACTCGCGCCTCCACCTCTGCCTCCAGTGCGGCAGCCAGTCGCACCTTCAATTGCGCCGCGATGGCAGCCTCCACGCCGCCCTCCACCTCGGCGAGACGGGACCGCAGGGCACGGTTTTCCACCAGCGCCTGTTCCCGCTCTCCCAGGACCCTGGTGAGCTGGACCTCGTAAGCCCCGCGAGTCCGCTCCAGTTCCGGGGCCAACAGCTCCTTCTGGCGCTGTGCGGGCAGGACCGTGTGGCGCGGGCCACGACGACGGGCCGCGACGGCCAGTACGCCGCACGCGACCAGGGACACGAACAGCGCGACCAGAACGAGCGGTTCAGTCTCCACGCGGCCGGCCTTCCTCCGTGGCCAGCCGACACACGGTTCGCTCCGCGAGCGCGGAGACGGCGAATGCTTCGAGACGGTCCCAGAGCTCGGTTCCGTCGCCCGGCCGGAGCGGCTCGCCGGACCCGGGCGACACCGCGGGGTCGGCCGTGGGCCGTTCATGGCGTGCCGTCAGGTCGTGACAGCCGAGCCGGACGTCCCGGCACGCGGCCCGCAACCGCCGCACGGTCAGCACGGGAACCTCGCGAGGCACCTCGCCGATCAGCGGACGCAGAACGCCATCGCTCAACGCGGCCAGCCCGGAGGCAGCCCAGTCCGCCTCCGCCTGCCGCACGGCGTACCCGGGCCGCCGGACCGTCCCGTCGAGCAGCCGCGCCGCCAGTCCGGCCTCCGGCAAGGCCAATGCGTACACCGGCAGTCCCTCGGCCGCGGGCCCGACGGTCCGGCCGCCGCGCCCACGCAACCAGCTGCCCAGATCCGCCATGCCATGCCTGCCGCGCAGCCCGGCCACGGTCGCGACCAGCACGACCGGCGGCGCGTGCGGCGCCCGCCGGACCCGGTCCAGCAGTCCCCCGAGCACTGCGACCGCGGGCGAGGGCTTCGCGTCCCCACCGAGCTCGTCCGCCGGCAGCACGGCGAGCACGAGGTGCGCGGTCTGCAGCACTTCGAGCGCCAGCAGGCGCAGCGCGCGCCGGGTCGCGGGTCCGGCCCTGTCCGGCGCTACGACGGGTAGATCGACGATCTCGATGCACAGGCCGTCCCCGCCGGCGCCCGGAGCCGGCCAGGGCAGGAGAGCGGCGCGGAACGGCGCGTGGATCACCGCCGGCGCGGCCGGTACCGATGCCACGGAGGCATCCAGCACCGCCGACACGGGACCGGCGGCGGTGAGGTCCTGGCAGCGGCGCCAGGTACGGGCGACCGCTTCGGCGCCCGCGCAGCCCGGGCGGAAGAAGGGACCGGCGCCGGCCTCCGACGCGCGGACGCGGAGCCAGGCCACTGTGCCGGGCGAGGCGCGCAGTGCCTCGCCCAGCAGCTCAGGACGGGCGGTCAGCAGCCGGGCCAGACGGTCGAGCGCCGTCGACTGGGCGGACGTCAAACGGAGTCGGGGGCGGTCGACGGCGGTGTGGAGCACGGAGACCGGAAGAAGGTCCGTGGCGAAGGGCGGATCGGCGATGCGCAGCCCGGTCAGCAGCGGAACCAGCCCAGGGCCGTCGCCGGTACGGGGTACCACGACCCGGAGCGGAACCCGCCTCGCGGCACCGTCCTGTGCACCGAGCATCGCCACATCGGCCGCGAGCTGCCGGGACAGTCCGGCGGCGCGCCCCACCTCGGACGCGGCGAGCACCGCGCTCGCGCGCACCCACCATGGGCCGCTCCCCGTGTGGCGATGGATCCCCGCCGGCCCAGCCATGTCACAGCCCGCCGGGGTTCGGAGGGTCGGGGCGCCAGACCACCCGGCCCGGGCACTCCGTCCCCTTTCCACCGCGCCGGCGCAGCGGGGTCTGGAGCACCCAGTGCACCAACTGCTCGTCCCGCCTCTTGTCGCCCCCCACATTGTTCCTGGTGAATGCGGAGAGCTCGGGCTCGTGCCAGGTGTGGGTCTCGTCGAAGACCAGCTCATGGCCCGCCTTCTGGGCCAGGGGCTGAAGGATGCCCGACACTTGCCTGCGCCACCGCCACCACCAGCTGTCCGGGGCGGCGGCCGCCGGTTCGTGGTGCAGTCCGCCCAGTACGAGGTCGAGTTGCAGCGCGGGGCCCAACTGTGTCGAGGGGGTCCAGCCGGCCCCGCCGCTCAGTGCGCTGGCGGCGGTCTTCAAGCTGGTCACCAGCGCGTTCCGGTACCGGTCCCGCCGTTCGTGCCGCAGGCCGGCAGGAGCGCCGTCCGGGCCGAGGACAGCTCGCAACTCGGGGTCGAGCTCCGCCAGCAGCAGTGCCTGTGCCGCCCGTGCGGCCCATTGGAGCCTGGGGCCGCCCACGTCCCCGGACGCGACGTCGCCGATGCCGAGTGCGTCGAGAACGTCCGACGGCGCCGCGGCGGCGGCTCTTCTCAGTGCCCCCTCGGTGGTGAGGGCGAGCGGCAGGACAACCCCGCTGTGCAGATCACCGAGCGCGGGAACGGGTTGGTCGTCCGGCTCGCCGGCCGCTGCGGCGCAGTCGGTGCCGAGGTACTCGCGTGCGGCCGCGGCCAACTTGTTCCGCCAGGCGGCGACGTCCTTCTCGGGCAGGCGCAGCAGGGCGATGTGCAGTGACTCCCAGGCACCCGTTATGTCCTTCCCGGTGATGGGCCCGGGCGGGCGGCGCCGCCACGTGCCGACGTACATGTCGCGGTCCCTGTGCAGTTCATCGCCCAACTCGACCAGGCGGGCGGCACATCGGGCCCCCCGGTCGAGGACCGGACCGGGATCGGGCGGCGTTGCGGTCACGCCCTGGGACCGGGTCCCGGTTCCGGTGTCGCCATCGTTCTCGCTCGTCAACCGGGCGGCCCCGGTCCGGTTGTCCGCCCCGTCGGCCGCCCCGTGACCACCCGTGGCCGGCGGCCTTGTGGCGGCCCGGATCGCGAGACCGAGGGCGTTGCGGGCGTCCAGTACGCGGGAGATCACCTCGTCGGAGTCGCCGCCGTACCGTTCGTGAGACGCCGTCACCTCCTTGAGCGCCTCCTCACAGCGGCGCAGAGCGTCCAGCAGAGTGTCGCGGCTCGCCGAGGGGCCCGCCCTGAAGGTGTCGGCGACGGCTTCGGCGAATGTGTGCCAGTGGTCGGTGGCGGTGCTGGTGGCGGTGCTGGTGGCGGGCATCAATGGCTCCCGTTCGTGGGGTCCCAGTGCTTGTTGAAGTTGCTGACACCGCGGTTCATCGGCCGGTGCAGTACCCGGCCGGGACGCTGTTCGACCTGCCGCAGTGTCTCCGCGGGCAGATAGGGGACGGTGCCCCGGTGCACGCGGAGCCGGCCGTGGGCGTCCAGCGTCGCCGAGTGTTCGCCCTGGCCCGGGGCCGGGAGCCGGCCCAGATATTCGGGTTGGCCGCTGCCGTCGCGCAGCAGATAGAAGTGGTAGTTGCCCCGGACCGGCAGCGCGTCGAGAACCGCCACCCGGCCCGGCACCGGTGGCTCCTCGGAATCGGTGGTGTCGTGGAAGAGCTCGCCCAGATACGTCTCACCGGCGCCCGTACCCGTACCTGCGCCTGTACCCGCACCAGCGCTCCCACCGGACGCCTGAGGGGCCGGGAACACCTCCACCAGGTCCGGCGCGCCCGCGTCCGGCGCGCCGAGCGACACACACAGGCTGCCGGGCAGCGACCACTGACCGAGCGAGGCGTTGAAGGCCAGACCCGGCAGTGCGTCGTTCAGCTCCAGGTGCTGGCCGGTGACCAGCAGATGCGGTGTGCCGTTGCAGAGCAGAATGTAGGAGAACAGCCGGTGGTCCATCTCCAGCCGGTAGTTGACCCCACTGCCGTCCATCCTCCGCCAGACCTCGCTCAGCGGCTCCTTCATCGACTCCGCGTCGGCGGCCAGGAACAGGTTGAAACTGCCCCACTGGATCGAGTCCTTCGACGAGACGGCCCGATACAGCAGCACCAGGTCGCTCAGCGGCTGCCAGTCCGTACGGACCCCGCGGGTGCCCCGCGCGTCCAGCTCGATGAAGGGGGTACCGGCGCGGAGCACGGGCAGCACCCTGGCCTCGCCGGTCACCGGACCGAAATCGCTCGGCAGCGCGGAGAAGAGCCCCTGGGTCCTGATGTCGAGATCGCTCAGCCGGATCACCGCGTCCGTGGCCCGCAGCCGCGTCCGCTGTCCGCCCAGCACGCCGGCGAGGGCGTGGGTGGAATGGGCCCAGGCCGCGCCGAGCGAGGTCGCCTGTTTGGCGATGAACCCCTTCTCGACCGCGAGGGCGGTGGGGTTCCAGCCCAGCCGGACCTGCGAGTCGGCGTCGACCTTGGTGAGTACGTCGATGACGTTCTCCCGCACCTGCTCAAGAGCGCTGCTGCGGCCGGAGAGCACCACCTGGTCCAGGGCCGGTACCGGATGCGGGTCCAGGCCCTTGGCGAGGCGTTTCGTGTTCTCCTCGTGGATGCGGGTGAAGACCGTACGTACGAGGTCGCCGCCCATCTCCGCGGCCCGGCTCAGTACCGGCTGCAGCAGCTTGCGGAAGTCGGCGGGGTCGAGCCGGACCTCCTTCGCCTGGCCGAGCCCGTGCGAGCAGGCATCGAGAATCGCCTGGACATGATCGGTCCTGATCGTCCCGGCAGCCGCCGAGCCCTCGCCCCCGTTGCCGTCCGCGCCCTTGCCCAGCGCGCGCTTCTGCAGTTCGGCCTGTTGCCAGAGCAGAGTGAAACGGCGCCGTCGCCGATCGCGCTCCGCCTCGTCGCGCACATTGTCCCAGCGCGTCGGAAGGTACTCGTCGAGTGTGCGGTGGACGTCCGGGGCGACGATGACGTTGAGCATCTCGGCGGCCTGGTCGGCGATCCGGGTGGAGAGGGCACGGGTTACGGATTCACCGTCCGCGCCGGTACCGGATGTCGTGCCGGGGCTGCCGGCACCGGAGCGCAACTGGTCGACGAAGCACGCCTTGATCCAGTAGAAGACCTGGAGAGTCAGCAGATCGCCACCGAGCTGGCCGTGCCCCGTCGAGCCCAGCAGCTGCGGTTCGAGCCGGTAGTCCCGGCCGGAGACGAACTCCTCCTCCGCCGCCAGCTCCGGCGTCTGGTCCACCAGCGCCAGCCGCAGCAGCGCGATGTCCGTCGTGCCGCCGCCGATGTCGATGGCCAGCAGAATGCGATGCCAGGTCGGCGGGTCGTCGCTGACGTGCCGCGACCGGGAACGCAGCGCCTCCAGACCGAGGTTCTGGTTGTCGGACAGCTCCCGCATCACGAAGAAGAGACTGGCGGCCAGCCCCTCGTCGTAGTCCATCACCACCTGCGGGATGCCGAGCCCGGTGCGTACGAGCGTCTCCAGCCGGAGCTTGATCTCCGGCAGGATGCTCGTCGGATAGGTGATGACGGCGGTGCGCAGCCGTGGCTCCGACCGGTCCCCCTCGCGGCGGGTCAGTTCCTCCGCCCGTTCCACCAGCCGCAGATACATGTGCTGGGCCAGATGGACGGCGCTCATGTCGGTGCCGCCGACAGGGCGCGGCGGATGCTCCAGGAGGGCGCGCTTGATACCGGTGATGGCGCCGTCGGCGTTCTCCCCGCAGAGCTCGAAACGCCGGTCCTGCGGCAGCGGATCGACGCCGGGCCCGTCCTCGGCCGGCTTCAGCTGCTCGACCAGGGCGCTCGCCGGGGCATGGGTGCGCTTGCCAGTGATGTCCGCGTAGTCCACCGGCCGCAGCTTGTGGCGGTCCAGCGCCGGGGTGCTCATGACGCGGGCGTAACCGTCGTAGAGGCGCGACGCCAGCCAGTCCCGCAGCGCCGGCCGGCTGTCCTGATGCAGGCTCTGCTCCACCTTCACCAACAGGGCGTCGACGACATCGGCGTCGTTCAGCCGCGCGAGCGCCTCCCGCCCGGTGATCCGCTGTCCGCCCCGGCGACCCAGTACGAGTCGGCCGGACATGATCGACTCGACCACCTTGAGCCACTCGGTGGGAGCGCCGGGCGGCGGTTCCAGCAACTCTCTCATCAACTCGGCGAGAGCCGCCGTCTGATCGGGGTCGACCAGCCGGTGGGTGATGTTGCCCAGGTCCCAGAGTGTCGCCGTGGATGCTGTCGAGCCCAGATCGACGACGACGAACTGCTGGAAGTGGTCGCCCGCCGGCTGCGGGGTCCGAAGTGCCAGGAACTCGCCGTCGTCCTCGGGTTCGAATCCGGAGGCGAACCCGGAGGCCGTTTCCGCCGCCGTCGGTGGCTGCTCACCCGGCGGCGCGAACTCCACGGTGACGCTGCCGGGAGCGGTGTAGTTGCCCGCCGGGCCGGTGTAGTCGACGGACCAGTGCACATCGACTCGCAGGTGCCTCCCGGGGAACGGAGCACCCGGAGTCGCCGTACGAGGATCGCCGTACACCAGGCTCACCGGCAGCCGGCCGTTCGATGAGAGGACCCGGAGCCCGTCCACGCTGACGATGGTGTATTCCTGCGGGACCCAGACCGTCTCCAGGGCGTGGGCCAGTTGGGCCGGTATGGGCTCCCCGGGTTCGGCGCGGACCTCGACGCGGGGCGGCAGATGGACGGTGAGGTAGCCGAAGTTGCCGGGCTCGCGCTCCACCAGTACTTCGGGCAGGGCGAAGCCGTCCTGGTCGGCGTAGACGCGGAAGTGCCGCCGGCCGAGCGCCACGACTCCCGGGTGGGGCGTGGTGCCGGCGTCGGTCCCGGTGCGCGGCGGGACACGGAAGGAGATCTCCAGTGCGCTGCTCATGGTCAGTCGACGCTCCAGGTTCTGATGAGGTGGTCGATCGGCTGCTCGACGTATTCGCGGTACTCGCCGGCTCCGCCGTCGCCGTCCGGCGCGCCACCGTCCGGTGAGCCGCCGGGCGGGTGGCCGGCCGGCCCGCCGAAGGGGCCGTCGCCGGGCGGGTCCTGACGGGGCGGCACGACGTCGTTCTCCTTGAGGAGGGCCGCGGACGCCTGGTCGTACACCGGGATGAGCTGCTCGGTGACCACTCCGAGCAGCTCGTCCAGATGGTCCGTGACCGTCCGGGCCGCGGCCACCGCCGTGTGCTGGCGCAGTTCCACCACCCGCAGCGGATGCCTCTCCCGCTCCTCGATGTGCTCCTCGAGGTCCCGCATCAGGTGGTGCCAGGCCAGTGCGTGGTGCGGCCGGGCGGGGAAGCGGCGGTCCAGCTCGGTGCTGTCCCACTCCCGGTGATCGAGCCTCGGCATGATCTTTCCGACCGTCTTCTCGGGGTCGAGACAGGTCCACAGATGCCCCAGCTGCCGACGGGCCTTCGCCGCTCCACCGCGCCGCCGGGAGTAGAGCTCGATCAGCAGCGAGCGGGTGGCGGGTTCGGCGAACCACTCACGCAGCGCGGCGAACTCCTGCTGCCAGTGGGCAGCCCAGTCCTGGCACCACTCCCGCAGCCCGTCGTTGCCGTTCCTGCTCCACTCCTGGACCGTCTGCCGGAAGTTCTCGACGAAGACACCGGACGAGTCCTCCGCCGGGTCGGCGTCCCCGAGGATGTCGTCCGGGGCGTCGGAGACCACGTCCGTGACGTCGAAGTAGTCCTCCCAGATGGTGTTCGCGTCGCTCGCGGCCGGCCTGCTCTTGGTGACCAGATGCTGCTGGTCCCGGTCGGCGCGTTCCATCAGCTGGTGCCACTGCGTCCACTGGAAGACGTCCTGGTGCACGGCGGCGGCGGTCGCCGCCAGACCCGGCGGCCTGGCCAGGGTCCCCGCGCCACCGGTCTCGCCGTACCCTTCCCCGCCGTCCTCGGAGAGCGGGTCGGGGCTGTGCAGCGCGTGCAGGGCGGGGCGCACCCGCTTGTCCAGCAGGTAGCGCAGCTCGGCGAACATCTCCGTGATCTCCCGGTACGCGGCGTTCTCGCCTGCCGCCGAGCGGTGTATCTGACGCTGGAGTGTGAGCAGCGCCGCGTCCAGCCTCCGCCGTGAGCGCTCGGCGCGTTCCAGCTTCTGCGCCACGCCGTTCTTCCGTACATGCTCTTCGATCAGCGTGCGCAGACGGCCGATGCCGCCGTCGTCGTCGTACGCGCGCAGCCGTGGCGTCCAGGCATTGGCGGGCTCAGTGGCCTCCAGGCGGGCCGAGATCGGCTCCCACGGACGTTCGCCGGGCGGCGGAAGTTTGCCGATGGCCGCGCGGACGCGGTCGCGGGTGTGGTCGGAGAGGTTGGTGTAGGAGAGCTCGTAGCGGCGGATCGCGGGGATCGCCGAGGTGACGACGATGCCGTCCTGGCGTCCCCGGACGAACTTGCTCCCGTAGACATGGATTCCGTTGAGCTCGTCCGCGTGCCGCAGCAGCTGGGGCAGCGGCAGTTCGGAGCCCGGGAGGGCGGCGAGGGACGGGAGATGCGTCCTGTCGAAGATGTTGGCGGCGACCAGCGCGGCCTGGCCCAGGGCCTCCGGGGAGCGGCCGTCCTCCAGGAGCATGTCCCAGAATTCGGAGGCGCCCTTGGACTGGGGGCGGGCGGAGAGAATGACCAGCAGGATCGTGTGCACGTCGACGAGCACACGCCGGCTCAGCGACTTGTCCCTGCCGTACGAGCCCGCCGCTCCGATGCCGGGGAAGTCCAGTAACCGCAGCGGGTGTTCGGTCAGCAGACCCCCCAGCGCCCAGTGGTCGGGGGAGACCGTGACGTCCTGGATCACCCGCTCGATCAGCGGGAAACTGCGGCTGAGCGCATCACCCTGCTCGCTGCGGACGCTCTCGCGGTTGAACGACTGGATGGTGAGCTTGGGTGGTGTGGGAGGAGTGACGTTCTCGGCCGGGAGTTTGAGGGCCTTGCTGACGATCCGCCGTTTGACGGAGACGCTCTGCCCGAGGACGCTCAGCTCTCCCTGCTGACTGAGCAGGGCGTCCCTGATCCGGCAGAGCTCGACCACGGTGTCCCGGTGGGTGTCGTCGATGACCTCGGGCGCCACCGGGCGGGTGCCCCCGCCCGGTGGCGCCGGCCACAGCGACGGGTACCAGCTGTCGAAGGGTGCCCAGCCACGCGGATCGGTCACCGGGTCGTATCCGGCGAGGGCGGTGCCCGCGCCCAGCTCCGGGTGCCTCTTGTCCAGTTTGGTGATCAGACTGGAGAGGATGTCCTGTACGCAGCGGCTGAGCTGAGCCTCGCTCAGATAGCGGATCTCGGTGTCCTCCGCCGCCCTGGTGGGGCTGCCGCGCTCGCCCGCGGTCAGCGACAGCACGGTGATGTTGCCGGTGGTGGGGCGCTCCTCGGCCGGCAGCAGGTCGGGGCAGCCCAAAAGGGTGCCGAGCAGCAGGGACTTGCCCACGCTGTACTCCCCGACGACGCCGATGGTGACGGGGGAGAGGGCCCGGTCCAGCAGCTCCTGGGCGGCTTCCCGGACCCGGTCCCGGGCGGCGTGGCACTCCGGGGTGTCGGGTATCTCCTGGTCCCTGAGCATGGCCTGGGCGTCGTCGGCGTACCGCCGCAGGTCGGCGAGAGCGGTGGGCGAGGACGCGCGGGGACCTGTGGCGGCTGATGCGGATGAGTGAGGCACGGCGACTCCGCGGTGAGTGCGGTGAGTGGGTCAGTGGAGCAGGAAGAACAGCTCGATCTCGGCGGTGCCGGACGGAACTCGGGGGTCCGTGTTGTGGTAGCTGCGGATGATCTTCTCGTCGTAGGGCGGGAAGAAATCCGGCTTGGCGGAGGGCAGCAGTCTGGCGACGGCCTCGGCGTACTCCGTGCTGGACCGGGTGTCGACCGCGCCGCCCGGCAGCCGGCCGGCGTTGCCGAAGACGATGACGAAGGCGGCCCGCTCGCCCTGGAACTGCTCGGCCTTCTGGACGACTTGGCGTCGAATGCTCGCGGCGGCCGTGTCCGAGCCGCCGACGAGGTCTCCCGGGTCGGTGCGTACGGAGATCGACCTGGTGTGGGGATCGAGCCCGCCGGCCGGGGTGCCCGGCGCCGGGGCGGAGACCGTCGGTGTCGTAGTGCTGGTGGGCCCGGCCGTGAGCTCCGGCTGATTGTGCGCACCGGCGCCTTTTGTCGTCTCGCCGCCCAGCGTCACGACGACCATGACCAGCAGCAGATCGGCGAAGAGCCACCCTGCCACCCGCGCCCCCGACATGCCGTTCCTCCTCATCGGCCCCCCTCGCCGGCCACCCGCGCGCTCCGGGGGTCGTCGGCTGCTTCGGGGTGGGCCGGCTTCGGTTCGGCGCCCGGTCCCTGCCCGGCGGGTGGACGGAGTCCGGGCAGGGGCAGGCTCAGCGTCGGCGCCGAGGGCGGGCCGGGCGGCCCCGCGGCCAGGGTGTCCGCGAGGGACCGCAGAGCGCCGTGCAACTTCTCGACCGTTTCCAGCAGCCGGGTGTGCGCCCGGGTCTGGCCGTTCTGCTGGGTGAGCGTGGCTTCGCGCAGTTCCGCGATGCGCGCCGCCAGTTCGGTGGTGACGGTGCGCACTTCCTCGCGCAGGGAGACGGCCAGGGCCGCGACCGCGAGGTCGTACGCGGTGCCGATGCGTTCGGCGCCCTCCGCGGCGGCGCGTTCGAGGGTGGCCGGCAGGACCGCCAGTGTGCGGTCGAGACCTCCGAGTGTCGCGGTCAGAACCTGGGCCGACTCGGCTGTCGAGCCGCGCACGGCGGTGAGGGCCCCGGTCACCTCCTGCACGGCCTGGCGCATCCACTCCGCCGTGCGGTCGGCCGCGGCGGTCTCCCGTTCCCGTGCCTCGCGCGCGGCCTTGTCGATCCGGTCGGCCGTCAGCTGCCCGGCGCCGCCTATCCGTTCCGCAGCGAGCCGCCCGGCGCGGTCCACGCCTTCCGCCATGGCGGTGCCCGACTTGGCCAGCTCCTCGGTCAGCAGCCGCGTACCGGCCGCCACCTCGCCGGCCGCCTGTGTGGAGGAGTGGACGGACTCCCGTACGTCCGATGTTCCCGCCCGCAGCTCCGCCACGGCCGACTCCAGAGCCTTGACGGCGGCGAGGTGCTGCTCCGTGGCCGCACCGGCCTCGCTGAGGAGGTCGTGTGCGCGTTCCTGGACATCGGCCGCCTGGACCAGCAGGGCCCGCAATCCCGCTGCCGCGCCCTGGAGTTCCTGGGCGAAGAGGGCGGGGGAGGAGTGCGCGGCTCGTGCGGCCAGCGCCTCGACCTGGGCGAGTGCCCCTGACAGGCGTGGGACGATCAGCCGCCGTTCCGTCTCCTCCGCCACATCCCTGAGGCGGCTCAGCACGGTGGTGCCCATCAGTGCCAGCAGGGCGACGACGGTGTAGACGATCATCATGTCAAAGTGCAGGACGGGCCAGAGATGGCCGTCGAAGCCCTGCTGCCACAGGGTGAGGAACGACTCGGACGGGCCGGCTCCGGCGCCCGTGCCTCCGCCGGAGTCCCGCATCCGCTGGTATGCGTACGCGGCAGCCCCCAGTCCTGCCCAGGTGACCAGCAGCGGGGTGAAGACGAGCACCGAGGGCAGCGCATGGAGGAGCCGCCGAGCTCGGCCGGACTCCGTGGCGGTCGCCGAGGTCGCGACGGTGAGCGCGTCCGGTCCGCAGTACGCGGCGACCAGTCCGCCGCCCGCCCACATGCGCAGTTCGTCCTCGCTGCCGCTGCTCACCGCGTCCGCGAGACGGCGCAGCGCATCGCCGTGCACCGCGCAGAGCGGGTGGCCGGCCAGATCGCGCAACTCGGCCGCGAGGCGCTTGGGTTCATGGTGTGTGGGGCCCGCTGTGAAGTGCCCGGCGACCGTGGTGGTGCCATGGCCGCGAGCGCGGACCGACGGCCCGCGCCATTGTTCCAGCCAACCCATGGTGCTCCCCCCGCCGGGCCTTGACCGGGTCTGAAATATGCCATCGGTCGGCGGGGGACAACCAGTCGTATTGCGGAATTGGTAGTGGGGATCTGCGATATCCAGGGTGGTACGGAATCGTGTGGCGGCCGACGTCTCATGTGGCACAGATGTACGCAGCTCGGCAGGTCGTTCGGGCGATGTCAGGACCCTATTCGCTTTGCCCGCGAATTGATTCTGAACGTGTCGTTCAATGACCGATTGATTGATCGGAATTGTTAGGGGCGGTCTGTGCAATCCACGGACATGGCCCATTCCGCGTATCCGCCGCTACGGTCGGCGACCTGGCGTTCCGTCTGACGCGGAACACGGGGGGAGTGAGGGGGAGGGGTAAGCCATGGCCAAAACCGGGCCGGGTATCGCCGCGGGGGATGGCGGGAACGGTGATGCCGTCGGACGGCTGACCGCTCTGCTGCTCATCGAGCAGCGGGGAGCCGATCCCTTCGTCCGTCGGCCCGCCGAGGCGGCCCCCCAGGACGACGAGCCGCTGGGCACATGGCTCGCGGCGGCGGCCGCACTCGCGGGCGGCGAACCCAAGCGGGCCCTGGCCCTCCTGGAGGAGCCGCCCCCGGGGGGCTCGGGAGGGACCGCCCCGCCCCGGGATGCTCACGATCACATGCGGCCGTCACAGCGGTCGCCGCTCTCGCCGGCCCTGCGGACCGCCGCTGTCGCCATGGACAGCAATTGGCAGCCCGGTACCTCGTTGGTGCCCCTGCGGCCCGAGGCGGAAGCCGCGCGGTTCGGGGCCGCGGAGGGAATCGAGGAAGGGACGGGCGCGGTCACCGACCCGCGGCTGCGGCTCTGCGCGCACCTCGCGGGACGACTCGCTCCGGTCCTGCTCTCCTCCCGTATGACGCTCGGACACGCCGCGCGGGCGGCCGTCGCCCAGGCGCTATCGGTTCGGTACGGAATGCGCGTCCGCCGGACGGACCGGGATCTCTCGGCCGGCACCCTGGAACCGCTGAAGTGGTTCGACGGCCTGTACGAGGAGATCGCCGCCACCGGCCACGCAGATGCCGTGGCCTGTCACTTGCTGCTCGCCGCGGACCTCCGCGTCCGGGCCGGCGACCGGGAGGCGGCCGAACCACTGCTGCGGCACGCGGGGCACAGCACCCTGAGCCCCGCGACCGCCGGCTTCGCCGCGCTTCTCACCGGCGACTGGTGCCTGGGAACGCCGGGAGCGGCGGAACAGTGCGCCGCCGCACCGGAGCCGCCGGACCCCAGAACGCTGTCCCTGGCTGCCGGGCACTACGAGCGGGCCGACGCGGCGTACCAGGAGGCGGAATCGCTGCGCGGCCGGGCCGCGGTGCTGCTGCGCCTCGCACACATCCATCGCCTCCGGGACGACCTCGATGAATGCCGCAGCACCGTCGCCCGCGCACGGGAGCTGGCGGTCGCGGCGGGTGACGGAGCGTACGCCGCGCTACTCGGTGTCCATCAGGAGCTCGACCTCATCGCCGCCGGCGCCGAGTCCGGGACGCACACGGATCCGGACGCGGAGGCCGGGACTGTCGAGTCCGTCGTGAGCTGGGCGAGTACGGCGGGGAGCACGTCCTGGCTGCGCGGCCTGCGGCAACTCGTCCTGGAGCGGGCCGAGTTCTGGGGTGGGCACGGGGACGTCGTCCGGAGCAGGCGGGCCGCACTGCTGGCTCACCGCCTGGCCCCGGAGGCGGACGGCACCGCCGGGGGCACGGCGGCGGCCCCGGTGGCGGGCACCTACCTGCGGGCCCGGCACCGGCTGGCCGGCATCGTGCTGACCGACCTGGAGCAGAAGGACCGTCTCGCACAGCTCCGGCGCAGCACCGAACGGGGAGGGCCGCCCGAACTGGCGGACTGCCTCGGCGTCATCCACTGCGCCAAGATCTTCCACGACCAGGCGTCCGCCCTGCGGGACCCCGACATGATGGCCGCCTCGCGATCCCGCATCGAGTTCGCGATCAACGTGGGAACCCGCCTGCCGGCGGGCGTCGAATCGGTGGAGACGATCCTCGAAGTGCTCCGCTCCGACCTCGCGTCCTGCCCGGCCCAGGAGACCTTCTTCCGGTCCCGCCGCTCCCGTTCGGCAGGTCTGGAGGAGGAGGCCGACCGCCTCGCCCGGCAGGCCCTGGGGGAGGCCGGGCGGATCCCGGACGAGATGATCCGGCGCGTCCTGCGCTGTGCCGTTCACGTCGATCTGCGCGAATGGGGCAGGGCCAGGGCCGAGATGGAGGCGGTCGAGCCGAAGCTCTCCGCCGTCCAGGCCGCCGGACTGTGGCTGCGTCTGCGCCGGCCCGAACGCGCCGCGCCTCATGTCCCGTTCATCGGTGCCGGGGGCCCGGACCAGGACCACCCCTGGGAACGGCCGGGGATCCATGCCGACCTCGCCCTGGCGCGGGGTGCGTACGGCCAGGCCGCCGGCCATGCAGTGCTGGGACTCGACGCCTACGAGGAACATCACGTCAAGCTGGCCCGCGACGCGCTGCGCGCCTCCTTCGCCGACGACCAAGTGGTGGCAGGCCTGCAGCACACCGCTGTGCTCTCCCTCCTCTCACTCGGCGGCCCGGCCGCGCCCGCCGCCGCCTTCGACCGGGCCGAGCGGAGCCGCGCCGGCTTCCTCGGCGCCGTCCACGCCCTCGACGCCGCGGGCACGGACCGGGCCGCCCTCGCGGCCGTCAGGAACTGGCTGGCAGCGGACGTGCGCTGGTCCGCGGAGTTCGAGGAACACGCGGCCACCATCCGCAGCCGGCCGGCCCCGCCGCGCTCGGTCGGCGCATCCGACCGAGGCGGCGGCCGGCCCGCCGCCGATGCGACGGCACCCGTGGGCACGCGACGCCCGGCCGGGGCCGCGGGGCGCGGGCCGGAGGTGGTCGCGGGAGACGAGGAGGCGGTCACGGAAGACGAGGCGCTCGGGAAACCCGGTGCGTGGACGCACGGGGGCGGCGGGACGGAAGAGGAGGTGCGGCGGGGGCGCATCGAGGCGGCGGAGCGGGCCCTGGATGTCGCCGAGGCGGAGGTACGGAGGCTGGTTCCGGACGCGCTCACCGCGTCCGCCAACAGCGCGCTTCCGGACGCCGCCGCCGTGGCCGCGGCGCTGCCTCCCGACACCCTGCTCCTCGCCTACCACCTGTTCGACGACGACCTCGTCGCCTGGGCGATGACCCGGGAGACGCTGCTCGCCGAGCGCCACACACGGTGGGCCCACGCCCTGGTGGCAGCCGCGCGACGCTTCCACCACTGGTGTTCCACGGCGGGCGGGAGCGCCGGCGAAGCCGACGGCCGGGAGCTGGCCGAGCTGCTGCTGCGGCCCTTCGCCGCTCAACTCCAGCACTACCGGCGGGTGATCGTGGTTCCCCCGGCCGCGCTCTCGCTGCTGCCCTTCCACGTCCTGCCCTGGAACGGCGACGCCCTCGGTGCCACCCACGAGATGTCGTACCTTCCCGCGGCCTCGCTCCTCACCCGGCGTCGGCACCAGGCGCCGGAGGAACCCTGGTCGGAGCTCGGCGCTCTCCTGGTGGGCGCCCCGGCCTGCCACCCCCGGCACGGGCTCCGGGAGCTGCCGGGCACCGCCGCCGAAACCGCCGAGATCGCCCGGCTGATGCCCCGTCACCGACTGCTGACCGGGGCCGACGCCACCCGTGCCAACGTGCTGGACGCGGCGCCGGGCTGCGAGGTGCTGCATCTCGCCGCGCACGGTCTGGTGGACGAACTGGCCCCGAACCGCAGCCGGCTGCCGCTCGCCGGCGACGACTGCCTCGGCCTCGCCGACCTGCTGGCCGCCGCCCATGAGCCGCGGCTGCTGGTGCTGTCCGCCTGCGACACCGGGCGCGGGAGTGCCACCGCGGGCGGCGATGTCCTCGGGCTGACCCGGGCCGCCCTGATCACCGGGGCGCGTCATGCCGTGGTCTCGCTCTGGCCGGTCCGGGACAGCACGGGCTGCCTGGTCGTCACCAAGGCATACCGGCACCTCGTCCAGGACCCGGCGGCATCCGTCGGCGGAGCGCTGGCCCGCGCACAGCGGGAGGTGCGCGACCTGTCCGGCGCCGAAAGAGACGAGGAGTTCCGGGCGCTGACCGACCGGGCCGGAGTCCCACCGGGGCCCGAGTCCCGCGCCCGGTCCTGGGCAGCGGCCCGGGACAGCGAACCGCTGCGCCATCCGGACGCAGACGACCGGCACCCGTACCACTGGGCGCCCTTCATCCATGTGGGGGTATGAGATGACGTTGCGAGCGGTGCTGATCGGCGCCCAGACCTATGGGCTGACCGGGGTGCACGCCGATGTGCGGCTGATGCACGAAGTACTACGGAAACACGGTTTCACGGACATCGTGACCCGCACGAAAGAGCTGGCCTGTTACGCGGGCATCAAGGAGGCCCTGAGCCGGCTCCGGGCCGCCACCAGGCCGGGCGACGGAGTGGTCGTGTACTACTCCGGGCACGGCGCACTGCTGGGCGAACTGCAGTACCTGGTACCCGTCGACATGGCCGACAGCACTCCCGCCGACTTCCGCGGCTATCTGGCCGAGGAGCTCACCGCCGCCGTCCGCGCCCTCACCGATGTCACCCCCAATGTCACCGTCATCCTCGACTGCTGTCACTCCGGCGGAGCGGTACGGGAGGCGGCGCAGGAGTCCGGCCGGTGGGCGCTGAAGTCGGTGGAGCTGCCCCGGGTCGCCCAGGGCGCGGGGCTCGAGCGCGCGGCCGCTCTCTCCCGGCCGGGCGACCCGCTGGTCCCGGATGTCGTACGGCTGACGGCATGCCAGCAGCACGACTCGGCGTACGAGGCCGAACTCCGCCCCGGAGCCGGGCGGCAGGGCGTGTTCACCGCGGCCCTGGCCAAGGTGCTCGATCCACGACGGCACCCTCGGGTGCCCTGGTCGGTGCTGGTCGCACACGCCCGCGACCGCATCAAACAACAGCAGGTACGTCAGTGGCCCGACGCCGGAGGACCTTCGGGGCGGCTGCCGTTCTCCCTGGAGGAGCCCTCCGAGCCCGAACGGCTCCCGCTGGAGCGCCGGGACGGCCGGTTCGTCGTTCCCGGCGGCGCCGTCTTCGGGCTCGGCCCCGAGGACAGCGTCGGCATGATGTTCCCCGGCGGACACGCAAAGGACGCCGGCCAGGAGTTTTCCGTACCGGCGACCGTGGACGCGATGGAGGCGGGGGACGCGCTGCTGCGTACGACGTCGTCCGCCGCTCCCCGGTCCCTGGCTGGCGACCTGCGCACGGCGGCGCTTCCGCCCGGCGCGTACGCGCTCGTGGTGCGGGTCCACGACCGCCGGCATGTGCTCATCGACGCGCAGGCCCCCTTCGCCGAGGCGCTGCGCAAGGAACTCGCCCGCTGCCCACGGCTGGCCGAGACCGACGATGAGCTGGATGCCTTCGCCACCGTGCGCGCGACGCAGCCCGGGAGGTGTGAAGTGTTGAACGCGGAGGGGCAGCCCTTCCGGAAGCCCGCCGGAACCGCTCACTCGGATCCGGCCCGGCTGACCGCCCTGCTGGAGGAGCTGGCCCGGGGCGAACGCGTACGACGCCTGCGCGACCCGGAGGGCGCCGGCCGTCTGGACGCCGCTCTGGAGGTGCGGTTCGAGGCCGAGCATCCGGCCGGGAGCGGCGACTGGCGGATGCTGCGCCCGGTGGGCGAGCGGCTGTACGGCGGTGACAGCTACCGGGTCACGGTGGCCAACCTCTCCGGTGTGCCCCTGTACTTCTGGGTGATCGGCGTCGGGCTGAGCGGCCGTACCGCCCTGGTGACCAACGATCAGCCCAGCGGCTACCGGCTCGAACCCTACGGGGACGAGCACCGAAGCACCCGCACCACGGCCTCCGTCAGGATCTACTGGCCCTCCGACGTACCCGCGCGGGGTCCGCGGCCGGAGACCGTGCATCTCCTCGTCGGCGACCGCCCGATGGACCTCAGGGGCCTGGCCTCGCGGGAGGCCCCCTCCCGGTCCGCGTGCACGACCGATCCCGCGCTGGGCGCGCTGCTGCAGGAGCTCTGGTACGGCGTACGGGACCAACAAATGGACGTGGGCGAGGAGTTCCACTACCGCGTGTGGACCGTGCACGCGGACGCGCTGCCGCAGTCGCGGGAGGCCGAGGCGTGAGACAGCTGCTTTCCATGGTCCGTATGAGGAAGGCGGACCGCATGGCCGAGGAGCGGCGCTGGGCGGAGGCGTACACGCTGTACCGCGAGGCCGCCGTCAGTTTCTCGGACCGGCTGCTCTCCGCCGCCTGCTGGCAGGACGCCGCGGTCGCCGCCGGACAGCTCGCCCGCTACTCCGACGAGGCCGAATGCGGCAGGTTCAGCCTCTCCCTCCTGCACGGCATGAAGCGCAACACCCCTCTGGTGCGCAGAACCAGGATCAGAGCACTGCTCGCTCTGGCCGAGGCGCTCTACCGCACCGGTGACCTCACCGGTGGTGAGCAGGTCGTGCGGCAGGTCTTCGAGCTGGTTGCCCAGAACGACTCCGACTTCACCGCGGACTGCTTCCACCGGCTCGGACAGTGCCAGCTGCTCCAGGGAGAGATCGGAGGCGCCCTCACGGCCTTCGCCCGTGCCGCCGAGACGGCACGGACCTCCGGGACCGGCCTGGAACTCGCCCAGGAGCTGTTGAGCCTCGGAATCACCGCCAACACGGTGGGCGACGGCGCCACCGCCCGGGACTGCGCCGCTGAGGCCGAGCGGCTGGCCCGGGCATCCACCGAGGCCGATCGCGTACGGCTGCTCGCCTCCTCCCTCAGACTTCAGGGACTTGTGCTGCGACGCGAGCGCCGCCTTCAAGAGGCGGTGTCGAAGGGTCGCGAAGCCCTCTCCCTGATGGCGGGCGCGGCTCGGCAGCACGATCCCGGGCTCGCGCAGATTCGCGAGGCACTCGCCATCTCCCTGGTCTTCTGCGGTGAGCCGACGCAGATGTCGGAGGCGGTGGAGCTGCTCACCCGCACTCACACAGAGGCCGCCGAGCGCGGCGACGCCATCGTCATGACATCGGCCGCCGTCAATCTCGCCAATGCCCATGCGGTGATGGACGCCATGGACGAGGCGCTCGCCTGGGCGGAACGGGCTGTACACACGGCGCGCGGCGGCCAGGGGCCGAGCTTCGTCGCCGTCGCGCTGCTGACGCTGGGGACCGTACTTCACGTACGGGGCGAGCATGCCGACGCCGAGGGCCACCTGCTGGAGGCGGTGACGCTGTGGGAGCGGGTGCGGGCCACCACCCGCAGCGAGAGGGAGCACATCGACCTGCTCGGAGAACAGGCCCAGGTGTACCGGGCCCTTCAGCGCTGCCGGGTCGCACGTCACGACACCGACGGCGCCCTGGAGGCCGCGGAGCGGGTCCGCGGCCTTCTGCTCGAACAGCGTCTTCTGGTAACACAATCCTCCAGGGCCGGCACCACCGCGCCGGCCCCGGCATCGCCGGAAGCACGGACGGCACAGCAGCTGTCCGAACTGGCCACGCGGCACAACACCGTCACCCTGGTCTACAGCCTGCTCGGACCCGCCCGCCCCAGCGTGACAAGCGGCGCCACCACCGCCTATATCTGGGTCATCTCCCCGAATGGCACACGGCGGCACCACGAAGTCGACCTCTCCGACACCGGCTCGGCGATACCGGGCGCCGTGTCCGCCGACGGGGCTCCTGCCGACGAGACTTCCACGGACGCGCCCGATGCCCGCGGGATCCCCTTCGGCCAGGTCGCCGACGGCGGCGAACGGGCTCCGGCCGCGGAACCTCCGGAGTCCCGGCTTCTGCGGGCACTGTCCCAGGGAGCCGCGGTCCCGGCCGTCACCGAACGGGACAGCCGCCCGCTCGCCGACCCCGACCGGAGCTACATCACCGACGCGGACCTGCGCCTGCTCGCCGATGCCTTTCTGCGGCCCGTCGAGGAAGACCTGCAAGCGGCCGGGACGCGGCGGCTGGTGGTCGTGCCCGACGGATCTCTCCACTACGTGCCGTTCAACGCGCTGCCGCTGAAGGACAACACACCTCTGGTGGACCGGTACACCGTCGCCCTGGCGCCCTCCGTCCGCCTGCAGCCCACGGGGAGGCCGGGCACCGTGCCCGTCACGGTCGCCCCGTCCGAGGCGCTCGTGGTCGGCAACCCCGACCCGCCCGCGGAACCTCTGCTGCCGGGGCTGTCCACACCCGTGCTGCCCGCCCTGCCCGCCGCCGAACGGGAGGCCCGGGCCATCGCCGAGCTGTACGACGCCCCCGCGCTGCTCGGCGCGCGGGCCACCCGGCAAGCCGTCCTCGACCGGCTGCCGTACGCCCGGTTCGCGCACTTCGCCACGCACGCCCTCCCCGGCGAGGACACCCTGCGGATCCCGGGCGCGCTCTGCCTCTCGCCGAACGCCCCGGCGGACCCCGCCGGCGCGGCGGAAAACGGCGCCGGCGGTCCGTATCTGCGGGCGGACGACATCCAGCCGCTCGACCTGTCGGGCTGTCACCTCGTCGTGCTCAGCGCCTGCCGGACCGGCTGGGGCCGGCTCTCGCCGGAAGGCAACCTCGGCCTGGCCAGGACCTTTCTGGCAGGAGGCGTGGACTGTGTGGTGGTATCCCTGTGGCCCGTCGACGACACGGCCACGGCCCGCCTCATGACCGCCTTCCACCAGCACCTCGCGGCGGGAGCGACCACCGGGGAGGCGCTGCGCCATGCCGGACGGGAGACCAGGCGCCGTCACACGCGGCCGGTGGACTGGGCGGGGTTCACCCTGCTGGGCTCCCCGGATGTGCGGCTGGCCCGGGAGCCGAGGTCCTGAGCTCCGCCAGTGGTGCGGCCCGCGGTGCGCGCAAGGGGACTACGGGGACCCGGTGGGCCGCCGACGGCCTGGGTCCCCGTGCCGTCCCCCGTGCCGACAGCATGCACCGACCGGGATGTCGCCCACTCCGCAGCGGTGCGGAATTCCGAAGGCCGCCGGGCACAACTCTCCTGTGGGAAAAGGGGTGTTCACCATGGCTCAACGGCTACGATCGGTTTGCCGTAAGTGCCGGAGAAGTCCGAGAGGCCCGGGGGGTGGCCGTGATGCCGGAGAAGTACGCGGAAGGCGCGGGCTCCGCCGACCGATGGCCGCACGGCACCCTCCTGGCGGAGCTGGCCGGCTCCCCGGATGCCGCGAAGACCTTGCTCTCGCTGGGGACTCCACGCCTGTACGAACCGGGCGAGATCCTGCTGGCCGAGGGGCTGCACGAGACCTTCGTCCTGTTGCTGCTGAGCGGTGTCACCAAGGTCACCGCGGTCACGGAGAACGGCGACATCGCACTGCTGGCCGTCCGGCTCGGCGGGGATCTGGTGGGAGAGTTCGCGGCCTTCGACAACCGCCCCAGGTCGGCCACGGTCACCGCCGCGAGCGCGGTGGCCGCCCGCCGCATCGGGCAACAGGACTTCCTCGGCTGCCTCGACCGCTGGCCCGCCACCGCCCTCGCGGTCAGCCGGATGCTGGTGCGCAAGAACCGGTGGTCGGTGCGGCGCCGGGGCGACTTCAGCGGCTGTCCGGTGGCGACCCGGGTCGCCCGGGTGCTCGTCGACCTGGTCGAGGACTACGGGCAGCCCTCGCGCGGCCACGTCCTGATCGGGCCGCGGCTCACCCAGGCGGAGATCGCCGGACTGGTCGGCGCCAAGGAACGCCGCGTGCACCACGTGCTCGGGGCACTGGCCGGGCAAGGAGTCATCCGGGTCGGCTACAGCCGGGTGACAGTCCTGTCCCCGGCCGGACTGCGCCACGCCGCCCGTCTGACGGAGCCGGGCGACTGACAAGAGGTGCCCACCGCATAGGAAATGATGGGGAGTCAGGAACGTGGGGGACGAGCGCACGGAGTACGAGGAACAGGACGGCGGCGTGCAGGCTGCCACCCCGGATCACGACAACCGGGCCCATGACCACCGGGCCCACGACGACGTACTGGCGACCACGGATCTGTTCGCCGTCGACGGTGCGGTGTCCAAGGGGAGTCAGCCCGTCCGCGACCGGATCGGCGGTGCTTCCCTGGGGCGCCCTCTCGGCTATGCCCTTCCGGGGGCGGACCTCGCCGGGGCGGCCGACGGCGGTGCCGCGGCAGCCGCCACGCACCGCGACATCCTGCTCTGCTTCCCCTTCGACCTGGAGGAACTGCCGGACGGACGCGGCTACCAGCAGGTGACCGTCACCGTCCGGCTCGATGGCGCGACGCACGCCCTCGCCCTGCATCCGGCCCCCGGTACCACCGGTGCCGACGGCACGGAGGTTGCCGCGTTCGGACTCGGCAGCAGCAGGCTCCGCTGGACCTTCCGGGCCCCGGGACGCAGCGGCGCGCTCCGCCCCGACGGCCGCTGGGCACAGGCCGTCGTACGCCTGCCGGGAACCGCGGCCGAGGTGTCCGGCCGACTGAGCCTGACCACGGTCACCGTGCAGCCCATGCTCGGCGGGACCTTTCTGCGCAGGGAGGCGGAAACCCCGTACGACACACCGTTCCGGCTCCAGGTGGCCGAGATCTGGCCGGCCGCCACCCCGCCGGCGCGACTCGGGGCCCTCCCCGGCGCCTGGGCGCTCTCCGCATACGAGGACGGCGCCGCTGCGGACGGCGAGGAGCGCCCGGACGGCGAGGAACTGCCGCCTGGCCTGCGGCGGCTCTGCCTCGCCGTCGACATCGAGAAGTACAGCGCGCGTGACAACGCCGACATGGTCCGGTTGCAGCGCGTCCTGCTGCGAACCCTGCGCGCCGCCTGCGAACAGGCGGGCATCGAGTGGCGGCGCTGCGGCCGGCAGGCCCAGGGCGACGGCTATCTGCTCGTGCTGGAGCCCGGCATCGACGAGACACGGGTCGTGCCGGGGCTTCTGGACGGCCTGGCCGCGGGACTGGCCGTGGCCAATACGCCGGCCGCAGCCCCGGACAGGACGAAACCCGGTGGGCGAGTCGCGGACGCGGGGGCCCCCGGCAGAATCCGTATGCGAGCCAGCCTGCACCAGGGCATCGTCCATGAGGCGGACAGCGGCTACGCGGGTTCCGCCGTGGTTGCCCTCTTCCGCGTCCTCGACTCCGCTCCCGTACGCGGTGCCCTCGCCGAAACCCACTCCACCCACCTGGTGGTCGCCTTCTCCGACGCGCTGTACCAGGATCTGGTCGCCACCGGTTACGAGGGCCTGCACGCCACCGGATTCCGGCGGGTGGAGATCCATGTCGAGGCCAAGAGCTTCACCGGCGTGGCGTGGATCCGCGCGGTGCACCCCTCGCCCGGAGGATGACCGACGCGGGAAAGCGATGTCGGCCGCCGGAACTGTGGGCATACGGCCGGCCTCCGGCTCGGCGGTCGGTCTCCGTGTGGTCCTCGGGTGCCCGGCCCGGGAGACCGACTCGGCTGCCTGGCCGGGCGGGCCCACGGCCACCACGGTCTCGACCGGCCCGCCGTGGCGATAGTGCAGTACGCATGGGGACCGCGCCACCGGGACCGGTCGGTCGTCGGTTCCTCAGGTCGGCTGGACCGTGCCGGTCATCAAGGAGGCGGTCACCGCGTGCGCCGGGGACGTGAATATCTGCTGGGTGGGCCCCGATTCGACGGCCCGGCCGGCGGACAGGACGAGGAGGCTGTCGGTACGGCTCGCGACGAGACGCAGGTCGTGGCTGATCAGGATCAGCGCGAGGCCGCGACTGTCCTGTAGGCCCTCGAGCAGGTCCATGATCGCACCGGCGGTAGGTGCGTCGAGGGCAGAGGTCACTTCGTCGCAGACAAGTACATCTGGGTCCGCCGCCAGTGCTCTGGCTATGGAGGCGCGTTGGCGCTGGCCGCCGGAGAGTTCGTGCGGGTAGCGGTCCGCGAAGTTTGCCGGGAGGCCGACGTGTTCCAGGAGTTCCAGGACGCGCGCCGGGACCTGCTCGCGGTCGGCGCGCCGGTGCAGGCGCAGCGGGCGGCCGATCGCGGCGCCGACCGTACGGCTCGGGTTGAGGGTGCCCAGCGGATCCTGCGGTACGAGTTGGACGCGTCGGCGCTGTTCGCGGGTACGGCCGTGGGCCGAGGGGGTGAGGCGTACTCCGTCGAGAGTGACCGTGCCGCCGCTGGGACGGTGGAGTCCGACGATGGCGCGCACCAGGGTCGTCTTCCCCGAGCCGGAGGCACCGACGATGCCCGTGCTGGATCCGGCGACAACGGCGAGGTCGACGTCTTGAAGGACGGGGATGCGGCGCCCGCGTTGCACGAAGTCCGCGTGCAGTCCGGACACTTCGAGCGTGGGACCGCCTTCGGGAAGGCGCCGGTCGACCGTGCGCGGGGCGGGTGTCGGTGCGGTCGCGCCTCGGGTCAGATCCACGACGTCGTCCGCGAACCGGGCGACCAGGTCCGCGTCGTGGCAGGACAGTGCGACGGCGAGCTGGTGATCGACCGCCAGATGCCGCAGGAGCTCCGCGATCTCGTCGCGCAGCGCCGGGTCGAGGCCGGCGGTGGGTTCGTCGAGGAGCAGGACGGCCGGATGGCGGGCCAGTGCCCTGGCCAGAGCCACGCGCCGCTGCTGGCCACCGGAGAGCTCTTTGGAGCGACGTCCCACGAAGCCGTTGTCCGTGGGCAGCTGGACCTCGGCGAGCAGGGCACGTACCGCCTCGGGGCTGCGGTCCACGGCGACTTCGCCGAGAAGGCGGCGTATCTTCATCCGGGGGTTGAGGCCGGAGCCCGGGTCCTGTCCGAGGTAGGCGAGGCGGTGGCGGCGCAGCGCGCGCAGCTCTGCTGAGCCCAGCGACAGCACGTCCTGGCCGAGGACCTCGACACCACCGGCTGTTCGCCGCGCGCCCGGCGGCAGGACACCGGCCACGGCTCGGAGCAGCGTGGTCTTGCCGCAGCCGGAGGGGCCGGTGAGCGCGGTGACGCGCCCTGGGCGGACCTCCAGGCTGCCGCCCTCCAGCAGAAGACGGCCGTCCTGGGCGGCGACGGTCAGATCCGTGACGCTCACCGCTGCTTCGGAGGACGGGACTTGACCCTCGGGGTACCAGTGGGGCATGTGGTTCACAGCGCGGTCACCGCTTTCCGGCCGGTCTGCGGGACGAGTGCCGAGGCCGCCAGGTTGACGCTCATGGCCAGGAGGCCGATGGCGATACTGGGAGCCAGCACGGCCCATGGGTTGAGGACGATCCCACCCGCGTTCTCACGGATCATCAGCGCCCAGTCGGCGGCGGGTGGTTGGGGGCCCACCTGCAGGAATCCCGCGGTCGCCACGACATAGACGGCGGCGACGAAGCGCAGCCCGAAGAGTGCCAGCAAGGTGGCGCGCAGGTTGGGCAGGACTTCGCGCACCACGAGATGCCACAGCCGCTCGCCACCGACCGCGGACGCCTCGACGTAGCCCGAAGCGGCGACAGGCGCCGCCGCGCCGGCGACGAGCCGCACGGCATAGGGCACGCCCATGACGACGGCGGCGGCGATCACGGCGAACCGGCCGCCGCCCGGCCAGGACAGGGCGACCAGGAGGATGCCCAGCACGGCGGGCAGCAGCATGAGGACGTCGGCGGAGCGCTCGACGATCCGCCCGACGGCCGGACGCAGGGCTCCGACCGCCCCGAGCAGAGCGGCCGCCGCGGTGACGAGGACGGCCACGAGGAGGGAGGTGGCAATGAGTTCACGACCTCCGGCGAGGAGTCGGGTGAGCACATCCCGTCCGAGCTGGTCGCCCCCGAGGGGTGTTCCTCCGCCCGGCTCGGCGTACGGAGCGGTGACCGGGGCGTCGATGGTGTGCGGGGCGAGCCACGGCCCGGCGACGGCGAGGGCGATGAGCAGGAGCGCGGGCAGGATGCGCAGGGCGACGGCTTGTCGTGGGCGGTGGCGTACGGCCCGTTCGGGGACGGTCATATGCGGCCTCCGGAAGCCCAGGCCCGTACGACATCGGCGAGCAGGAGTACGCCGGTGATGACGGCCCCTGTGACGGCGACGACGCCTGCGACGACCGGACTGTCCCGGTCGGTCACGGCCCCTGCCAGCACCGAGCCGATACCCGGGTAGTTGAAGATGGTCTCCACCACGACGGCACCGCCCAGCAGCATGCCGGTCGAGGTGGCGATGCCCGCCGCGATGGTGGGCGTCGCCCCGGGCAGCAGATGGTGAATGAGGACGCGGTGCCGCGGCAGTCCGTCGATGACCGCGGTCTCTACATGCGGTGCCTTGGCCTCGTCGGCAAGGGCGGCGCGCACGATGCGGGTGTTCCAGCCGATCTGCGGGATCGACAGGGCCAGTACGGGCAGAACGAGCATCTGCCAGGAGGCGGGCGAGCCGTCGGCATCGGTGAGAGTGACGGCGGGGAGCCAGTCGGTCCACAGCGCGAAGACCAGGACGAGGGCGACGGCGACGACGAATTCGGGCAGCGCGAGGACGCCGGTGGCCGTGGCCGAGACGGCTCGGTCGGCTTTGCCGCCGGGCTTGAGTGCCGCCCAGCAGCCCAGTGTGAGCGAGACGGCGAGCGTCGTCAGCAGGGCAAGACCGCCGAGGAGAAGGGTGTTGGGGAAGGGGCGGGACAGCAGGTCGGCGACGGACTCGCCGCGGGCGGAGGTGCCGAGATCGCCGACGGGCAGGCCGGTCATCCAGTCGGTGAAGCGGGTGAGGACGGGACGGTCGAGGCCGAGCAGCTCGCGTCGCTGTGCGAGATCGGTCGCGCTCTCGCCGCGTTCCGAGGTCGCGTTGGCCGCGTCGCCGGGCAGCAGTTCGACGGCGGCGAAAACGGTGGCGAGCAGTACGGCGAGCAGCAGGGCCCGGCGGGCGAGCAGGCCGCCCAGCCGGAGGACCCAGGACAGCACGGGCCGGGTCGGCCGGAGTTCTTCTCCTGGGGCCGACCCGGTCGCGGACTGCGTCGCCGGACTGCTCAGCGAGCCAGCCATGCCCGCTCGAGCTGCACGCGTCCGTAGCCGGGCAGAGTGGGCAGGCCGTGCACCGCGGTTGCGGCCAGGTCGATGCCGTCGGCCACACCCCACAACAGGTAGCCGGACGCGTCGTGTTCGATCTGCTGAAGGCCGCGCAGCACCTTGGCGCGTGCGGCCGCGTCCTTGGTACCGATGGTCTTGCGGTACGCCGCGTCGAACGCGGTGTTCTTCCAGCCGGCTTCGTTCTGGCCGGAGTCGGAGACCATCGTCTTGCTGGCCAGGAAGACCACGGAGTCGTTGGTGCCCCAGTACGTCGTGTAGAGGTCGCCCTTGAGCCAGGTCTTGTCCCAGAACGTGGCGGACTCCTGCTTGACCACCTCGATCTTCACGCCGGCCTCGCGGACCTGGGTGGCGAACAGGGTCGCCGACTCGGCGAGGCCGGAGATGTCCTCGGTGGTCACCAGCTTGTACGTCTTGGAGGTGTCGAAGCCCGCCTCCTTGAGCAGCGACTTGGCCTTGGCGAGGTCACGGACGCGCTGGGGGATGTCCTTGGCGTAGGCGGGGTCTCCGGTGCCGAGGATGTCGTTGCCGACGGTGCCGTAACCGGACAGCACCTGCTTGACCATGGCCTCACGGTCCACGGCGAGCCGCAGCGCCTCGCGCACCTTCGGGTCCGCGAACGGGCCGGACGCGGTGCGCATGACGATCGGCATCGCCATGTCGTTGGGGCGCCGGATGATCTGGATGTCCTTGCGCCTCGCGGCCGTACGGGCCGCGACCGCGCCTACGTTGGAGGCGACATCGATCTGCCCGGCGAGCAGGGCGTTGGCCATCGACTGCGGGGATTCGAAGATCTTGACCTCGATGGCGTCGAGGAGAACCTCACCGCCGTGCCAGTCCTCGTTGCGTACGAGACGGGCATTGCCGGAGCGGAACCACTCCAGCTTGAAGGGGCCGGTGCCGGGTGCCTTCTCGATCTCCTTGTCCTTGGTGTCCTTCTTGAGCACGAAGGTCGTCAGACGGGTGAGCAGAGGCAGTTCGGCGTTGGCGTAGTCGGAGACCAGGACGACGGTGCCCGGGCCGTCGGCCTTGATGTTCTCGGCCTTGATACCGGGCAGCCGGGAGGCGCCGGAAGGAGTGCCGCGCAGCCGGCGAAGCGACCAGACGACGTCGTCGGCGGTGACCGGGGTGCCGTCGTGGAACTTCGCGCCCTTGGCGATGGTGAAGCGCCAGGTCTTCAGGTCGTCCGACGCCTGCCAGCCGGAGGCCAGCCGGGGGGCCGTGTTGGTCTTGGCGCCCGGGGTGGTGAGGGTGTCGTGGACGAGCGAGATGATCAGGTAGTCGCTCTCGTTGGCCTGTGTGCCGTGCGGGTCCCTGGTGATGGCCGAAGCGCGGCCGAGCGCGCCGACCCGGAGGGTGCCGCCCTTCTTCGGCTTCGTGCCCGCGGCGTTGGCCTTGGCCGAGGTGTCCCCGTCCCCTGAGCAAGCGGCAAGCAGTGCCGCCGCGCCTATCGCTCCGCCGGCCCACAGCACTTGACGCCTGTTGAAGTCCACGTACGTCCTCGATCCACGTTCAGAGTAATTAGGATGTGCTTAGGTTTGCCTATCCTAATGACAAACGCTTCCGCAAGTCCCCGGACCCCTGGTGGACACATGAGCGAATAGTGCGGAGCCTGCCGCCTGAGGCGAACTGCTCGCCATGGGGCGTGACTTGAGAGATTGTCGGACCGGGGGCGGTAGAGTAAGGTTTGGCTTACCTAAGTAAGCTGATAGTGTTTCGAGTCGCCGACAACCCCCAGCCCCTTCAGCCGCTGCACAAGCGGCTTCTCAGGCCTGCCCGTTGCACAACCGCGGCTCCGGTCGCGGGTGACGCCAGGTGTCCCAGCAGGTTCGACCACCCCTGCCATCCGACGGAAACGGACTACTTCGCCATGAGCACGGCAGCCGCACCTGTCCGCCAGCTCGACGCCCACGCAGTGGGCGAACTCCGCCAGGCCGCAGAGAAAATACTTGCCGAATTCGGCACGTCTGCCACATCTCCCCAGCTCCTCGAGCGGGTTGCGCAGAGCGCCGGCGAGTTCAGTGACGCCCTTCGCCACCACTGCCGCCCCGTCGACACCGCCGACGGACTGTTCGTCCTGCGGGGCCTCGAGGTCGACGACGAAGCCGTAGGCCGTACGCCTTCGGGCTGGGCCACCGCCGGCGACAGCGGGGCGGTCCACGACATCGCGCTGCTGCTGCTCGCCACCGTGATGGGCAACCCCATCGCCTGGGAGGGCCAGCAGGACGGCCGGTTCGTCCATAACATCGTTCCCTCGCCCGGGCACGAGAGAGCGCAGACCGGCGCCAGCAGCACGGTGCTCCTCAGCCCCCACACCGAGGACGCCTTCCACCCCGGCCGTGCGCATCTGCTGATGCTCGGCTGCATGCGCAATCACGACAACATCGCCACCACCGCCGCCAGCATCCGCAGGACCCGCCTGGCGGACGAGGACTTCGACATTCTGACGCGGCCCGCGCTGCCGATCCTCCCCGACGACGCCTACGCCGAAGCACAGGGCTACGCCGACCAGGCACCTCCCGCGGTGCCCACCCTGTTCGCGACCGAGGAGGGCATGACACTGCGCTTCGACCCGGCTTACACGCCCGTGGAAGACGCCGACGAGACCTACCGGGCTGCCTACCGGCGCCTGGAGGCCGAACTGGCCCGCGTATCGGTCGCGGTCAGCCTCAGTCCGGGCGAGGTTCTCGTCGTCGACAACGACCTCGTGGTCCACGGCCGGGTGCCCTTCCAGGCCCGCTACGACGGAACCGACCGGTGGCTCAAGCGGGCCTCCATCCGTGTCCCCGGGCGGCACAGCCGCCCTCCGGCCGAAGCCGAAGAGCACGGCTACGGCCAGGCCGCCCTCGAAGCGCACGTCGGCTGAACACCCGCCCACGGACCGGAGGAACACCATGACCGACACCTCGCCCGCCGCCGGCGCCCCCGTATCCGGGGACGACAAGCACCTGCGGATCCTTTCGACCACCGACCTGGCCGGGATCGACATATCCCTGGCCGACGTGGTCGCCACCGTGGAGGACGCCTACCGCACCCTCCACGCCGGTCAGTCCGACAACCCCCGGAAGCTGACCGTCAAGCCGGCGGACGGACACTCGGTCTCGTACGCGATGCTGGGCCGGGACGGCTCCCGCAACGTCGTCGCGATCAAGACCTCCTACAAGCACGGCCTGGACAAGGGCCGCGAGGAGCAGCACTACTACACGTCGCTCACCCTCTACGACGATGTCACCGGCCTGCCGGTGGCCATGATGGACTGCTCCCGCATCGGCTCCCTGCGCACCCCGGCCGTGTCCGCGCTGCTGGCCCGCGAATGCGCGGCCCCCGGCGCCCGCAGTGCGCTGGTCATCGGCACCGGGACTCAGGGCCGCCTCGCTCTGCCGTTCCTGCTCACCACGCTCCCGGACCTCGACCGGCTGATGCTGTTCGGCTCCCACGCCGAGGGCATCACCGCGGTCCGCGAGCAACTGCGCACGTACTTCCCGGAGCGGGAGTTGGAGATCGTCACCGATCTGCGGGCCGCGGCCGCGGACGCCGACGTCATCGTCGCCACGGCCGGAGGGCACACATCTGCCGCCGTCGAGGCGGGCTGGCTGGGGCCCGGCGCGCTGTCCATCCTGGTCGGCCACGGTCTTGCCCCCTCGACCCTCCACCAGGCCGACCGTGTCATCGCCACGAGCGAGGCGCAGATGAACGTCACCGGTACCGACATGGCCGATGCCGACGGCAAACTCCCGGCAGTCGACAGCGAGTTCCCGCCCGTGATCGCGGGCGTCGTGGCAGGCCGCCACTCGGCCGAGGAGCGGATCTTCGCCTACAACAGCGGCCTGGTCGTCACCGATATCGCCCTCGGCCACCGCTTCGCGCAGCTCGCGCTGGCTCAGGGCCTGGGCACCGAGGTACCGCTGTGGCAGTGAACGACACCGGTCTGCCGACCCTGCCCGCGCTGCCGGACACCGCCACCGACGCGGTTCTGGCCAGCGGGCTCGTCGAGGAACTCTCGTACGCCTTCGGCGGCCCCTTCCACTTCCTGCTGCCCGACGCCTTCGACACCAATCTGGAAGCGATGCGGGCCGCCTTGGAGGAAGCGGGCGTCGACGGTGTCGTCTACTACGCGAAGAAGGCCAACAAGGCCGCGGTGTGGATCGAACGGTGCGCGGCCGGCGACGCGGGCGTCGATGTGGCATCCCTCGGTGAGTTGCGTGAGGCCCTGGGACACGGCGTGCGCGGGGAGAACATCGTCGTCACCGGCCCGGCCAAGGGGCAGGACCTGCTGACCCTGGCGGTGCAGCAGGGGGCGCTGATCGCCGTTGACGCGCTCGACGAACTCGACAACCTCATCTCGGCCGCTCTGGCCGGCAGGGTGCGCCCGGCCCGGCTGCTGCTGCGCTGTCTGCCGCCGGCCCAGCCGCACAGCCGCTTCGGCATGAACGACGCCGAACTGGCCATCGCCATGGACCACTGCGTGCGTGCGGGCGATGCCGTACGCATGGAGGGGTTCAGCTTCCATCTGTCCGGCTATGCCGTCCAGCCGCGCGCCGACCTCGCCGGACACCTGGTCGAACTGTGTCTCAAGGCCCGAGTCCTGGGCCTGGAGGCGAGTCGGATCAGCATCGGCGGGGGCCTGGCGGTCAGCTACACGGACGCCGACTCCTGGCACACCTTCCTCGGCGAACAGAACAGTGGCCACTACCACGCGGGCAAGTCGTTCAGCACCGGCGACTTCTACCCGTATCACTCGCCGGCCGCCGGAGCCGGGGCGCTGCGAGCGCTGCTCGCCGCGCGGCCCGAGGGACACGGCGAGAGCCTCGCCGAGCTGCTGAGGGAAGCGGGTGTCGTCGTGCTGATGGAGCCCGGCCGGGCTCTGCTCGACCGGGCGGGCGCGACCGTGTTCAGGATCCAGGGCGTCAAGGACCGCGACGGCTATCAGCTCCTGACCGTCGACGGCACCAGCCTGAGCCTGTCCGAGCAGTGGTTCAACAGTGAGTACCTGCCCGACCCGTACCTGCTCTCCCGGAGCCCGGACGCCTCAACAGGCATGTACCCGGCCGCTGTCGGAGCCGCGACCTGCCTCGAGTCGGACATGCTCACCTGGCGGAAGATCCCTTTCCCCCGACAGCCGCGCACCGGTGACCTGCTGGTCTACCCCAACACGGCCGGCTACCAGATGGACTCCAACGAGTCGCCCTTCCACGACCTGGCCCTTCCGCCGAAGGTCGTCATCGACCACACCGAGCGCCCGCGCCCGCGCTGGCGGCTGGACCGTCACTTCGGCTGACCCCTGAGCCGTCTCACCACCGAACCCCCTCACAGGAGCATTCGATGCCCGGAGCACTTCAGCGCCCCGCCGTGGTCTCCCGCGTGTCCGACCTCATCGGCTACACCCCGCTGCTCGAACTGGCCGCCACAGAGACCGGCAGCCGTCTGCTGCTGAAGCTGGAGATGTTCAACCCCACCGGCACCGCGAAGATCCGCATGGCCCGCCAGATGGTCACCGATGCCGAGGACCGGGGCGAGCTGCGGCCCGGCGGCCGCATCATCGAGTCCACTTCGGGCAACACCGGCCTCGGACTCGCCGTCATCGCCGCTGAACGCGGCTACACCTTCACGGCCGTGGTCGACCACCATGCCTGCACCGACAAGCTGCGCGGCATGAAGGCCCTGGGTACCGAACTCGTCTACGTCGTCGACGACGGCACCGAGGAGCTGGCCACCGCTGCCCGCGAAGAGCTGGCCGAGGACATGGCCCGGGGGCAGGACAACACCATCTTCACCGAGCAGCACAACAACCCCAGCAACGGCGTCGGCTACTTCCCTGTCGCCCATGAACTGAACGAGGCCCTCGACGGCCGTATCGATGTCCTGATCGGCGCGGTCGGCACCGGCGGGGCCCTGTGCGGCACCACCCGCGAACTGCGCAAGCTCATACCCGACTTCTCCACCATCGGGGTCGAGCCCAAGGGGTCGATCGCGTTCGGCGGCCCGGCCCACGACTACTACCAGTCCGGCACCGGCACCCCCGAGGGCGCCGAGATCGGCGCGCTGGTCGACTTCGGCCTCATCGACGAGGGCGTCAAGGTCGGCGACGTCGAAGCGTTCGCCACCTGCCGCGCCGTCGCCCGCACCGGACTCCTCATCGGCGGCTCCGCGGGCGGTGTCGTCCACGAGGCGCTGACCCGGCTGTCCTCACTTCCCCCGGGCACGACTATGGTCGCGCTCGTGAACGACGGCGGCGAGAAGTACATGGACACCGTCTTCAACGACGAGTGGATGCACGCCCGCGACCTCCTCGACCCCGATGCGGAACGGGAAATCGACGAGCTCCTCACCAAACTCCGCAGGAACCGATAGCCCCCATGCTGACCACTCTGCTCCGCGACAGCCGCGCGCTGGCCACCCTCGCCGTACCGCTGATCCTCACCCAGCTCGCGCAGGTCGCCCTGACCACCACCGACACCGTGATGATGGGCCTGCTCGGCACCCGGGAACTGGCGGCCGGCGGCCTGGCCATCGTCATCTTCAACCAGTTGCGCACCATGGGCGTCGGACTGGTCACTTCCGTCGGCAACCAGATAGCCGCTGCCGCCGCCCGCGCCGAGCAGGCCGCGGCCACCGCCGGAAAGGACGCAGAAGACGGCGGGGCGGCCGACGAGGAGGTCCGGGCGATCGTCCGCGCGAGCCTGGCCGTGGCCACTCTCGCCGGTATCGCCGGAGCGATCCTCATGATCCTCATCGGCCCCGCCCTGACCTGGCTCGGGCAGGACTCCGCCGTCGTCGAACGCACCCGGACCATGCTGATGGCCCTGGCTCCCGGTCTGCTGCCCTGCCTGTGGTTCCAGGCCATCCGCCAGTTCACGGTCGGCATGCGGCGCCCACAGGCCCTGCTGCAGATCACCATCGCGTCCATCGCCGTCAACGCGGGCCTGAACTGGGTCCTCATCCACGGCACATGGGGGCTGCCGCGTCTCGGCCTGACCGGCATCGGCATCGCGACCTCCACCGTTTACCTCCTGTCCTTCCTCGCTCTGTACATCTCGGCGAAGAGGGACAGCGAGCTGGCGCCGCTGCTCACTCTGAACGTGGCCAAGGCCGACCGGGCCACCGTCAGGCGGCTCATCGGTCTCGGCGTGCCGATCGCGGCCACATACGGCTCGGAGGCGGGGTTCTTCTCCATCACCGCGCTGATGGCCGGATCCTTCGGGCCCGCCGCGCTGGCCGCGCACACCGCCGTCAACCAGCTCGTCTACATCGTCTTCCAGGTAGCCGTCGGCCTCTCCCACGCCGCATCCATCAATGTCAGCCGCGAATTCGCCCTCGGCCGCCACGACGACGCACGGCGCATCAAGAACACCGCACTCGCCTGCGCCGGCGCCGTCATGACCGTCGTCGGCATCGCCTACCTGGCGGTGCCCGGACTCGTCCTGCGGCCCTTCCTCGACTCCGGCTCCGACCAGGCACTCACCATCGCCACCCAACTGCTCATGGTCACCGCCCTCCTGCAGTTCTTCGACTGCGCGCAGAACATCGGCGTCGGGCTCCTCCGCGGTCTCGACGACACCAAGAGCGGCTTCCGTATCACCCTCATCGGCTACTGGGCCGTGGGGCTCCCGGCGTCGTGGCTCCTCGCCTACCCCCTGGGCGTCGACACCCTCGGCATCTGGCTCGGCCTGCTCACCGGCCTGGCCACCACCGCAGTACTCCTGCTGCGCCGGTACAACCAAGCACTGGGCAGCCGCAGGAGTGAGCCCGTCCCGGCCTGAGCGAACCCGCCGTGCTGCCGACGAGCCCGCACCGCGTGCGGGGATTCAGTCCCGGGGGCTTTCGCCCTGTGCGCTTTCGATGCCGGAGTGCAGGTCGTCGGCGGCTTCCAGCGCGGCGGCGGCCGAGAGCACAAGGCACGCCAGCAGGGCAGCCGCAATGACGTGGCTGGTCCTTCGCCGACCGCGCGTCGGCGCACCGTTGCTCAGCAGGGCGGCCACGCGGCGTGGGACGGGGCCCGTCGTGGCAGCCAGTGCGAAGCCGGGGCGCCCCGCGCCGGGTGACCGGGTGGCGCGGGCAGCCAGGGCGGCTCTGCCGACGGCCCGGGCTGCGAGGCGGCGGTCGCCGACGGCCCGGGCCGCGGTTTCGTCGGCGCTGCGCTCCAGCGCGTAGCTGAGGGGCTCACGCAGGGTGCGGAGCCCGGGATGGCACAGGCCCGCCAGCTCCACCACGGTGAGGAAGCGGTGGTGACGGCCGGTCAGGTGGGCGCGCTCGTGGGCGAAGAGAGCCTCCCGTTCGGCGGCGGAAAGAGCGCGCAGCATGCCGGAGGTCACCACCACCTTGCCGGGGCGTCCGGGCAGCGCGTACGCGTCCGGGCTGTCGTCCTTCAGTACGACCAGTTCACCGTTCGCGCAGGCTGCCAGCCGCCTCGCCCGACGCAGTTGGGCGCCGCGCCGGTGCAGCCGGCGGGCCAGCGCGGCGGCGCACCACAGCAGGAGGACCGCGGCCGCCATCGCCACGGCCACGACGGCGTCGGGTGAGCCCGTCGAGAGGGGCGTGAGAAGTTCACCGAGAGCGGCGACGGCGTGCACGTGAGTGGCGCCGGGGACGACGAGCAGGGCGAGAGCGGCCGTACTGCTCACCGCAAGACCCGCCGCGGTGAGGGTGAGCAGCCAGGCCGACTGCCGCGGGGGCAGGCAGGAGACGAGTCGTCGGCCCGCCGGTCCCGCGAGGAACGGCACGAGCAGCGGCACCCAGACCATGTAGATCATGCGGCGCCCCCGTCCAGCAGGGAGCGCAGCAGCTGTTCGTCGTCGTCGCTGAGCTGGGAGACAAAGCGCGTCAGTACGGCACTTCGGTCGTCGTCCTTGGCCAGCTCCGAATGCATTCGCCGGGCGGTCAGGCCGGCGGCATCCGCGGTCGGCGTGTAGGCGTATCCGCGACCGGAGCGGATACGGGTCACGGTGCCCTTCTCGTAGAGGCGGGAGAGGATCGTCGTGACGGTGGTCCGCGCGAGTGACGTGCCCAGCGCGCTCTGCACCTGGGCAGGGGTCAGCGGGCCTTCGGCGGCCCACAGGGCCGCCAGCACACCGGATTCCAGTTCTCCGGCGGGTCGCCGATCCGTGTTCTTGTCACTCATGGGAACGATCCTCCCCCATCATTCGTCTACAGTGAAGTAGACCGTCTACATTGCTGTAGTCAATCGGGCCGTCGCCACGACCGGCCCTGCCCACCATTATGGGAGCAGCCCACCATGGCCGTATCCGTCCTCGCGGCAGTGCCGCAGGCCGTGAACCTCCTCGACGCGGGATCACTGCTGTCCGCGTTCGGCGCTCTCGGTATCGCGGCCGTCCTCTTCGCCGAGACCGGACTGCTGGTCGGCTTCTTCCTGCCGGGAGACTCCCTGCTCTTCACCGCGGGCCTGCTGTGCGTGCCCGATGCGCAGGGCCCGGTGCACCTCTCGCTTCCCCAGGTCCTCATCGCCGCCGCCGTCGGAGCCCTGCTGGGAGCCCAGGCCGGCTACTGGATCGGCCGCCGCGGCGGCAGGACGCTGCTGGCCCGCAGCCGCAGTCGCAAACTCCACGAAGGCGCGGAGAGGGCCGAGGGCCTGCTGAACCGCTACGGGTATGCCAAGGCGATCGTGCTGGCCCGCTTCGTCCCTGTGGTGCGCACGGTGCTGAATCCACTGGCCGGGGCCTTGAACGTGCCGGCCCGCCTGTTCACACTCTGGCAGGTCGTCGGCGGACTCATCTGGACGGTCGGTCTCGTGCTCGCCGGATACGCGCTCGGTTCCTCGGTCGTCGGCGTCGACCGCTATCTGTTGCCCGTCGTGGCCCTGGTCGTGATGATCTCCCTCCTCCCGCTGGCCGTGGAAGCGCTGCGCGGCCGTTCCCGCCGCACATCCGAGGGCGGCGGTTCGCGTTGATGGCGGTTGCCATGGACGGAGGCTCCGTCGACGGCGGCGCGTACATGTCCATCACCGACGTCGCCAGGAACGCGCCTGCCTGGCTGGACTCCGTGCTCTCCGCCTGGTCCACCTACGGCCTCGCGCTGTTCGCCGTGCTCATGCTGGCGGCCTGGTGGCGCGCACGGCCCGGTGCCTCGCCGCGGACCGCCATGGCGCTGGCCGCCCCCCTCGTCGTGGTCACCGCCTTCACCGCCGACACCATGATCAAGTCGCTGGTGCGTGAGCAGCGGCCCTGCCGGACACTGCACACCGTCACACTGGAGGCGTGTCCTGCCCCGGGTGACTGGTCCTTCCCCAGCAATCACGCCGCCATCGCCGCCGCGGCAGCCGTGGCCATCTGGCTCACCCACCGCCGCCTCGGAGCCATCGCCATTCCAGCGGCGCTGCTGATGGCGTTCTCCCGTGTGTGGGTGGGAGCCCACTATCCCCACGACGTCATCCTCGGCCTGATCGTCGGAGCCGCTGTCGCCGGGCCCCTGGCACTGGCGGCACGCCGCACCGGCTCACTCGTCGACCGCCTCCGCGACACCCCACTGCGCCCACTGGTAGCACCGCGATGAACGAAACAACACTGACGGCCAAGCACATCAGCCGGACAGCCGCGCTGGGCGTCACGGTGCTCTGCGCCACGCTCTTCGCGGCGCTGGCCACGGTCGTCACCCTCCACCACGGTCTGCCGTTGCCCCTGGACCGGAGCATGCATGTCTGGTCCGTACGCCACCGCCCCGCTCTCGCTGTCTCCCTCGCGAGGGGCATCACCGCGACCGGCACCGGTGTCTTCCCGTATGCGTGCGCCGTGGCCGCCGGACTCATAGCGGGACGCGACACACGCGGGCGCATATACGCGGTGGTCGGCGCGGTCGGATTCCTCGCCCTGGGCCAAGCCGCCCGCTCCGGCCTCCTCCACCTCATCGGACGACCCCGGCCCGCCACGGCGGACTGGGTCACCCACGCCTCCAGCTTCGCTTTTCCCTCCGGCCATGCCACCACGTTCGCACTCATGGCAGGACTGCTGGCCTGGGCCATCGCCGGCAGGGCCCGCCCCGCCCTCGCGTACGCCGGCTGCGTGCTCCTGGTGAGCTGGGCCATCGCCGTCGGCCTGAGCCGCGTCTACCTCGGGGTGCACTGGCCCAGCGACGTTCTCGGCGGATGGCTGTTCGCCCTGGCCTGGCTCGGCCTCGGCGCGGTGCTGATCCCGCTCTGCCGTGCCGCGGCCCGCCGGGAGTGAGTACCAGTGGCCCGGCTCGCCCGCTCGGCAGTGCTGTTGTAGGCGAACCAGGGCATGAAGGACTGGGTGATCGGGCCGACCGTGAGTGCGTACACCACGGTGCCGACGCCCGCGGTTCCGCCGAGCAGCCAGCCCGCGGCGAGCACGGTGATCTCGATCAGGGTGCGGACGAGCCGGATGGAGCGCCCGGTTGCGGTGGACGCGCCGGTCATCAAGCCGTCCCGGGGCCCGGGTCCGAAGCGCGCGCCGACGTAGACGGCGACGGACAGTCCATTGAGGAGGATGCCGCCGACGAGCAGGCCGACCCGGGTGAGGAGCCCGAGGTGCTGGGGGATGAGCCACAGGCCGAGGTCGGACGAGCACGCCAGGACGACGATGTTCGCGAAGGTGCCGAACGTCGGCGCCTGCTTGAGGGGGATCCACAGCAGCAGCACGAGAACACCGAGGACTGCGCTGATCGTGCCGAAGCTCAGGGAGGTGTGGTGCTCCAGCCCCTCGTACAGGACGCTCCAGGGGTTGACGCCCAGCGCGGCGCGGACCATCACCGAGAGGCTGAATCCGTACAGGGCGAGGCCGATGAACAGCTGGGGGAGGCGTCGTAGTGGACCTTCGGCGAGGCGGACGTAGCCGAGTGGGGGCGGGGACGGGCTTGCGCGGGGCTTCCTCGGAGCCCCACCGTGTTCCGCCCGACGGCGCCCCGGGCAACGCTCGTAGCCGTCGGTGATCTCCCGCTCCATACCGCTCTCCTCCACCAGATGCTTGTCGTCCTTCAAGGCCAATGAGTCGAGTCTGTAGAGTGATTGGCACGGATGACACGACCAATCTCAGGGGAGTGGTTGGTATGGCCGACCCGAACCCGCTTCATCCCCTGGAGCGGATGGAACGCAGCGACCGGGCACTGGGCAGCCGGCAACTCGCCGCCATGCTGCCCGACCCGGCCGGAGAGCGGCCCGCCTATCGCCACCTGGCCCGGGCGATCAGCGCGCTGATCCTGGACGGACGGATCGCGTTGCACGTCAGGCTCCCCGCCGAGCGGGAACTGGCCACCGCCCTGGACACCAGCAGGGCCACCGTCACCGCCGTGTACGACCTGCTGCGCGAGCGAGGATTCGCACACAGCCGCCAGGGCTCCGGTACCTGGACGGACCTGCCGGAAGGCCGTAGACCCAACGGCATCACCCGGCTCCTCGGTCCCGAGGACACCGCGATCGACCTGGCCAGGGCCGCCCCCGGACTGCCCGGGCAGACGCTGGTCGAGGCCCTCGCGCAGGTCACCCCGCACCTCGCGGAGCACGCGCACACCCCTGGCTACCACCCGTACGGACTCCCCGGACTGCGCGCCGCCATCGCCGAGCGATTCACCCGGCGGGGCCTGGCCACCGTGCCCGAACAGATCCTGGTGACCTCCGGCGCTCAGCACGCGTTCACGCTGGTCATGGCGGTGTTGTGCCGCCCCGGCGACCGGGTCATGGTCGAGAATCCGTCCTACCCGAACGCTCTGGAGGCCATGCGCCGCGCCCGGCTGCGTACCGTGTCGGTCCCCGTGACCGAAACCGGCTGGGATATCGAGATCATCGAATCGACCTTGCGCCAGGCGGTACCCCAACTGGCCTATATGATCCCCGACTTCCAGAACCCGACCGGTTGCCTCATGCCCGATCAGGAGCGCGTCCGCCTGCTGCGCGCCGCGGGGCGCTCCGGTACCTGGCTGGTCATCGACGAGACGCTGGCCGACCTCGCCCTCGACGTCCCAGCACCACCGCCCTTTGCCTCCCGCACCACGCCCGGTGGAACCAGTCAGGTCATCACCATCGGTTCGATGAGCAAGACCCACTGGGCGGGACTGCGTATCGGCTGGCTGCGCGCCCCGGCGCGGCTCGTCACCGAACTCGCCGGCCAGCGGGTCGCCACCGACATGGGCGGCTCGGTCCTGGACCAGCTGCTCGCCCGGGCCCTGCTGGCCCGGGCCGGGGAACTGTTGCCGCCCCGCCTGGAACAGCTGCGCGATCAGCGCGCCGCCCTGGCCGCTGCCCTGGCCGAGCACATTCCGCAGTGGACCTGGCAACTGCCACCCGGCGGTCTGTCGCTCTGGGTCGACCTGGGCGAACCCGTCGCCTCGGCGCTGGCCGAGCGGGTACTGGACTACGGGGTGCGGATCGAGAGCGGTACCTACTTCGCCACCGACCCGGGCATCTTCGAGCAGCGTCTCCGCATCCCGTACACAATGCCCGCGGACACCCTGCGCGAGGCGGTGCGCCGCATGGCCACAGCGCTCGCAGATGGACCCTCACCAACGTCCGCTGCCCGGCGGCCGCACTGGGTCGCCTGAGCCCCGGCAGGAACAGCGGGACGCCGGGTGCCTGGACGACTCACAGGCCCCGACCACCGCCGATGCCCCGTACGCACCGGCGGACACACCACGGGACTTCTCGACGGCATCGCGATGGCATCGCGACGGCGTGGCGACGGCGTGGCGACGGCACAAGGATGCCGACATCCCCCCCGCTGTCGGTTACAGCGCAGCAGGCTCCAGCACGACGGGCAGCTCAGCGAGGCCACGGAAGGCCGGGAACGGAACCTCCATCCAGGGCGCCTCACGCGTGGGGTCGGCCAGAGCCACCATCGGGAAGCGGCTGAACAGACCGGTGAGAGCGAGTTGCATCTCCAGTCTGGCCAGAGGCGCTCCCAGACAGTAGTGAATGCCGTGCCCGAACCCCAGATGGGCGCTTTGCGCGTTCTCCGGGCGCGTCACATCGAACTGGTCCGGGGAGTCGAACTTCTGCGGGTCGCGGTTGGCCGAACTGAGCGCGATCTGGACCAGGGCGCCCTTCGGAATCCGCGTCCCTGCGATCTCCACATCCTCGGTCGCGAAACGGAACGTCGCGCTCTCCACCGAGCCGTCGTAACGCACCAGCTCCTCCACCGCCTGGCCCACCAGATCCGGGTTCTCCTTCACGGCGCGGAGCTGAGCGGGATGGGAGAGGAGGTGGTAGACGGCGTTGCCGATGAGGTACGCGGTCGTCTTGTGACCGGCGAACATCAGCAGAAACGCTGTCGAGATCAGCTCCTGCTCGGTGAGGCCGCCGTCCGTGTCCCGGGCTGCGATCAGGGCGCTGAGCAGGTCGTCACCCGGGCGGCTGCGCTTACGGGTGAGGAGATCCGCGAAGTACGCGTGCAGGCTCTCCTCCGCCTTCTGCTGGGCCTGCTTGGACTCCTTGCTGAACCCGGTGTGCGCCACCGTGGTGGACCAGACCTGCACCTGGGACCGCTCGTCCGACGGCACGCCGAGCAGCTCGCAGATCACGGTGATCGGCAGCGGGAACGCGAACGCGGGCAGCAGGTCGACCGGTTCCCGGGTCGAGCATCCGTCCAGCAGCGTCTCGACGATGTCCTGGATCTGGGGCCGCAGCGCCTCCACACGGCGCGGGGTGAACTCGGAGTTGACCAGCTTGCGCAGCCGGGTGTGCTTGGGCGGGTCGGCGTTGAGCATGTGGTCGTCCAGAGCCACGGAGGAGTCACCGAAGATCCTTCGGTACGCGTCCATGGCCCCGTACATGTCCTTGCTCAGCCGCGGATCCGTCAAGGCGGCCCGCGCGTCCTTGTACCGCGTGATCAGGTACGTGTCGATGCCGTGCGGCGGCCGCATGGGGCAGACGGGCGCCGAATCCCTGAGGTTGGCATAGACCGGGTGCGGGTTTCGCCGGAACTCGGGGGTGCACCGCTCGGCTGCGGCGGCTGGGTCATCCACTGTTGTCACGGACGGCTCCTGAGGTCGAAGAGGGCCTCGGCGTTGCCGCCGAGGATGAGCTGCTGGGACGCCTTGTCGATCGGCAGCTTCTCGATCATGCGCATGAACTCCTCCAGGGGCACGGACATCGGCGGCGAGTCAGTGCCGAACAGCATCCGCTCCGGCCCGAGTACCTCCGCGTTGAGGCCCAGGTGCGCCGGGCTGAACGTGCTGGTGTCGACATACATCCGCTGCAGCGCCGCACCCGGGTCCGCGGCCGGCGGGGCGGAGGGCGGCGGCGCGCCCCCGCCCCAGTGCCGGGGACGCGCCGCCGTCTGCAGGCGTTCCGTCAGCAGTGCCATCGAGCCGCCGCCGGTGGCACCGATCAGTCGCAGACCGGGATACTTGTCCAGCCACCCCGCGAACGCGATCATCGCCATGCCCATCGAGATGTCCCCGAACCGGCCGATCTGCTCGACGAAGCCGAAGTCGTCGACCCGCTCCGTGCCGATCGGTTCGGCCGGGGCGTGCACCAGGACCGGCACTCCCGTCTCGGCGGCCAGCGCGAAGAAGGAGTCGGCTCGCGGAGAGCCGAGCAGCTCGCCGTGGACACTGGAGGTGGTGATCAGGCCGACGAAGGCGGGATCCGCCAGCGTCTCCCGTACTCCTTCCAGGTGATCGTCGTCGCCGAACGGGTTGGCGTACACGTATCCGCGCAACTGGTCGGGGAAGTTGGCGATCAGGCCCGACATCCAGTCGTGGAAGCCCCGCAGCCGGTCCCGTGGCTGCGCGTAGTTGTCGACGCCCGGGACCCGCGCCATCGCGCCGGCGCCGACCGGACTGCCGATGATGGTGAGGTCGATCCCGGCCTGAGCGCGGGCGGCGAGCATGCCGTCGACGTCGGTGAGGCTGGGGGGCATGGGGAAGCGTCGGGCGGCCTCTGGTGGGGACAGGTGTCCGTGGATATCGATGATCATGTGTGAGTTCCCGGTTTCGGTGTGAGTGCGTGGGTGACCGCGACACAGTCCTCGTCGCCGAATCCCTGCTCGGTGGCGCGGACATGGGTCTCCGCGGCTGCGGCGGCGAGCGGAAGTCGCAGTCCGGCCTCCGCGGCCTGGTCCGCGACGAGCATGAGGTCCTTGGCCATCAGGCGCAGCCGGAAGTCGGGCTTGTCGAAGCGCCCGGCTGCCAGCCGCTTCGACTTGAACGCCATGACCGGCGAGGCGAAGCCGCTGCCCGCGATCGTGCTGAGGACGAGTTTCCGGTCGAGTCCGGCGGCCACCGCCAACTCGACGGCCTCGGCCAGAGCCTGCACCTCTATCCCCATCAGCAGGTTGAGGAGCAGCTTCATCCGCATGCCGGAACCGAGTTCGCCGAGGTGGACCACATCCTTGCCCAGCAGTTCGAGCAGCGGCCGGCCCGCGGTGAAGACCCTCTCCTCGCCGCCGACGAACAGCCGGAGCTCGCCGGTGCGGGCGTGCTCCCGGTTCCCCAGCATGCCGACGTCCAGAACGGACTGTGCGTTACCGGCGAGGCGGACGACCTCTTCCGGGGCGACTGTGCTGGCGCACACCAGGGATCCGGGGTACGGGCCCCCGGCCAGCACCCCGTCCGGTCCGCGCAGCACGGCTTTGAGGGCTTCGCCGTCGGCCACGGTGCAGATGGCAGCGCTCGTACCCTCGACGGCGTCCGCCGGATGGGCCGCGGCGAAGGCGCCCGCCTTGGCGAGCGGCGCCGCCCGCTCCGCGGTGCGGTTCCAGACCCGCACCTGGATGCCCTGGTCGAGAAGGCGGGTGGCAAGGCCGGTTCCCATCGTGCCGAGACCGAGGACGGCCACCGGGCCGTCGGGGCGCTTCATGCCTTCCCTCCCACGGTCTCCTGAATGACCCGGAACCGCAGCGACTGGGTCTCGTCGACCCACTCGCGCAGCGGAGCCACCAGTGCGCGGTGGTCCTCACCCTGCTGCCAGGCGAAGAAGTGCTCGGGTGTCTCCCACTCGCTGGTGATCACCCACTGCCGGGAGCCGTCGAGGGGCTTTCCCAGCCGGTCTATGAGGTGTCCGGGGACGCGGGCCACGGACTTGCGTATTCGCTCATACACGTCCAGAAAACCTTGCTCGCCGCCCTCGATGACGTGGACCGCGTACACGACGGACAGTCGCTCGGCCGATTGGCCCTTCTGCGCAGTGCTCATGTCTCCTCCTGGTGGTGAGATCTGGCAGAACCCGATTCCCACCGACTCATGGCTCCCGTGGCCACGCAACTCCGACCTGGGGAGAGCCCAACGGGCACAAGGGCTCTCACTCGGTTTCTAGCCCGTACGAGTGAGAGTTGAAGGACCCTTTCCCGAGGCGGTCGTGGACGCCTCATGCCCCATCGACGGGGACCCGCCCGCCCCTTGACGATCAATTGCGGCCACGCTGTCGCGAGGCCGGCTCGTCCCGGAGTACGAACGGCCGGGGGAGACGTGATGCGCCCCGGTCCGACGCTTCAAGTGCGCGCACCCCGTGGGGCGGCGGTCCGCGCCGGGACGGAGGAAGAGGGCTCTGTGTCGAACGTGCCCGGTTCGGTGCCGGCGACCCGGACCATCCTGGGGCCGGAGCCCGACGCACAGCAGCCGGTGAGGTTGAGACCGATCCCGGGCTGCCGGTCGTCAGGCTCGAGTTCCTCGGTGCCGGGCCTGCGTTGAACGCCGGGGCCGCCGAACGCCGGCTCCACGGTGCCGAGTTGGCCGGCGATGCCCTGGCGTCCGGTACAGCGGAACCGCCCCGGACTGCCGTCCATGGCGGTCCGGGTCCCCGGCGCTCATTCGGCGATGTACGTGCGGTAGGACCAGCGGTAGACCGGCAGTGTTACACCGTGCAGGTCGCAGTACTCGTGCGTGAACTCAAAATGCTCGTAGGCGTTGTGGCGCAAGATCTTCACCGGCTCGCCGCACCCGCCGGGCGGCGCCGCCCAGACGGGAGGAAGGTCGTCCGGACCTCCTTCAAGAAAGACAAGACCCGATTGGTGCATGGCGCGTGCCTCCAGCGCATGGAGCGGGACCGGAAAGGAGCGGGACCGGATGGGCGAAGCGGCCGGGTGGGCCGGCGGCGCGGCTCGCCGACGCGATCACGAAGTGTCGTGACCCTGGAGTGCGAGACCCATATGGTCGGCGAGGCCCGTGGCGAGTGCCGCCAGTGTCGGGTGCTGCCACACGAAGTTGGTGGCGATTCTGATACCGAGACCGGTTTCCAGGCGGGTTCGCAGTTCCAGGGCCAGCAGTGAGTCGAAGCCGAGTGCCTTCAGTGGGGTCTCGGGGTCGAGAGTGGTGTTTCCCAGGCGGAGTACGGCACGGATGTGGTCGGCGAGGTAGGTCTCCAGGGCCGTGCGTCGGGCAAGGCCCGCCGGAATGGAGCTGAGTTCGCTCCGGATGTCAGGACTGTTGCCCTGCCCGGTGTTCTGGGGCTGGTCGTCGACGAGGAGGCTGAACAGCGACGAATGCCGTCCGCCCGGGAGTACCCAGGTGTGGGGTTCGCCGGGGATCACGCCGGTCCGTACCCGCCGGTGTACGAGTAGAGCGCTCAGCGCCTGCAGTCCCTTTCTGGTGGGGATGGTCTGGTAGCCGCGGGAGGCGAAGTCGACGGCGGCACCCGTCTCGCCCCATGCGCCCCAGTTCACGGCGAGAGTCGGCAGGCCGCGTGCAGTCCGCCAGGTGGCGAACCCATCCAGCCAGGAGTTGGCGGCGGCGTAGGCACCTTGGCCGGGGTTACCCAACAGGGAGGCCATGGATGAGAACACGACGAACCAGTCGAGGGTCTGCCCGGTGGTGGCTTCGTGCAGTCTCCACGCGCCGGTCGCCTTGGGGCGCCACACCCGTAGCAGCTGGTCCTCGGAAATATTGGTGATCGCGGCATCGTCGAGGACCATGGCAGCGTGTATGAGGCCGCGCAGGGGCGAGCCGTCCGAGGTGGCGGTGGCCACAAGGCGTTCGGCGGTGCCCGGCTCGGCGATGTCGCCGAGTGCGACCGTGATACGGGTTCCCCGGGCGCGCAGCTCCTCCAGTGTCCGCCCGGTGCTCTCCGAGCCGGGCGAGCGGCCGTTGAGGACGATATGAGCGGCGCCCTGTTCGGCGAGCCAGCGGGCCGTTGCCAGCCCGACACCGCGCAGGCCACCGGTGACGATGTAGGCGCCGTCCGGGCGAACGGGCGACGCTCCGTCGGGGATCACCGCTGTGGTGTCGCCTCCGTCCGGGACGGTCAGCACCAGCTTGCCGATATGGCCGGCACCAGCCATGAGCCGGAACGCCGCTGCGGCGTCGGCGAGCGGGAAGCTCTGGCAGGGCAGGGGCTCCAGCCGTCCACGGGCGATCTCGGTGAGCACTTCGCGCAGTACCACGGCGAACAGCTCTGGACGATTCTGCTGGAGCTCGATGAGGTCGACGGTGCTCAGAGTGATGTTGTGCCGGAACGGCAACAGCCCGAGGGAAGCGTCGGAGAGGATGTCGCGAACCCCGAGCTCGACGAAACGCCCGAACGGACGCAGAGTCTCCAGTCCGGTCCGGATCGCCTTTCCCGACAGGGAGTTGAGGACGACGTCGACGCCTTCGCCCGCAGTTGCGGCGCGGGTCTGCTCGGCGAAATCCAGGGACCGGGAGTCCATGACGTGCTCGATTCCCATGCCCCGCAGATATCCGCGCTTCTCCTCGTTACCGGCTGTGGCGAGCACCTCGGCGCCCAGCAGCCGGGCGACGCCGATGGCGGCCAGGCCGGTCCCGCCGGTGGCAGAGTGGATCAGTACCCGTTCCCCCGCGGAGAGCCGGGCGACGTGACGCAAGGCGTACCAGGCGGTGAGGTATACGGCGAGGAGCCCTGCCGCTGCGGTGCGCTCGATTCCGGCCGGTGCGGGCGCGACGGCAGCGCCGGGCACGGTGACGAACGAGCCGAAGGCACCGCCCCGCAGGTCGATGGCGAGCGCCGGCTCACCGACGTGGACGGCCTCGACATCCGGCCCCACCGCGGTCACTGTCCCCGCGCATTCGAAGCCCATCCGGTATCGGACGTCCTTGTCGCCGGGAAGCAGGCCCATGGCCGTGAGCACGTCCCGGAAGTTCACGGCCGCGGCGTGGACACGTAGTTCGACCTCTCCCGGTCCCGGGGCGCGTCGGTCGCCGACCGTGAGTTCGAGGGCGTCGAGGTCTCCGAAGCGGCCGACCCGGAGCCGGAAGCGGTCCGTCCCGTAGCGCACTGTGCGTGTGGTGGCCCGGGTGCGTTCGGCGTCCGTCAGCGGGGCGTAGTCCAGCCGGGCGATGTGGCGCGTGCCGCCACGCAGGGAGACCTCGTCCTCCGGCTCCGCCCCGAGGAGTTCGGCCGCCACGCCGTGCAGTCCGGCGTCGTCCGGGTCGGCGTCCACATGGGTGGCGCGGATTTCCGGGTGTTCGAACGCGAGGACGCGCACCAGTCCACGCAGGGCGCTCTGCCCGGGATCCACTGTCTCGCCGGGTTCGACGGTCTGGGCGCCATGGGTCACCACGTACAGGCGAGGGGGTTCGGGGCAGCCGGACGCGACCGCTTGGGCGGTGTCGAGCAACCGTCGGGTGCGTCCCAGCGCATGCGTCGCCGGATCTCCGCCCTCGGTGGGTGGCGCGCACAGCAGCACCAGCGCGTGCGGGGAGGGGTGGGCGGCCAAATATTCGACGAGCATGTCCTTGTGCGACCCGAGCGGGCTGTCGCCGATCGGGGTGTCGAGTACGTCGGCCGTCGCCCCCGCCGCGTGCAGAACGGCGGCCAGCGCCTGGGCGGAGCCGTCCGCCTCGCCGATGACGAGCCAGTTTCCCGGCGGAATCGTCCCCGTCGTCTCCGAGCGGGGTCCGGGTTGCCAGCGTGTCTCGAGGAACCAGCTGTCGACGTCGGCGGCGTCGGCCACCCCGTGGCGTACCAGCCGGAGGCTGTCGATGCTGAACACGGGTTTGCCCGCCTCGTCCAGCAGGCTGACATGTCCGGTGACACTGTCGGCTTCCTCTTCCACGATGTGGGCGTGGCAGTACACGGCGGTCGTGGGGTCGCCGAGGATGCGTACCGCCTTTACCCCGACCGGGAGGACCAGGCCCTGGCCGGGCCCACGGGTCAGCCCTGCCACCAGGGCTTGCGCGCAGGAGTCGACCAGGACCGGGTGGATACGCAAGGCGTGTGGCGCTGTTTTCGCCGCGGCGGGTATCTCGACGCGCGCCCAGGCGCTCTCGCCGTCGCGCGAGATGCGAAGGTTCGTGATGCCGGTGAAGGCCGGGCCGTGTTCGATGCCGCGGGCGCGCATGCTCGCGTACAGCGAAGCCGGGTCGAGGACGACCGGATGCTGTCCCGGCAGGGCGGTCAGCCTTGCCGTGGGAGGCTGCGGTGGTACGGCGACATGCCGCAGTTCGGCCGTCGCCTGTCGTACCCAGCTTCCGTCGCCACCGCGTCCGAAGATTTCACACGAGGCGTGGTCCGGGGCGGTCACGGTCACGGTGGTGACCACCTCGGTGTGGTCGGACAGCTGCAGTAACTCCAGGAACCGGATGTCGGTGACCTCGGTTTGCTGCGCAGGCGCGTCGAACACCGCGCAGGCCGCGGTCAGGGCGAGGGCGCAGTGGGCGGCGCCGGGGAACACCGGGTTGTCGTGCACCCGGTGGTCCGCCAGCCATGGCAGCGCGGCGGTCCCGGCGTCTCCCCGCCAGAAGTGGCGCACCTGTTCGCCGGGGACCTCGGCGTGTGTGCCGGGCAGGTGGCCGGCCGTTCCCGCGTCGGTGCCCGGGCCGGCGGTGAGGTCGGCCCAGTGACGCCGGCGGTCGAAGGTGATGGAGGGTACGTCGGAGAGGTCGGCGTTCGCGTAGAGCCGCGACCAGTCGACGTTCACGCCGGCACAGTGCAGCGCCGCGAGCTGGGTCCGGAAGGTGGCCGGTTCCGACTCGCCACGGCGCAGGGTGGGCAGGACGACAGGGTTGTCGATGAGACCGGGCAGGCTGTCCGTGATGGAGCGGGTGACGACCGGGTTCGGGGAGACCTCGACGTAGACGTTGTGCCGGTCCGCGGCCGCGGCGCCGATCGCGTCGGTGAACCGGACGGGGCGACGCAGGTTCGCGCACCAGTAGGCGGCGTCGAAGTCCGGAATGCCTCGCGGGTCGGGCAGGACCGTGGAGTAGAACGGGACCTGGGGCTGCCTGGGTGTCAAGCCGGCCAGAGCCGCGGCGAGGTCGGCGAGCAGCGGATCCACCTGGGGGGAGTGCGAGGCGACGTCCACGGCGATCAGATGCGCGGGAATACCTCGCAGGTCCCAGGCGGCAACCAGTCGTTCCACCTCGGCCCTCTCGCCGGCGACGACGGTTGAGCCGGGGGCGGCAAGTACAGCCACCGAGACCGATCCGGTGGCGCCGGCGGCGATGAGTTCGCCTTCTACCGTGGCGCAGTCCAGGCCCACGGTTGCCATGGCGCCCGCTCCGGCGATCCGGGTCAGGAGCGTGGACCGGCGGCAGATGACACGGACCCCGTCCCCGAGGGTCAGCACTCCGGCCGTGACCGCGGCGGCGACCTCACCCATGGAGTGGCCCACGATCGCGGCCGGCTCGATGCCGTATGCCCGCCAGAGTGCGGCGAGGGCGATCTGCATCGCGAACAGCAGGGGTTGCACCCGCGCGCATCGGTTCACCGGTTCGCCGGAGTGCACCATGTCGAGCACCGAGAACCCGGCCTCGGCAGCGATCAGCTCGTCGGCTTCGGCCAGCGCCGCGGCGAAGACGGGTTCGTGCTCGAGCAGTGTGCGTCCCATGCCCGGCCATTGCGAGCCGTGCCCGGAGAACACCCACACCGGTCGCCGGGAGACTCCGGCGGCCACCGCCCCGGACACCACGCCCGGGTGTGCCTGTCCGGCCGTGAACGAGCGCAGCGCGTGGATCAGTTCACCGCGGGAGGCGGCCACCGCACCGAGGCGGCCGCGGCCGGGGGAGCGCCGCAGGGCCAGTGTGTGGGCAACGTCGCGCAATGGCACGCTCGAGCCGTCGCTCTCGAGCCAGTCGGCCAGCCGTCCGGCCGAGGCCGGCAGCACCCCGGCGGACCCGGCCGGCAGGAGAAAGACGTCGGGCGCCGTTCGCTCCGGCCGGGGAGGGGCAAGCGGGCGGCGGGCGTTGGCGGCGGGTGCCTGTTCGAGAATCACGTGGGCGTTGGTACCGGAATACCCGAAGGACGAGACGGCGGCGAGCCGGGAGCACGAGTCGGTGGGCCACTCGGTCAGCCGGGTGGGAACGAAGAAACGGGTTCCTTCCGCCGCGATGGCCGGGTTCCACCGGGCGAAGTGCAGATTGGGCGGTACGAGCCCATGCCGCAGGCACAGCACGGCCTTGATCAGGCCGCTGATCCCGGAGGCCGGTTCAAGATGGCCAAGGTTCGTCTTGACCGATCCCAGCGCGCACCGGCCCCGCCCTGTCCCGTATACCTGTGCCAGGCTCGAGAACTCGATCGGATCCCCGATCGGTGTGCCAGTGCCGTGCGTCTCGATCATCCCCACGTCGCGGGGGTCGGTCCCCGCGCGTGCCAGTGCCTCCCGGAACAGTGCCTCCTGAGCGGCCGCCGAGGGTGCGGCCAGGCCGTCGGACCGGCCGTCCTGATTCACCGCCGATCCACGTATCAGCGCGAGCACGCGGTCACCGTCCCGCACCGCGTCGGCCAGGCGTTTGAGGACAACGACACCGCACCCCTCGCCGCGTACGAAGCCGTCCGCGGCCGCGTCGAATGTGTGACAGCGTCCCGTCGGCGACACCATCCCCATCCTGGCGAACGACCTCATCGTCCTGGATCCGAGCATGAGCGTGACACCGCCGGCCACCGCGAGGTCGCACTCGCCGGCCCCCAGCGACTGGCCTGCCAGGTGGAGTGCCACCAGCGATGACGAGCACGCCGTGTCCAGCGCGACGCAGGGGCCTTGCAGCCCCAGCAGGTAGGAGATCCGTCCCGCGGCGACGCAATGACCGTTCGTCAGGAGCGATCCCTCCAGCTCCTGCGGCTTCCCGGCGAGACCTTCGAAATAGTCGTTGTAGCTGATGCCGACGAAGATCCCCGTCGGGCTCCCGACCAGCCGGTCGGGTGGCATTCCGGCGTGTTCCAGCGCCTCCCACGTCACCTCCAGCAGCAGCCGGTGCTGTGGGTCGAGCACGTCCGCCTCGCGACCGGAAACCCCGAAGAATTCCGCGTCGAAGCCGGCGACGTCCCGGAGGTAACCGCCTTGCCGAAGCCTCGGGTTACCTGATTCGGGGCTCCCCGGACCACCTGGTGCCCGGGGCTCGGCCCGGCCGGCCGGAGGGCTCCCCACCGCGTCGCGTCCGTCGGCCAGCAGCTGCCACAGCGCCGCGGGCGAGTCGGCATCGCCGGGAAGGCGGCACCCCAGACCGACTACGGCGATGTGCTGGTTCTCCCCGCTCACAGGGTGCTCACGCTGGAGCATTGGACCCTCCCCTCCCGCCGGACGGACGGGCTCGGTTTCGAGAGACGTTGTGGAGTTGTCTTGCGCTGGTGCAGTGCTCAGGACCGCTGAGCGGCATCCAGGCTTCCCACCAGGACCGCGCTCTTCACGCCGCCGATCTGGTAGGTGAAGTTCAGTGCGTGGTCGAAGTCGAGAGCACGGGTACGCACACCAGGAACCGGGTCGAAGACGAGGTCATCAGCCGGCTGCTCGCAATTCGCCGTGGGACAGACCTCACCCCGTTCGAGCATGAGGAGGGTCAGGGCCACCCCGAGGCACCCCGCCGGGGCGCCGTTGTGGCCGAAGCAGCCTTCCTGGGACGTCATGAGGACATCGGCGGCGGCCGAGCCGTACAGCTGCCTGATCGCGTTCACCTCAAAGGCGGTTACCAGCGCGTCACCGTCACTGCCGCCGTGGATGTAGGGCACCTGGTCGATGGACCACCGGTCTCCGAGGCATTTACGGACTGCGGCCACCAGCCCCGAGCCGCTCTCGTCGCTCGACAACGGGTTGGCGAGACCGTCCCGGGTCGTGGCCTGTGCCAGGATCCGGCCGTATGCATGCGCACCGCGCCGGTGTGCGTGGTCGCGGCTTTCCAGGATCAAAGTCACTGAACCCTCGCCGTAGTTCACGCAGTCCGCGCGCCGGTCGTAGGGCCGCATGAGGCGATCGAACGACGGCAGAAGGGCGGGCTTGCCCATCGGCCCGATCGACGTATTCGCTCGTTGGGCGACACGGAGCAGGCGCTGCGCGTTCCGGACCAGACCGACATTGAAAACGTCGACGCCGGTCACCACGGCGATGTCCACCACGCCGCCGGCAATCATGAGGCGCGCGTTTCCCAGCTGGACGGCTGACGAGGCACAGCCGCAGGACACCGTGTAGCAAGGACCGGTTGAGCGGGTCAGGGCTCCTTGGACCAGGGCAACGTCGGAGGGGGAAACGGCCAATTCGGTGCCGATGAACAAGTCCATCGCCTGCCGGGCGGTGATCGTTTCGGAGTCGGCCTCCAATACCGCCAGATAGCTGTGTACTTGGGCGTCCACCCCGCCCCGCCCGGCCAGAATCGCTGAAGCCGCCAGATCCCCGGCATTAAGGTTCAACTCGGCGTCCACGCACGCCTCTGCCAGTGACATCAGACCGAATCGATGTGCGGCAGTGAAGTGCCGGGAGAAAACTCCCGGTAAATCGGGCAAACGTTCCTCGAACATTTCATTCGTGAGGTTTACCGGGCCGTGGTAGACGCCATCACGCAAGAGGCACGAGCGTCCGTGCGAGGCGATGTCCCAGACCTCTTCCGCGGTGAAGACGGGCCGTCCGTCACCCGGCAGGCAGAATCCCATACCGGTCACCACGACATCCCGTGCGCTTGCTCCGACGCCACTTTGCGCTGCCGCCGCTCGACCGTTCATATCCCACCTCCGAGCATGTGGATGGCATGGCGAATCACCACACCGCTACTGGGGCTTGGTCCGTCCGGACCCAAAGCGCAGGGGGCGCGAGGAGCGTCCCGGCTCGCCGCCGTGACCTGCTCGAACGCATCTGGAGCCTCGTCATGGCGGGTGGCGGGACGGTCCGGTGTTCCTACGCGCCGTGACCTGAGAAAGTCCTACCAAAGGTTCATTCTGCGAATCTGTACTCAGCTTATCGCGAGGAAGGTCTGATACCGATGAGCCAAGGAGGCGGCGCTCGAAGCACTGGAAAGACCAAACGTGCTCCAGAACTCCACCGGCGTATTCCGCTTTCCCGTCCTCGCTCCCTCGATGGCGTGTGCAACTGAGTGACGGGAGTGTCAAGTTAACCTTTGAACAAGGTTATTGATTTGGTTACTTCTGCCCAGCGGACAGATGGTGAACCCGCCCCTGAGTTCGGTCGGCCCGGTTGGCGCGTGCTCCGGCGGCGTTCGGGGGCGCTCGCCGCGGTTGTGCATTGCCTCGAATTCCCGCGATGGTAGGTAGTCGCCTCCGGCACCCGTTTCGCCGGAGCGTTCCCATGGGGGCCGGGTTCCGGGCGGGTGGCGACCGGGACCCGATGGCCCCCGGCCGGCTGGGACCGTCAGCTCGCCACCGTGGCGATAATAAAATATTCTAAAAAAGAGGCTAATCGGCATTTTGTGAGGTTCGTCCGATGTCAACAGGAACCCTCCTAGCGATCATCATCCCCATCGTCGTGGTTGTCGCTGTGCTTGCCGTGGCAGCCGCTTTCGTCCGGCGCCGTCGGCACCTGCGCGAGCGTTTCGGCCCGGAGTACGAACGCACGGTCGAGGACACCGGCAGTCGGCGCGTCGCGGAGCGTGAATTGAGCGCACGCGAGAAGCGCCACGACTCACTGGACATCAAGCCCCTGCCCAGCAGCGTCCGGGATCGGTACGCCCGGGACTGGGAAAGCGTGCAGGGAGAGTTCGTGGACCGCCCGGAGGATGCCGTGCACGACGCGGACCTGCTGGTCACTTCGTTGATGCACGAGCGCGGCTACCCGACCGAGGGCCTGGCGCAGCGACTCGACGATCTTTCTGTCGAGCACGGCCGCACGATCGAGCACTATCGCGCCGCCCACGAGGTCAATGAGCTCAGAGTGAAGCACGAGGCGACCACCGAGCAGTTGCGGGGCGCCATGGTGCACTACCGCGTTCTGTTCGACGAGTTGCTCACCGATGGCGGGCAGGCCCGTCATGCCCCGGCCTGACCGCTCCCAGGTGCCGAAGACCTTCGACGCGATGGACTGGCCGAACGGAGGAGAGATGGAACGCCAACCCAGACCGGAACCCACCGAGAGCGGCCTGTCCACCGAGGACCTCGCAGCGCCGCGTGACCGGGGCGGGGCCGAGTCCGAACGCGGGTCCCAGGCCCCTTCGTTTCCTGGCGAAGCCGCGCCAGTGGCAAGTGAACCCGCTGAATCCCCGGCTCAGGAGGCGGCAGGACCGGCCGAAGACGAATCACCGCAGCTCCTGACGACGGAGGACGAAGAGACCTTCCGCGTGCGCTGGCAGGAGATTCAAAACCGGTTCGTCGACGACCCACGCGAAGCGGTGCATGCGGCCGACGCCCTGGTCGCGGACGTGATGCAGACACTGGCCGCGACGTTCGCCCAGCACAAGCAGGATCTCGAGGGACAGTGGAAGCGGGGCGAGGAAGCGGATACCGAAGATCTGCGTATGGCCCTACGGCAGTATCGGTCGTTCTTCCGCCGCCTGCTCGGACAGCATTGAGCAAGCACCTGCCCGTGTGTCCGCGGCAGGTCCTCGACAGAGACAAGGGCGCCCCGGACACGTATCAGGTGCACGAACGAGGAGATCGCCCAGGCGTGCCGCCGGCCTCGTCGGGGTGCGAACCCGCGCCGCACACCGAGGGCGCCGTCCTGGAAGCGGACGGCGCCCTCGGCTGAGTCGACCGGGTCTCAGCGCATACGCGCCCGGGCCCCGTATGCGTCCGATGAGCCCGTCGAAACCGTCGAGTCCATTGAGTCCATTGAGGTCAATGGGTCCTCCACCGGAGTCGGGTCGCGGTAGAACCACTGTGCCGTCGGCCCCGGCACATGTGCCGGGCTGCTGTCGGGCAGCGGCTCCGCCCCGGGTGCCGACGGGCCTGGCGGGGCCGGCGCGTTCGGGGTGTCCGGGCGGAGCAGTTCCACGCGTACGTCCGATCCCCGGTGCTGTGCCACGAACTCGTCCACCTGGCTGCGACAGGCGTGGTCCCAGTGCGCCACGGCGGTCAGATCGAGCCGTATTCCCGGCGTCCCCGCGGCGGCGACCGTCTCCAGAGCGTCGATCAGCTTCGGCAGCCGCAGGAAGGTCACATTGCCCGTCATGACCAATATCGCGGTGTCGCCCTCCACGGTGGTGTGTACCGAGGTCTGTGACATGCGCAGCGCGGCCAGCACGATCCCCGCGGCGAGACCCGCCAGTACGCCTTCGAGCAGGGCGGTGGCGACGATCGCGACCGTGGTGAGGGTCATCACCACGAACTCGCCGCGGTCCTGGCGCCACATCTTCGGGAACTCCTCAGGTGCGAACAACTTCCAGCCGCTGTGCACCAGCACACCCGCCAGTACGGAGATCGGGATGAGAGCCAGCACATTCGGAAGCAGCAGGGCGAACGAGAGCAGCCACAGGCCGTGCAGCGTGCGGGACAGCCTGGTCCTGGCCCCTGCCTGCACATTGGCCGAGCTGCGTGCGACCACCGCGGTCATCGGGAGCGCGCCGAGGAAGCCGCAGAGGGTGTTGCCTGCACCCTGGGCGATCAACTCGGAGTTGTAGCGGGTGCGTTCGCCGGTGTGCATGCGGTCCACGGCAGCTGCGGTGAACAGGCTCTCCGCCGAGGCGATGATGGTGAAGGTGACGACGGTGGTCAGTACCGAGCCACTGGCCAGCGCCGCGAACTGTGTCGGTCCCGGAATCTGTACGGATGCCAGCAGGTTGCCGACCTGGAGGGTGGTGATCCGGACCCCTGGCAGCGCGGCGACCGCCATACCGCCCGCCACGGCGACCAGCGCGGGCGGCACCTTCCTCGCCGGTCCCGGCAACTTCTTCCACAGGAAGCTCAGCACGACGGTGCCGAGACCGAGCCCAGCCGCGATCGACTTCTGCGGATCGGCGGCGGTGTTCGCGATCAACTCCGGTATGCCCAGGATATTTTCGACCGGTTTGCCGATGGCCTTGGCGTCCGCAAGCGGGTACGCCTGGCTGAACATCAACGGCAGCCCGATCCCGGCCAGCATGCCCTGCACCACGGCGATGGAGATCGCCTGGAACATCCGGCCCAGCCGGATCAGACCGAGCCCGATCTGCAGGACCCCGGACGCCAGCACGATCACTCCGAGCGTGGCCAGACCGTGCTCCAGCACCGCCTCTGCGACCAGTGCCGCCAGACCGGCCGCGGGGCCGCTCACCTGAAGCGTGCTGCCGCGCGCCATGCCCACCACCAGGCCGCCGACGACCCCGGAGATGATGCCCAGCTCGGGCGGCGCGCCAGAGGCCACGGCCACGCCGATGCACAGGGGGAGGGCGACGAGAAAGACGACGAAGGAGGCGGTGATCTCGGTGGCGAGATCCACCTTCTGACGGGTCTCACGCTTGTTTCCGCCCTGCGGCCGCGGCCGCTCCGGCGGGGCCGGTGGTTGCGGCGGCGGTGTTCCGTACGAGGGGGGCGCGTTGCCGTACGAGTCGTACGAACCGTCGGTGTCGTACGGAGGCGTTCCTGCGATGCCGGGCGTGGACGGCATCGCCTGCGCAGGACTCGGTCCGCGCCCGGAGCGCCGAGCCCGGTGCCTGCCGCCTCGGGTCCTGCCCTGGCGCCGGCGGCCGCCGTGGTCCTGGCCGTAACCGGAGTCCCGCTCCTGACCGGGGCTCAGCATGCGTGCACCCGGAAGGTGTCGCCGTCCTCGCTCAGTTCCCAGAGTTCGCCCGTGTCCACCTCGTAGTACCAGCCGTGCAGCCGCAGCACGCCCTGCGCCAGCCTTCGCCGGATCGCCGGGTACTCCCGCAGCGCGGCCAGCTGTACCCGCACGTTGAGCTGCGCCAGTTCTGTCAGGCGCGCATCTTCGCTCTCGCCGGTGGAGTTGACCGGACCGGTCGGCTCGCGTTCCAGCACGGGGGCCAGCCCCGGCCTGGCGACCTCGAGCCACGCCCCTACGCGGGGCAGTGCGGAGAAGTCGTTGCCGGAGGACAGCGCGCCCATCGCGCCGCAGTGCGAGTGCCCGCAGACGACGATGTCACGGACGTCCAGCACCTCCAGCGCGTACTCGACCGTGGCGGCCTCCCCGGAGACCAGATGCTGTCCGTGCGGCGGCACGATGTTGCCCGCATTGCGTATTTCGAAGACTTCACCGGGCCGTGCCCCCGTGATCAATGCAGGTATGACACGGGAATCGGAACAGGCGATGAAGAGTGCCTGCGGAAATTGCCCCTCGGCCAGTTTCCGATATGTGTGGCTTTCGAAATCTACCCGGCGCCGGAACGATCGGGCGCGTTCGAGCAGAGCCTTCATGGTGCCTCCCCAGTGGGTGGGTTGTGGCCTGGACCTGGCTCAACACCGTAGAGAGGGGGATGCAAGGCGGAGGTTAGAGGAACGCTAGGGCCACCTCAGAATCGGGCAAGGTGCTGTGACCTGTCTCCCAATGTCCCTGGACCCGCGTGCCGTTGATTTCAATCAATGTACGGTGATCGTCCCGGGTGCGGACTATCGGGAATTCATGTCGTGAGGATTTACTCAGGATTTACTCTGCATTCACGGGAAGACGGAACTCAATGACACTGCGGGCCCTGCTCATCGAGGACGACGACACGATCGCCGAACCCCTGGTGGAGGGCCTCGGCCGCTACGGCCTGACGGTGAGCCATGTGTCCACCGGGGCCGCCGGGCTGCAAGGCCCCTACGGCGACATCGTCCTGCTCGATCTGGGACTGCCCGACATGGACGGCATCGACGTCTGCCGCGGCATCCGTCAGGTCTCCGAGGTGCCGATCATCATGCTCACCGCACGGAGTACGGAGGCCGACCGGGTGCTGGGCCTGGAGCTGGGTGCCGACGACTACCTGGCGAAACCGGTCAGCATCCGGGAGTTGATCGCACGCATCCGGGCCGTGACCCGCCGCACCGCGGCATGGTCGGGTGCCGCGGAAGCCGCCAACCGTCTCAGGCCCTTACCCCGAGCGGCTGTGGCGGCTCCGCCCGCGACAGCACCCGACCGGGCCTCGGGGGCACTGGAGTGGCAGGGCCCCGAAGCCGCGCCCGAACCCGGACGCACAGCGCCGCAGTCCTCCCCGACCGGGGCGCTGGTCGTCGACCGCCGCACCCGCGAGGTCTGGATCGGGGAGAGGCCGATCATCCTCACCCCCAAGGAGTTCGACCTGCTCGCCCTGCTGGCCGAGGACCCCGGGGCTGTCTACTCGCGTCAGGAGATCCTCGACCGGGTCTGGGATCTGCACTTCCACGGTCCCACCAAGACCCTGGACGTCCATGTCGCCACCCTGCGGCGCAAGTTGGGCGACCCGGCCTGGATCCAAACCCTGCGCGGGGTGGGCCTGCGCCTCGCCGTACGCCCCCGCAGCGACACCAACCACCCCGAATCACAGCCCCGATGACACGCCGACTGCTGCTCAGCTATCTGACCCTCGCGACCCTCGTCCTCATCTGCCTGGAGCTCCCCCTCGGCTATGTCTACACCCGGGCCGAGCGTGAGAGAGCCACCAACGCCGCCACGGAAGAGGCGGAATCGGTTGCCGACTACGCCGCTCTCTCCCTCACCTACGGCCGCCCCGACGAACTCGCCGAACGCGTCGGCGTCTGCGCTCGGCGCATCGGTGGCCGAATCCTGGTCGTGGACAGCAGCGGCACCCTGCTCGTCACCTCGCACCCGCTGGGCCGCGATCAGCAGGCCGGCCTCGCCCGGCGGCCGGAGATCGCTTCCGCGCTGCTCGGTGGTGACGGAGCCAACGCACGTACCTCCACCATCGGCGGTGTCCAGTGGCTGTCGGTGGCCGTGCCGGTACGCCACGGCGCGACGTTTCACGGCGCAGTACGCCTCACCGTCCCCACCGACGCGATAGCGAGCAACGTCCACCGTGTATGGCTGGTGCTGGGACTCGGCGGGCTCGGGGTGCTGGCCGTTGTCGCCTTGGCCGCCTTCGCGCTGGCCCGCTGGATCGGCCGCCCGATCCTCGAACTGGAGCGCGCCGCACGCACCTTGGCCGGTGGCAGCCTCGCCACCCCGGCCTCCGTCACCACCGGACCGCCCGAAGTACGCAGTCTGGCAGCCACCTTCAACCGCACAGCCGCCCTGCTGGAGCATCTGCTCGCTTCGCAGCGCGCCTTCGCGGGCGAGGTGTCCCACCAGTTGAAGACCCCGCTCGCCGCGCTGCGGCTGCGCCTGGACAACATGGAACCCGACATCCTGCCGACCGTGCGCGGCAACTTGAACGCGGCGATGACCGAGACGGACAGGCTGGCCAGAATGGTCGAGGGCCTCCTCGCCTTCGCCCTGATGGAGGAGACCGCGCTCACGCCCGAACCCGTCGACCTGGACCGGGTTCTGCGGGACCGGACCCTCGCCTGGTCCGGGCTGTACACGCGGGAAGGCGTCCGACTCGTCCTCAAGGGCAATCCGGTCGGCACCGTCCTCGCGGTGCCTGGCGCCCTGGAGCAGATTCTGGACAACCTGCTCTCCAACGCCCTGCGCGTCGCTCCCACGCGCAGCGTGGTGACCGTCTCCCGGTGGCTCTCGGCCGCCGGGGCGGAGCTGCACGTCGAAGACCAGGGCCCGGGCATGACCGCCGAACATCGCGGCCGCGCGTTCGACCGCTTCTGGCGCGCCCCCGGCGCCCCCAAGGGTGGCACCGGCCTCGGCCTCGCCATCGTTCAGCGCCTCACGCTGGCCGGCAGCGGCGAGGCGCTGCTTCTCCCTGCCCCGGGCGGCGGCCTCAGGGCCGTCATCCGCCTTCAGCGCGCGACGCCCCGCCGCTCCAGCGGCTTGCCGAGCCTCCCGCACCGCCGCCGCCCGGCGGTGGGAGCGGGTACGACTGCGGGGAAGCGGTGAGTACGGCCCGTTGCCGAACGCGATTGCCCGGGCCCGCTCCGGGGGGTGGGGCCGGGGCGGCCGGTACCCGTACGCCGGTACGGTTCACCGGCAGCCGTGCTGGTGGGGTCAGCGCGTCCTGCCCGCCGCGGAGCCACCGTCCGGCGGGATGCGCTCCAGCAGTCCACGGAGATCGTCCGCGTGCTCTTCCTCCTGCGCCAACAGGTCCTCGAACACGCGGCGCGTGGTGGGGTCGTCCTCGCCGAGCCACTGGATGATCTCGGTGTACGCCGCGATGGCCACTCGCTCGGCCACCAGGTCCTCTTTGATCATTTCGATCAGGTCGGAACTGGCGTCGTACTCCGCGTGGGCCCGCGTGGTCAGCGTGTCCGGATTGAAGTCCGGCGCGCCGCCCAGCTGCACGATCCGCTGAGCCAGCTTGTCGGCGTGCTGCTGTTCCTCCTGCGCATGCTCCAGGAACTCGGCTGCCACGGGCTCCGAGTAGATCCCGGAAGCCGTGTAGTAGTGCCTTTTGTAGCGCAGGGTGCAGACGATCTCGGTGGCCAGCGCTTCATTGAGCACCTGGAGCACACGCGCGAGATCAGCGCCGTACGCGTCCGTCACCGGCCCCTTACTCATCTCCTCGCGGGCGCGTGCGCGAATCGTCTCGATGTCGATGAGGAAGTCGGCCACGGTGCAGAACGCCTTTCTTGTCGCACGGGGGTGCGGACAAGACACGGGTACCCGCCGGTCGTCATCGTGCACACGAATTCATCAGGGTTCAGCCGCTCGGCACACCGCTGGGCCGCGTCCCGCGGGTGTCGGCCGGCCCGGCCGCGGTGCCGACGCGCGGAGCGGCCGGATCCTGCCTGGCGCGGTGCCGCCCGTGCGGCCAGGTCTGCGGTAGGTGGACTCGGCCGTGTCAGGCATGCTCGAGAGCGTCAATCGGAAGCCGCTGTGCGCCGCCGACGGTTCGATCGAAACCGGAGCGGGACCATTTTCATCGACTTCCGTGTTCTTCGGTTGCCCCGAAATCATTGCGCTGCCCGCTCGAATCCCACGTGTCACTCAGCGGCTGAATCCCGCCGACGCGGCAGGACATTTTACGATCAAGGTGTGTAACGAAAGCGGACCGGGGCACTCGGCAGGTCGAGGGTGACAGTCGCGGGAAAATGGTCACTGTTTTCCTCGCCGTCCGCAGTCGATGAGGAGTCATTTCATGAGCGAGAACATCTGGGGTTACCAGCCGACGAGCGGTTACACCGCCGGCACCACTCTGGCCGGGTTCAAGGTCGAGGCAACCGACGGAAGCATCGGCAAGGTCGACAAGCACTCCGACGAGGTCGGATCCGCCTACCTTGTCGTCGACACCGGGCCGTGGATCTTCGGCAAGCACGTGCTGTTGCCTGCCGGCACGGTCATCCGTGTCGACACGGCCGCCGAGACGATCTACGTCGGCCGCACCAAGGCCCAGATCAAGGACGCGCCCGAGTTCGACAAGGAGAAGCACACCGGCGACCCGGGCTACCTCGAACAGATCGGTGGTTACTACGGCAGTCACCGCGCCTGACCGTACGGGGATACCGAGGTGGGGCCCGCCGGGGACCTCCGGCGGGCCCCACCTCGCTGCGGAACCCTCAGGTCGGCGCGCTGCCTCTTCGTGCTCACGATGTCGTCTTCGTGCCCACGATGTGATCGGGGAGGGGACGGTGGTACGCGTATGTTGCGTGGGCGGGCTCCCGAGGTCAGGCTGGTAGTGACCGGGAATTGAGGTCGGGGTGCGATCGCTGATATACGTCACCTGAAAGTGAGCATTACAGATGACGCCGTCACCCATATCCACCCTGATTCGGCGGATGTCGCGTTGCGGATGACGCGGCGCAACGTGGACGCATGGATCGGGGCCGGCGACTCGGTGGAAATCGACGGTCCCGAAAGGCCTTGACGAATTCTCCAGGACCATGCGTTTGGCCAATTGGGCGGCGGGCACGTGCTTTATGTGCTTCGGACCGGAGGCACTCCCGGGGAGCGCCTCGACGCCCCAGGTGTGGGTCCGTCCCCGTGCGATCCGGACTCCCGAGGGATCGACCAACTTCCGTCAGTACCGTCAAGGGAACTGAAACGCATCATGCGCACTCAGGAAGCCAGGAAGCACCCGCACGACGACGCACCCGACACCGCCGCCGCGTTCACCCGGCTGGCCGGGCTGCCGCCGGGAGACGAACGAGAGAAGCTGCGCCAAGAGGTGGTGACCGCGTGGCTCCCCATGTCGGACCGGCTCGCCGGCCGGTTCCGCAGCCGCGGTGAGAGTCTCGACGACCTGCGGCAGGTGGCCGCGCTGGGCCTGGTGAAAGCCGTGGACCGCTACGATCCGGAACGCGGGACCGCCTTCGCCAGCTACGCCGTGCCGACCATTACCGGCGAGATAAAGCGGCACTTCCGCGACTACATGTGGACCGTGCATGTCCCGCGTCGTGTCCAGGATCTGCGCAATCGGGTACGGACCGCACAGCAGGAGCTCACTGTGTCGGTCGCCGGCCGCGCGCCGACTGTCGCCGAGATCGCCGAGCAGGCCGCCATGACGGAAGAGGAAGCGCTGTCCGGTCTTGAGGCGCTCGACAGTTTCACCGCGCTCTCCCTCGACGCGGAACAACGGGGGAGCGAGGACGGCTACAGCCTCGGCGACTCCCTCGGTGGCCTCGACCCCGCACTCGATGTTGTCGTCGACCGGGAGGCGATCAGGCCGCGGCTGCGGCAACTGCCCGCACGCGAACGGGAGATCCTCTACTTGCGGTTCTTCGAGGACATGACGCAGAGCAGGATCGCGGAGAAGGCCGGTATCTCGCAGATGCATGTGTCCCGCCTGATCAGCCGCAGTTGTAGCCAACTGCGCGACGCTGTGATGCAGGACGCCGCCTAGTGGGAGGCTCACCGCCGAGTCCTGCTGGGGCCGACTTTCCCGCGCGCAGCGCGTCCCGCTGCGGGGAACTGGGCGAGCTGGACGCGCACGTGGTCCAGTGCCGGGCATGCCCCAGGCTGGTGGACTGGCGCGAGGAGGTCGCCGCCATGAAGCGTGCGGCCTTCCAGGACTGGGAGTACTGGGGCAGGCCGGTGCCGGGATTCGGGCCGCCGGACGCGGCGCTGGCCGTCGTCGGTCTGGCCCCGGCCGCCCACGGCGGCAACCGGACCGGCCGGATGTTCACCGGCGATGCCTCCGGCGACATCCTTTTCGCCGCTCTGCACGCCGTCGGTCTCGCCTCGCAGCCGAATTCCACGCACCGCGGTGACGGCCTGGAGCTGCGAGGAGTCCGTGTCACGGCGCCCGTACACTGCGCTCCGCCGCAGAACAAGCCCACTCCGGCGGAGCGTGACACCTGCCGGCCGTGGCTCGCGGCCGAGCTGGAACTCCTCGGCCCCGGCCTGCGCGCGGTGGTCGTCCTCGGCGCCTTCGGCTGGCACGCGCTGCTGCCCGTGCTCGGCGACGCGGGGTGGCAACTGCCGCGTCCACGGCCCGTCTTCGGGCACGGTGCCGAGGTGACCCTGCCCGGCAGCGGCGCGAAGAAGGAACTGCATCTGATCGGCTGCTACCACCCGAGCCGACGCAACACTTCGACGGGGCGGATCACCCTCCCCATGCTCGTCGACGTCTTCCGCCGGGCCTCCACCGTCAGCGGCCTGGATCAACGGGCCCCCGCTCTGCCTGAGTGATGTCGCCCATTCGGCGCCAGGTCAGACGGGGTGACCACGGAACTCGGGGTACCGCCCGCCGCCTTGGCGGCGAACAAGGGGGCTGGGCCGAGGCTCGCCGCCCCATGCCCAGCCCCTTGCAGTAGTCCTGGCTACAGCCCGGACGGCTTGTTCATCCGCTCGGCAGCCTTCTCCGCGGCTTCCTGGCTCTTGCCCGCCATCCGCTCGCCACGGCCTTCCGCCTGTATGCCTCGGTCGTTCATGGTCTTGCCGGCGGTTTCCTTCATCCTGCCCTTGACCTGCTTGGCCTTGGCCTTTGCCTTACCCATGACAGTTGTCCTTTCGCGCTTGGTGATGGACTGCGTAACCACCTTGCGTCCATCGCTCACAGTGCGCAAATGGGTGCGAACAGTAACGTTCGGTGAGCTTGCTTCCGGCGGCTGCGGATCACCAGGCCAGGACCGCGCCGCTGTAGTGGGCGGCGCCCGACTGCCCTCTCCGTCACAGGGTGCAGAACAGCGTGCCCAGTGCCAGGGTTGAAGCGGAACCGAGGAGACCCGATTCTGCGGCCTGTGGTGTCGGCGTGGGTCGCCGAGCCGATGTGGCGCCCGCTGCTGCTGGTGCTGGCGCAATTGTTGCGGCCGGCGGGGCGAGGCCAACCTTCCGGAGGTAGCCATGACCCAGCGAGTACGCGACTTCATGACCAAGCATCCGGTCACCGTCGGCCCACTGACCTCCCTTACGGAGACTGCTCGCCGAATGCGGGACGAGAATGTCGGTGATGCCCTCGTCGTCGAGGACGGCCGACTGTGCGGCATCATCACCGACCGGGATCTGGTCGTTCGTGCCATGGCTGACCAGAAGGACCCCGACGAGACCACCGTGCACGACATCTGCACCACCGAAGTCATCAGCATCAATCCCGGCGACAGCCCGGAGGATGCCCTCGGCCTCATGCGCCGGCACGCCCTGCGGCGACTGCCCGTCACCGAGGACGACCGCCCCGTGGGGGTGGTGACGCTGGGTGACCTCGCCATCGAGCGTGAATGGATGTCAGCACTGGCCGACATCAGTGCGGCCGAACCCAGCACCTGACTACGGCACCGGGCCCGGCTCCCGGACCAGGAGACCCTGATCCGGTGTCCCCGGCTCTGCCCGGGAACTCAGCTGTGGCGCCCGGCCAGCAACGTACGTACGCCCTCGGCGCTGAGGGTCAGGGCGTCGGGGGAACTGGCGTCGATGGTCAGTGACAGGTCGCCGGTCGGCCACCCTGCGGCGAGTGTGCCCAAAGGTACGAGGTGGTAGCGCGAGATGGACGGCAGCAGCTCGGCCATGCGCAGTTCCGAGGTGAAGACGGGTACCAGGCTTTCACCGCCAGGCTGTTCAAGGACCGGCAGTGTCACGGCTCCGGTATCCGATTCCGGCTCGGCGGCCGGGTCGCCGGGAACGGGAATCAGCACATCGCTGTCGGCCAGCGTGTCCAGTGCCGTCTCGTCCTGAGCGTTCTCGGCCAGGGCATGCAATGCCTGCTGAGCCGCGGATGGGGTGTTGTCCGAGGAGTTGTGCATCACGTATCCCGTTGTTGTGGCCAACAGGCCGCTCGGGAACGGGCGGAAAGGGTTGCCCGGCACCCGGGCGGATGTCATTTCGCGTACCCGCGCCTTCGGTGCGCTCATGGCGCCCTCGGCGGCGGGTTTCCACCAGTCGTGCAAGAACAGGACAATTCTCAAATGATCACATGACAGGTCCCGGCTGGGATGGGTCATCCCACCTGGGCTTCGATGTGATCAATCACCTCGTTGAACTCCTTTGTCGGGAAGAAATCGGGAAGAAAGAGGATGCACTCACAGTCCGCGAGCGCTTCCGGGGCGTGACCGGGCGGCCAGTGGAAGACCTCTCCCTCCCCAGCGTGGGCCAGACGGAGGCCGCCCGCCACATGGTTCAGTTCCGACCGTCGTCCCGGCCCGTCCCGCTCTCGCTCGGGTTGCTACGCCTGGCCGGCGTGCAGGTGCTCCAGGCGCCGCTGGAGCACCTGCAGTGCCCCTCGCTGACGGCCCGGGACACTTTGGCGCAGCCTGACGAGCGCCGGCGCGAGTGAGCGTGCCCGCGGCAGATCGCGGATCTGCTCCCACTGGTGGTGGGCCCGGTCGACCGCCCCTTCGACATCGGGATCGTCCGGGGCCTGCCGGCGTGTGAGCCGGGCTGCTGCGGCGGCCATCCACAATTCGCAGCTGAGACCGGGATCGTGGGCGAGCCGGGCGAGATCCGCCCGGACCTCCAGCCAGTGGATGGCCTGCACCGAGCCGGGGCCGTGGGTCCGTAGCTCCTGCTGTTCCCAGGCTGCCGCCGCGGCCGCGGCCTCGCCGTGCCGCCCGGCCTGCGCGGCGGCAAGGATCGCCGGATGCGGGTCGGCCACCGCCACGGCCGCCACGGTCTCCGCGGCGGGGACGCCCACGAGCGGCGGAGGTCCGACCGTGAGCAGCAGCGCGTCGTCGGCGCCGACCCGCGCCGCGGCCTGTTCGTGCAGCGTGGCACGGTCCGGCCGCGCGCCGCTGCGCCAGATCGCCGCACACGCCTTCAGATAGGCGGGGACCGCGGTACCGCGGCGCGGTGACGCCGGCGCGATACGGCCGTAGAGACGGACGCCATGTCCGAGGGCGAGGCCTTCCGTCACGATGTGCTGCCACGCCTCGTGGTCGGCGACCAGATCGACGACCACGGTCGTGGTGTCCGGACGCCGGACCGCGAGTTCGCCCGCGAGCCAGTGCCAGGGAAGTGCCGTGTAGCGCACGGTCGTCGGCGTCGTCCGTGCGAGCGCGAGATGCAGGAGCCGCTGCCTGCGGTCCAGCTGCAGTTGCCCGGCGATGTACAGGTACAGCGGCCCTTCCGCGATCGCGGCGGCCCGGATCCGGGTGAGCACGGTCTGAGGGTCGAGCGGATCGGCGAGCTCGATCACCGTCGCGGTCGGCGTGCCCGTCAGCGCGCTGGGAGGTACGGCGGCGAGCGCGGGCAGCACCGAACTCGCGTCGATGAGACGGCCTTTGCCGACCGGGGCGGCTGCGATGAGCAGCGCGGTTCCCGGTTCTGCTGTGTGCCCTCCGTTGATCACCACACCCAGCACCGTAGCCGACGCCGCCGTGTCCGAAGCTGCCCTCGGGGTGCGATACACCCTGGCCGAAGGCTTTTGTGCGGTCGGCCCCGATTCTGGTCGGCACCCGCGCCCGGTCCTCCCTCGGTGTGTCCGAGGACTCGGACGAGACGGAGATCGTGAACAACCCGGTCAAGGCCTCCCGCATCATGTACACGTTCCTTCTACGCCGCCTCGCACGGCGCCGAGTACTTGGGCACGCTCTCCCGTGCCGCGGACAGACTCCCCGTGTTCGTCACCGAGTTCGGCACCCAAACAGCTTCCGGCGACGGCGGGAACAGCTTCGCCAGGGCCCAGCAGTACATCGATCCGATGGCCCGCAAGAGGCTCAGCTGGTCCAACTGGAACTACTCGGACGACGAACGTGCCGGCGCCGTCTTCGAGGAAGGATCTTGCAACACCAACGGTCCCTGGACAGGCATCGGGCCGCTCGAGGCCGCCGGTGTCCGGGTCCGCGACCGGACCAGGACCCCGGACGACTTCCCGACAGGCTGACACCGGCTCCGTATGTCCCCCGCCCGCCCATGTGATCCCATGGGCGGGCGGGGGCGCGGAATGACAGGAGCAGGAGCAGCAGTGACCAGCTATCGCCAGCCGGGAATCGTTCTCACCGACCGGCACTTCACCGTGCCGCTCGACCACACCGACCCGGCGGGGGAGCAGCTCGAGCTGTACGGCCGCGAGTTCGTCGCGAGCGCGCGGGCCGGCGCGGATCTGCCGTGGCTGGTCTATCTGGAGGGCGGACCCGGCTTCGGCGCCCGCCGCTTCATCGGCAGACAGGCCTGGCTGGGACGGGCCGTGCAGGAGTACCGGGTGCTGCTCCTCGACCAGCGTGGCACCGGCCGCTCCACTCCGCTGAACCGCCAGACCCTGCCGCTGCGCGGCGGACCGCAGGCCCAGGCCGGCTACCTCGCGAACTTCCGGGCCGACAGCATCGTGCGCGACTGCGAGACGATCCGGCCGCGGCTCACCGGCGGCGCACCGTGGACCGTACTCGGCCAGAGTTTCGGCGGATTCTGCGCCACGCACTATCTCTCCACAGCGCCCGAGGGCCTGCGCACGGTCCTGGTCACCGGCGGTCTGCCCTCCCTGGACGCCGGCGTGGAGGACGTCTACCGGGCCGCGTACCCCCGCATCCAGCGCAAGGCCGAGGCCCATTACAGCCGCTACCCGCAGGACGTGGAACGGGCCCGCCGTATCGCCACCCACCTCGCTGAGCACAAGACCGTGCTGCCCGGCGGCTACACCCTCACGCCCGAGGCATTCCAGTCACTCGGCATCCTGCTCGGCGGCGGGGACGGCAGTCACCAGCTGCACTATCTGCTGGAGGACGCCTTCGTCCGTACGGGAGCGGGGTACGAACTCTCCGACGCGTTCCAGGAGAGCGTGCTCGCCACCCTCTCGCACGCCGCTCATCCGCTGTACGCCGTGCTGCACGAAGCGATCTACGCCCAGGGCGCGAAGCCGACCGCCTGGGCGGCCGAACGAGTCCGGGCCGAATTCCCGCAGTTCGACGCCGCCAAAGCCCTGGCGGGTGACGGGCCCCTGATGTTCACCGGGGAGAGTGTCCACCCCTGGCACTTCGAGGTTGACCCGGCGCTGAGCCCGCTGCGCGAGACCGCCGAGCTTCTCGCCGCGCGTACCGACTGGACCCCGCTGTACGACCCGGCCCGGCTCGCCGCCAATCGTGTGCCGGTCGCCGCGGCCATCTATCACGACGACATGTATGTCGACACGGAGCACTCGCTGCGAACGGCTCGTACCATCCGCGGACTGCGCACCTGGGTCACCGACGAGTACGAGCACGACGGGGTGCGGGCGAGCGGTCCGCGCGTCCTGGACCGGCTGCTCTCCCTCGCCCGCGCGGAGCTCTGACGCACACTCAGCGCCGTATCCTGCGCCCATGACCGAGCAGCTGGAACCCATGCCCGACGACTGGCAGCGCGCGCTCGCCGTCGTCGCCCACCCCGACGATCTCGAGTACGGCTGCGCCGCGGCCGTCGCCGGCTGGACCGACGGCGGACGTGAGGTCTCCTACCTCCTGGCCAGTCGCGGCGAGGCCGGTATCGACACCATGGAGCCCGCCGAGTGCGCCCCGCTGCGCGAGCGGGAGCAGCGGGCGAGCGCGGCCGTCGTCGGCGTCTCCACCGTGGAGTTCCTGGACCACAAGGACGGCGTGATCGAGTACGGGACGGGGCTGCGCCGGGACATCGCGGCGGCCATCCGGCGCCACCGGCCCGAGCTGGTCATCACCCTCAACCACCGCGACACCTGGGGCGGCACCGCCTGGAACACCCCCGACCACCGGGCGGTGGGCCGGGCCACGCTGGACGCGGCAGCTGACGCGGGAAACCGCTGGATCTTCCCCGAACTCATCGCCGAGCAGGGCCTCGAGCCGTGGAGCGGGGTGCGCTGGGTGGCCGTCGCGGGCTCCACGGCGCCCACGCACGCGGTCGACGCGACGCCCGGCCTGGAGCGCTCCGTACTCTCGCTGCTGGAGCACCGCAGCTATATCGAGGTGCTGACCGACCAGGACCCGGAGACGTACTGCCGCAGCTTCCTCACCACGAGCGCCCAGGCTGCGGCAGAGCGCTTCGGCGGCCGCCCCGCCGTCACCTTCGAGCTGTTCCCGCGCTGAACGCCGCATCGCGCCCGGCCCCGGCTCGTACGGACCGGCTTCGATCTTGTCCGGCCCGCAGGGCGAGCGGCCGCCTGTGCGAACCGGACCGAGCGCGGCCGACCGGGTCTTCCGCAGAGACAAGCGACCGCTTAGTATGCGATGGAGCGCAGTACCGCCTACGGTTTGTGGAGGCCCCGAAATGCAGGCATGGCGAGTGCACCGGAACGGTGAGCCGAGCGAGGTGATGCGGCTCGAAGAGGTGGACCGGCCCACGCCGGGCGAGGGGCAGCTGCTGCTGAAGGTCCGCGCCGCGAACATCAACTTTCCCGACGCGCTGCTCTGCCGCGGTCAGTACCAGATCAGGCCGCCGCTGCCGTTCACGCCGGGTGTGGAGATCTGCGGTGAGACCGAGGACGGCCGCCGGGTGATCGCCAACCCCGCACTGCCGAACGGCGGACTCGCCGAGTACGTCGTCGCCGACGCGGCGGCGGTGCTGCCCGCACCCGAAGCCCTGGACGATGCCGAGGCGGCCGCACTGCACATCGGCTACCAGACGGGCTGGTTCGGACTGCACCGCCGTGCGCACCTCCAGGCGGGCGAGACGCTGCTTGTGCACGCGGCGGCGGGCGGCGTCGGCAGCGCCGCCGTCCAGCTCGGCAAGGCGGCCGGTGCGCGGGTGATCGGTGTCGTGGGCGGCGCGGAGAAGGCGCGCACGGCCAGTGACCTCGGCTGCGATGTCGTCATCGACCGCCGCGAGGACGACATCGTCGCGGCGGTGAAGGAAGCGACCGGCGGCCGCGGCGCGGACGTCGTCTACGACCCGGTCGGCGGTGACGCCTACGCCAAGTCCGTGAAGTGCATCGCCTTCGAGGGCCGGATCGTGATCGTCGGCTTCGCCAGCGGCTCGATCCCCACCCCGGCCCTCAACCACGCCCTGGTGAAGAACTACTCGATCGTCGGCCTCCACTGGGGCCTCTACAACACGAGGGAGCCGAGCGCGATCCGCGACTGCCACGAGGAGCTGACCAAGCTCGCGGCGCAGGGCGTGATCAAGCCGCTGATCAGCGATCGCGTCGCCATGAAGGACGCCGCGGGCGCCGTCCAGCGCGTCGCGGACGGCACGACCACGGGCCGCCTGGTCGTCATCCCGGAGGGAGAAGCCCGATGAAGGACGCCACGGATATGCGCAACCGCACCAAGGAGTTGCTGGCCGCGCACCCGCCGGCCGGCACGGACCGCACCGACTTCCTGAAGGCACGCTTCGACGCGGGCCTCGCCTGGGTGCACTACCCCGAGGGCCTCGGCGGACTCGACGCCCCGCGGACGCTGCAGACCGCCGTCGACGCCGAGCTGACGGCTGCGGGCGCGCCGGACAACGACCCGCGCCGTATCGGCATCGGCCTCGGCATGGCCGCGCCGACCATCCTCAAGTACGGCTCCGAAGAGGTGAAGCAGCGCTTCCTCCGTCCTCTGTGGGTCGGCGAGGAGGTCTGGTGCCAGCTGTTCAGCGAGCCGGGCGCGGGCTCCGACCTCGCGGCCCTCGGCACCCGGGCCGTACGGGACGGCGACGACTGGGTCATCAACGGCCAGAAGGTGTGGACGTCCAGCGCCCATGTGGCCCGCTGGGCGATCCTGATCGCCCGCACCGACCCGGATCTGCCCAAGCACCGGGGCATCACCTACTTCATCTGCGACATGACCGACCCGGGTGTCGAGGTGCGGCCGCTGCGCCAGATCACCGGTGAGGCGGAGTTCAACGAGGTCTTCCTGACCAATGTGCGAATCCCCGACGCACACCGCCTCGGCGAGGTCGGCGAGGGCTGGAAGGTCGCACAGACCACCCTGATGAACGAGCGGGTCTCCATCGGCGGCAGCCGCCTCCCGCGCGAGGGCGGCATGATCGGCCCGATCGCGCAGACCTGGCGCGAACGCCCCGAGCTGCGCAACCACGATCTGCACCAGCGGCTGCTGACGCTCTGGGTCGAGGCGGAGGTCGCCAGGCTGGCGGGAGAGCGGCTGCGCCAGCAGCTCGCCGCCGGCCAGCCGGGCCCCGAAGGCAGCGGAATGAAGCTCGCCTTCGCCCGTCTCAACCAGGAGATCAGCGGCCTCGAGGTCGAACTCCTCGGCGAGGAAGGCCTCTTGTACGACGACTGGACCATGAGCCGTCCCGATTTCGTCGACTTCACCGGGCGCGACGCCGGATACCGCTACCTCCGCTCGAAGGGCAACTCCATCGAGGGCGGCACCAGCGAAGTGCTGCTGAACATCGTCGCCGAACGTGTCCTCGGGCTTCCCTCCGAGCCGCGCAACGACAAGGACGTCGCCTGGAAGGACCTGGCCCGATGACGACTCAGTCCACACAGCCCGATCTGCTGTACTCCGAGGCCGAGGACGACCTGCGTGCAGCCGTACGTTCCCTGCTCGCCGACCGCAGCGATACGACGTCCGTCCTGGTGCGCGCCGAGTCCGGTACGCCGTACGACCCCGAGCTCTGGAAAGCGCTCGCCGGGGGCATCGGCGCGGCCGGACTCCTCGTACCCGAGAAGCTCGGCGGGCACGGTGCGAGCCACCGCGAGGCCGCCGTGGTACTGGAGGAGCTGGGCCGCAGCGTCGCCCCCGCGCCGTATCTCACCAGCTCCGTCATCGCCACCGAGACGCTCCTCGCGCTCGACACGCAGACGGAGGCCGTCGCCGGGCTGCTCACCGAGCTGGCGGCCGGCCGCAGGACCGCCGTACTCGCCGTGCCGCTGTCGGCGTCGCACGACGGACACCTCCCGGTCGGCGAACCCAGGATCACCGGTGTGGCGGATGCGGCCGTCGCCGATGTCCTCCTCGTGCTCCGGACCGACGGTCTGTACGCGGTCGAGACGGCGAACGTCACCGTCGAGGCGCTGACCCCGCTCGACCTGACCCGTCCGCTCGCCGCCGTCACCCTCGACGACATGGCCGCCGCTACCCACCTTGCGGACGCCGAGACCGCTGAGAAGGCCGTACGCCGCGGACTGCTCGCCGGGGCCGGGCTGCTCGCCTCCGAGCAGCTCGGACTCGCAGAGTGGTGCCTGGAGGAGACAGTCCGTCACACCCGCGAGCGTCACCAGTTCAACCGGCCCGTCGGTTCGTTCCAGGCGCTCAAGCACCGCATGGCTCAGGTGTGGCTCGAGGTCGTCTCGGCCCGTGCCGCGGCCCGTAACGCGGCGGACGCCCTCGCCACGGACAGCTCCGACGCCGCCCTCGCGGTGGCCGTCGCGCAGACATACTGCTCCCGGGTGGCCGTGCGCGCGGCCGAGGAGTGCGTCCAGCTGCACGCCGGTATCGGTATGACGTGGGAACACCCCGCGCATCTGTACCTCAAGCGCGCCAAGTCCGACGAGATCGCCCTGGGCACGCCGGGCCGTCACAAGGAGGCGCTGGCCGCACTGGTCGACCTGCAGGCTCCGTAGGGGGCCGGCACCCAGGCACTGTTCACGGCAACTCGGGCCGCCGCGCCGACCATCGGCGCGGCGGCCTGCTCGATGCTGCCGGAACTCCACTCCGCGTGAGCGGCGCAATGGGACGGCCCGCGCCGCCCGTCACTGCAGGCGCCCGACGAGATCCCGCCGTTCACCACCCGGCTCCGCCACGCCCCCGACCCGTTGGCGACAACGCGGGCCGGGACGACCCGGCCGCTGGACGACGAGTTCCCGCACTCCGAGGCCACGCTGAGCAGTAGGTGACGGGTGGCCGAACTCTTCGCGCTGCTCTGCCACTTGGGCTGCCCCGGGCGGATACTCACCGATGTCCCTCCCGACCCGCAGAGCCCGGAGGCACCATCGTGCTGACCACCCGTCGCAGAGCCGTCACCACCCTCGCCGCCGCGCTGGCCGGCGCCGTCGCCGTGCCCGCGCAGGCGCGGGCCGCCGAGAAGCACGGCGGGCGCACCGGCCCGCAGCCGCTCCGCCGGGCCCACGCCCACAACGACTACCTGCATGAACGGCCCCTCCACGACGCCCTGTCACACGGCTTCACCAGCGTGGAGGCCGACGTCTTCCTGGTGAACGGCGAGCTGCTCGTCGCCCATGAGCCGGCGGACCTCGACCCGACCCGCACTCTGCGCTCGCTCTACCTCGACCCGCTGCTGACCCGGGTGAAGGCCAACCATGGTTCCGTGTACCGCGGTTACCGGCGGCCGGTCCAACTGCTGGTCGACATCAAGACGGACGGCGCCGCCGCCTATCTGGAACTCGACCGTCAGCTGCGTCACTACCGGCGGATGCTCAGCACCTGCGCCTACGGCCATGTCCGCCTCGGCGCTGTCACCCCGGTCATCTCCGGCGACCGCGCCGCCCGCGTACCCATGGAGGCACAGCGCGTACGGTACGCCTTCTACGACGGCCGCCTCGAGGACCTCGGCACCTCCGCCCCCGCCTCCTTCGTCCCGCTGATCTCCAGCAACTGGACGCAGAGCTTCAGCTGGCTGGGCACCGGCCGATTCCCGGCCGCCGAGCGGCAGAAGCTGCACTCGATCGTCGCCGACGCCCATGACCACGGGCAGCGCGTCCGGTTCTGGGCGACGCCCGACGTGGCCGGTCCGGACCGCGACGCTGTGTGGACCGAGCTGCTCGCCGCCCGTGTCGACCACATCAATACGGACGATCTGGCCGCGCTCGAGCGCTTCCTCCGCGCCCGGGGCCGGTAGCCGGGCTACGGCATCGGACCTCCGAGGCCGGGCGCGCCCCAGACCGGGAACCAGCGGGCCAGGTCCGTCTCGATGCGGAGATCGTCCGTGAGCAGCGCCCTGGTCTGCAGTTCCAGGGCGTTGTCGCGCTTCTCCTTCGCCCCGGCGAGCGGCGCGAAGGGGTAGAAGGTGCCGCGCTTGTAGAGATAGACGAGCGCCAGCGGGCGCTCGCCGGACGTCTCGCGGAAGGTGATCAGGGAGCAGAGCAGCTGCGGGCCGAAGCCCGCGTCCTGGAGCAGGGTGTTGACCGCGTGCAGGTCATTGACCAGTGAGGCCGTGTCGTCGGCGGGGTGGCGGGCGAGGAGCCAGGTGTAGCTGTACGCGTCCTGGCTGAACTCGACCGGGATGCCTCCCCGGTCGGTGTCGGCGTCGAGCAGCTCCCGTACGTCCTCCTGGAGTTGCGCGAAGGCGCCGCCCTCCACGCTGGCGAAGCACACCGAGCCGATGCCGGTCGGCGTGAAGCCTGCGCCCGCCTGGAGGGTGATGGCGGCGGCGGGCAGGCCGAAGAGCTGGTCGAGGTTGGGCCGTACCGGCCTGCTGCGGCCGAGGATCGTGTCGAGGAGTCCCACAGCGGTACCTCTGTCAGTCGTCCGTCATCGTCGTGGGGCCGTTACGGGCGGGACAGCTGCGTCGAGATCTTGCCCAGCTGGTCCAGGCGCTGTTCCAGCGTCGGGTGCGAGGACAGCAGGCGGCTCAGGCTCTCCTTGGAGGAGAACGCCGGGGCGAACCAGAAGGCGTTGAACGGCTCCGCCTTGCGCAGGTCCTGCGTCGGGATCTTCGCCATCTCGCCCGTCACCTTGGTGAGCGCGGACGCGAGCGCCGAGGGACGGCCGGTCAGCAGGGCGGCGGCGCGGTCGGCCGACAGTTCGCGGTAGCGGGAGAGCAGCCTGGTCAACAGGAAGCTGATCACATAGACGACGGCGCTGATCACGGGTATCAGGAGCACGGCGATCGCGGTGTTGCTGTCGCGGCTGCCGCCCGCCCGGCCGAAGCCGCCCCACACGGCGATACGGGTCATCACGCCGGCCAGCACACCGAGGAACGACGCGATCGTCATGACGGCGACATCGTGGTGGGCGACGTGCGACAGTTCGTGGGCGAGAACGCCCTCGAGCTCCTCCGGCTCCAGCCGGCGGAGCAGACCGGTGGTGGCGCAGACCAGCGCGGTCTTCTCATTGCGGCCGACGGCGAAGGCGTTCGGCACATCGCTGTGGGCGATCGCGACCCGGGGCTTGGGCATGTCGGCGAGCGCGCAGATACGGTCGACGGCGCCGTGCAGCTCCGGCGCCTGCTCGGGCGTGACCTCGCGGGCGCCCATGCTGAAGGCCGCGATCCGGTCGCTGAACCAGAACTGCGCGATGAACAGACCACCTGCGATCAGCAGAATGATCGGCCACGAGCTTCGGAGGATCGCCAGCAGGGCGCCCACGAAGACGACATAGAGCAGCCCGATCAGGAACATCGTCGTCACCATGCGGGTGGTGAGTCCCTGATCAGGGGCGTAGCGGGACGGGGCCCGGTTCCGTGGCATCCGACAACCTCCGGGCGGAGCTGTTTCTGGTTCCCCCCTTACTCGATTGTGCTCCTGTCGCGGCCATAGCCGGTATAGCGGCCATGGCCGCGATGAGTGAGCTCCCGTCCATGAGTGAGCTCCCGTCCGTCCGCTGTGGGGGTGGACCGTGCCGCTGGGTGGGTGTGGACCGTGCCGCGGGCTTCGGCGAGATCCGCCGGCCGCGTTCGGAGTCCGCATCCGGCACCGCTCCCCGTCGAGGTCACCCGGCACAGACCACCCGAACGGCGGACACGCCAGTCGGCCGTATGGGCCGTCCACTACGCCAGACTGACGGCCGAATGCCGCAATTCCGGCGCGGCGGCGGAGGAGGTTGGCGATGGCCATTTCGATCTCGGTGGTGCTGTTTCTGCTGGTGCTCGCGGTGATCTTTGTGCGGAACGGCGGACTGAAGATGTCCCACGCGGTGGTCTGTGCCCTGCTCGGCTTCTTCCTCGCGGGCACGAGCATGGCGCCGACCATTCAGGAAGGCATCGCGGCCACCGCCAATGTGGTGGGCAGCCTCAGACCGTGATCTGCGGAGGCACTTCGACGTCCGGCGGCAGTTCGAAGTAGCCTCCGCCGTCGGCATCCACATGCACCACATGGGTGCCGACGCGGACGATCTGCGCCTCGCCGACCCGCCAGGACCCGCACTCTTCCTCGCTGTCCACCAGCGGCGTCCACACCTCGCGAAACGTGCTGCCGTCCGGGTTCGTACCCGTCTCGATCAGACGGTCGCCGTCGCGTTGAAGGGTTCCCACATCCTCACCGGGCGTCCCGACATCGTGGTGGAAGCGGACATCGGCGCCGTCGTACGTGGTGATGCCGGCGAAGCCGCGGCTGTCCGCGTAGTAGGCGTCGATCTGGAGCCAGACCACCTGCTCGTTCTCCTGCAGGGGTCCGCCGTTACGGCTTATTCCGGAGCGCAGCCAGGCGCCGCGAGTGGGGGCATTCACGCGTACCAGCATCGCCTGGTATCCGACCGCCGTCGACTTCCGCACCTGCGAGCGGCGCCGGAAACGGCTCATGGGCACGCCACCGCGGCTGACGCCTCAGGTACCCACGACGCGCGACCGGATCAGGAACCGCACTCCCTCCGGCGCCTCCAGCGAGAAACCACTGCCCCGGCCCTCGACGACATCGACGATGAGCCGGGTGTGGCTCCAGACCTCGTACTGGCTCCGGGACATCCAGAAGGAGACGGACTCCTCGACGCCGTCGACCCGGAGGTCCTCGAGAAGGACGTCGGACGCGCCCGTACGGAATTCACCCTCCGGGTAGCACATGGGCGCGCTGCCGTCGCAGCAACCGCCCGACTGGTGGAACATCAACGGACCGTGGGCCGCCCTCAGCCGCCGCAACAGATCGGCGGCCGAGGGGGTCAGCTCCACGCGCGGGGCATCAGTCATCCCGCCAGCAGAGCACCTGCGAGGTTGCAATGCCGTTGCAGCGCCCTCGCGGAAGATCTTTCCCTCGGTATGTCGATCGGGCACGACCCCGTTCGACATACCGGTGAAGGCGTCCAAAGGGCGCGCCACGCACCAGGAGGAACGGCCATGAGGAAGATCATCTACTTCGTCCACTCTTCGCTCGACGGACACATCGACGGGCCCGGGGGAGCCTTCGACTGGCCGGTGCTCGGGCCCGAGCTCGGCGCGTACGGCGACGGCCTGCAGGCGCGCGTCGACACCTTCCTCTATGGGCGTGTGGTCTGGGAGATGATGTCCGGCTACTGGCCCGACGCCGAGTCGATCTCCGACGACCCGCACGACCTCGCCTTCGCGCCGGTCTGGCGCCGTACTCCGAAGATCGTCTTCTCCAGGACCTTGCAACAGCCGGAGGGAAACGTCCGGGTGATCGGCGAAAACCTCGCCGAAGAGGTCGCCGCCCTGAAGCGGAGCCCGGGCAAGGACCTGCTGCTGACCGGTGGTTCCACGCTGCCGGCGGCCCTCACGGAGCTCGGCCTGATCGACGAGTACCACATCGTCGTGCACCCGGTGGTCCTGGGCGGCGGCAGGCCGCTCTTCCTGCAGGGGAAGGAGCGGCTGAATCTCGAGTTCGTCGAGTCGCGGTCTTTCGACGCTCGGACCGTGCTGCTCCGCTACGAACGTCCGGCGGGATGATTGCCTTGGCCCGGGGCGTTGAGCCCTGTACGTGACTCCGACGATCGGATGAGTGACATGCCTCTTGAGGGTGAGTACGAGCCGAGCCCCGAGAAATGGGTCCGCGACCAGGTTGAGCTCTTCGAGAGCTCCGGCGGTACCAAGGGAACGACGATGCGGGGGATGCCCGTCATCCTCCTGACGACCAGGGGCGCCAAGAGCGGCAAGCTCCGCAAGACGCCGCTCATGAGGGTCGAGCACGAAGGCACTTACGCGGTGGTCGCGTCGCTGGGAGGCGCTCCGAAGCACCCGGTCTGGTACCACAACGTCGTCGCCGACCCCCGGGTCGAGTTGCAGGACGGCCCGACGCGTCAGGACATGACGGCCCGTGAGGTGACCGGGGACGAGAAGACCGTGTGGTGGGAGCGGGCAGTCGAGGCGTACCCCGACTACGCCGAGTATCAGAAGAAGACCGACCGGGAGATCCCCGTCTTTGTGCTGGAGCCCGCGGCCAAGGACAGCTGAGCGCCAGAGGGGCCGCCGACCGGCAGGGCCTACGTCTCCGCCGGCCGGCGGCGCTCTGCCGGTTTCTGGAGGGAGCCGAAGCTACCCGTCGTGGTCTAGACCCCTTTCCCGCCGGCCGCACTGGCCCCATCGGTACCTGGCAGTGCCGGGAGCGCCGTAGCCCAGGTGCCGCCTCTCGTCACCCCTGTGCGTGCGGCTTGCCCTTGATCGTCCTATGCTGATATGTGGAGGAATCGGGCAGTTGACGGCCGGTCCCTGGCCGGCGGGAAGCGGGCTTCCATGGCTGAGCGACTCAAAAGATCAGGGTTGATCGGCGAACTTTCGGCCGAATTCGCCGGCACCATGATCCTTATCCTCTTCGGTTGCGGCGTGGTGGCCCAAGTGGTCGCGGGCGGAGCCCTGACGGACCCCCCGGGCGGCCTCGGCAACCACGACAGCATCGCCTGGGCATGGGGCCTCGGCGTCACCCTCGGTGTCTATGTGGCGGCGCGCCTGAGTGGTGCTCACCTCAACCCCGCGGTGACCCTGGCCCTGGCGACGTTCAGGGGTTTCCCGTGGAGCAAGGTGGCTCCTTACGCGCTGGCGCAGTTGGCCGGCGCCTTCGTAGCAGCCCTGATCGTGCGCTGGAACTACACCGAGGCGCTGGCGAAGGCGGACCCAGGCCACACCCTCAAGACGCAAATCGTCTTCTCCACGCTGCCCGCCAACGGCAACCCGAATCTGCCGGTCGGCGAATGGGGTGCGTTCCGCGACCAGATCATCGGCACCGCGATCCTGCTGCTGCTGATCATGGCGATCACAGACCTGCTCAACACGCCCCCAGGCGCCAACCTGGCCCCCTTCATCATCGGCCTGGTCGTCGTGGGGATCGGTATGGCCTGGGGCACCAACGCGGGCTACGCGATCAACCCCGCACGTGACCTCGGTCCCCGACTGGCCAGCTTCATCACCGGGTACGGCGGAGCGTGGCGAGATCAATACGGGAACTTCTACTTCTGGGTGCCGATCATCGGTCCGCTGATCGGCGGCGTGCTCGGCGCATTCCTGTACAAGTTCTTCATCGGCCGGTTCCTGCCGACCGCGGAGCCGGAGCCCCCCGGACGCGTCCCGACCCCCGAGCCCTGACCGGCCCGGCGCGAGGCCGCAACCCAGTCCATCCCAGAGGAGAGGCGGCATGCCATGGCGGACTTCGTCGGCGCAGTGGACCAGGGAACCACCAGCTCACGTTTCATGATCTTCGACCACGACGGGAACGAAGTCGCGAAGCACCAGCTGGAGCACGCTCAGATACTCCCGCGCTCGGGGTGGGTCGAGCACGACCCGGTGGAGATCTGGGAACGCACCAACTCGGTGATACAGAACGCCCTGCGGCACGGGAACCTGTCCGCGTCCGACCTGGCGGCGATCGGCATCACCAACCAGCGCGAGACAACCGTTGTCTGGGACCCCCGCACCGGCCGCCCCTACTACAACGCCATTGTCTGGCAGGACACCCGCACCGATTCCATCGCGGCCGCCCTGGAACGGTCGGGGCAGGGCGATGTCATCCGCCGCAAGGCGGGGCTGCCGCCGGCCACCTACTTCTCCGGCGGCAAGATCCAGTGGATTCTGGAGAATGTCGACGGAGTGCGCGAGGCGGCGGAGAAGGGCCATGCCCTCTTCGGCAACACGGACTGCTGGGTCCTGTGGAACCTCACCGGCGGCCCCGACGGCGGCATCCACGCCACCGACGTGACCAACGCGAGCCGCACGATGCTGATGAACCTGGAGACCCTCGACTGGGACGACGAGCTGCTGGGTTTCTTCGACGTTCCCCGGGCGATGCTGCCCACCATCAGCCCGTCCTCCCACCGGGAGGCATTCGGCGAGACCCGTTCCTCCCGGCCGCTGCGCACCGCCATCCCCATCACCGGGGTGCTCGGCGACCAGCAGGCGGCAACCGTCGGGCAGGTCTGCTACGCGCCGGGCGAAGCCAAGAACACCTACGGCACCGGCAACTTCCTGGTGCTCAACACCGGCACCGAACTGGTCCGCTCACAGCACGGCCTGCTCACCACCGTGGCGTACCAGTTCGGCGACAGCCCGGCGATCTACGCCCTGGAGGGCTCCATCGCGGTCACCGGGTCCGCGGTGCAGTGGCTGCGCGACCAGATGAAGATCATCAACGATGCCGCCGAGAGCGAGCGTCTCGCCCGTACCGTCGACGACAACGGAGGCATGTACTTCGTCCCCGCGTTCTCCGGCCTGTTCGCCCCGTACTGGCGCTCCGACGCCCGCGGCGCGATCGTCGGCCTCGCGCGGTACAACAACAACGGCCACCTGGCGCGGGCCACCCTGGAAGCCATCTGCTACCAGAGTCGCGACGTGGTGGAGGCCATGGAGCAGGACTCCGGCGTCCACCTGGACGTGCTCAAGGTCGACGGCGGCGTGACGGCCAACGACCTGTGCATGCAGATCCAGGCCGATGTCCTCGGCGTACCGGTCAGCCGCCCGGTCGTCGCCGAGACCACCGCGCTCGGTGCCGCCTACGCGGCCGGTCTGGCCACCGGCTTCTGGCGGGACGCCGACGAGCTGCGCACCCACTGGCAGGAGTCCAAGCGGTGGGAGCCCGCGTGGTCCGAGGAGCAGCGCGCGGAAGGCTACGAGGGCTGGAAGAAGGCGGTCGAGCGCACACTCGACTGGGCCAAGGTCGAGTAGGCCTCCGCCGGGGGCGCCCATCCGGGGCGCCCCCGGTCACGCGCGGCGCGCGACCGCAGCACGAGGAGGAAACCGATGGCGAATCCGGTGGCTCTCTCTCCCGAGGCACGCGCGGAGGCCCTCGTTCGGATGGGGGAGGGCGAGCTGGACGTCCTCGTCGTCGGTGGCGGTGTCGTGGGCACCGGGGCAGCCCTCGACGCCGCCACCCGGGGCCTGAGCGTCGGCCTCGTCGAAGCCCGGGACTGGGCCTCGGGCACATCCAGCCGCTCCAGCAAGCTGATTCACGGCGGCCTGCGCTACCTCGAGATGCTGGACTTCCGGCTGGTCGCCGAAGCCCTCAAGGAGCGAGGACTGCTCCTCCAGCTCCTGGCCCCGCATCTGGTGCGGCCGGTGTCGTTCCTCTACCCGCTGCAGCACCGGTTCCGGGAGCGTCCGTACGTCGGCGCGGGCGTGCTGCTCTACGACGTCATGGCCGCGGCCTCCGGCACCTCCAGCGGCCTGCCCCGTCACCGTCACCTGCTCAAGCGCCAGGCTCTGCGCGAGGCGCCCGCTCTGCGCTCCGACGCCCTGGTCGGCGCGATCCTGTACTGGGACGCCCAGGTCGACGACGCCCGGCACACCATGTTCCTCGCGCGCACGGCAGCCGCCTACGGGGCGCTGGCCGCCAACCGCACCCGCGTCAGCCGCTTCCTGCGTCAGGGCGAGCGGGTGGTGGGAGCCGTGGTCAGGGACCTGGAGACCGGCGACGAGACCGAGGTGCGGGCCAAGCAGGTCATCAACGCGACCGGTGTGTGGACCGACGACACCCAGGCCATGGCCGGCACCCGGGGCCAGTTCCACGTCCGCGCCTCCAAGGGCGTGCATCTGCTGGTGCCGCGTGACCGGATCATCTCCCGCACCGGACTGATACTTCGCACCGAGAAGAGCGTGCTGTTCGTCATCCCCTGGGGGCGGCACTGGATCATCGGGACCACCGACACCGACTGGACCCTGGACAAGGCTCATCCCGCGCTGAGTTCCAGGGACGTCAGTTACCTGCTGGATCATGTCAACCGTGTTCTGGCCACACCGCTGGCCGCAGAGGACGTCGAGGGCGTCTACGCCGGTCTTCGGCCGCTCCTCTCCGGCGAGGCCGCGGAGACCAGCAAGCTGTCCAGGGAGCACCTGGTCGCGCACCCGGTTCCCGGGCTCGTCGTGGTGGCCGGCGGTAAGTACACGACCTATCGCGTTATGGCCAAGGACGCGGTCGACGAGGCGGCCCGCGGTCTGGACGAGAAGGTGGCCCCCTGCGTCACGCAGCGCGTTCCGCTGCTCGGCGCCGACGGCTATCCGGCCCTGTGGAACTCCCGGCACAAACTCGCCAAGCGCTCCGGGCTGCATGTCGCCCGCATCGAGCACCTGCTGAACCGCTACGGCTCCCTGCTGCACGAGCTGCTCGCCATGGTCGCGGCCGACCCCTCGCTCGGTGAGCCGTTGCCGAGTTCCGACGACTATCTGCGCGTCGAGGCCGTCTACGCGGTGACCCATGAGGGGGCCCGCCATGTGGAGGATGTGCTCGCCCGGCGCACCCGGATCTCGATCGAGTCCTGGGACCGCGGAGTGGACGCGGCGCGTACCGTCGCCGACCTCATGGCACCTCATTTGGGGTGGGACCGGGCGCGCCGGGACCGCGAGGTCGACCACTACCTGAAGCGGGTGGCGGCCGAACGCGAGGCTCAGCAGCAGCCGGACGACCAGACGGCCGACGCGGTACGGCTCGGCGCCCCCGACATCATCCCGGTGCGCTGAGCGTCCCGGTGTGCTGAGAGGGTGTGGTGCCCCCGGCTCGCGGGTTGCCGACGCTCCGCGGGCGTCAGCGCGCGGCTGTGTCCGGCCGGTGCCGCAACCGCTGCCGGACGATGTCGTTCATGGTGCGTAGGCTCGCCCGCAACCGACGCAGCCGGTTCCGACGGCCCGCCCACCTGTTCGCTGACCTCGACACCGACGAGGATTGCCGGAGCGCACGTGCGCTCTGGCAATCCACTGGCGTCGGCCGGGGAAACGCCGCAGTTGCCCGGCCGACGGCAGGGTCGTGAACCGCACGGCCACGGCCGCGTCGCGGATCGTGAGCGGTCGAAAATGCCAGAAGATCAGGCCCTGGACGCGGATAGCATGCGGACGTATGACGTTCACCCACCGCCGTAGTGGCGTGCCCGAGAAGCCCAGCCTTGAAGGGCTGGAAGAAAAGTGGTCTCGACGGTGGGACGAGCAGGGCGTATTCGTCTTCGATCGCTCCAAGACGCGTGACCAGGTGTTCTCCATCGACACCCCGCCACCTACTGTCAGCGGCTCCTTGCACGTCGGGCACGTCTTCTCCTACACGCACACCGACGCGATCGCCCGCTATCAGCGAATGCTCGGCAAGGAAGTCTTCTACCCCATGGGGTGGGACGACAACGGACTGCCGACCGAGCGGCGCGTCCAGAACTACTTCGGCGTCCGTTGCGACCCGGCACTCCCGTACGACCCCGGCTTCACCCCGCCGGCCAAGTCCGGCAAGCAGCAGATCCCGATCTCCCGGCGTAACTTCATCGAGCTGTGCGAGCGGCTGACCGTCGAGGACGAGCGGGCATTCGAGGACTTGTGGCGCCGGCTGGGCCTGTCGGTGGACTGGACAAGGACGTACCAGACCATCGATGGCGAAGCCCGCGCGACTTCGCAGCTCGCCTTCCTGAACAACCTCATGCGCGGCGAGGCCTATATGGCGGAGGCCCCGACGCTGTGGGATGTCACCTTCCGTACGGCCGTCGCCCAGGCCGAAGTTGAGGACCGTGAACGCCCTGCCGCCTTCCACCGGCTGGCCTTTCACCGCGCCGATGGCGCCAAGGTCATGATCGAGACGACCCGTCCCGAGCTGCTGCCCGCCTGTGTGGCACTGGTCGCGCATCCCGATGACGAGCGGTACCAGGACCTCTTCGGCTCCACCGTGCGTACCCCGGTCTTCGGCGTCGAGGTGCCCGTCGTCGCGCACAAGCTCGCCGACCCGGAGAAGGGCTCGGGAATCGCCATGGTGTGCACCTTCGGCGACACCACCGACGTGACGTGGTGGCGCGAGCTACAGCTGGCGACCCGTCCGGTGATCGGCTGGGACGGACGCTTCGCTGCTGAGCCGCCCGCCGGCCTGGACTCGGTGCAGGCACGCGCCGCCTACGAGCAACTGGCCGGTGCCACGGCGTACACAGCGCGGGAGCGCATCGTGGCGATGCTGCGTACCGGCTGCGAGATGGAGGGCGAGCCCCGCCCGATCACGCATGCGGTGAAGTTCTTCGAGAAGGGCGAGAAGCCGCTCGAGATCGTCACCACCCGTCAGTGGTATCTGCGCAATGGCGGCCGGGACGTCCCCCTGCGCCGGGAACTCCTTCAGCGGGGCAATGAACTGAACTGGCACCCGCAGCACATGAGGGTGCGGTACGAGAACTGGGTCAGCGGACTCAACGGCGACTGGCTCGTCAGTCGGCAGCGGTTCTTCGGCGTGCCCATCCCGCTCTGGTATCCGCTCGACGGGGAGGGCAGTCCGGCATACGACAGGCCCATCGTTCCGGACTCGGCGCTGCTGCCCGTCGATCCCAGCGCCGAGCCGCCTGCCGGGTATGCGGAAGAGCTGCGTGGCAAGCCGGACGGCTTCATCGGTGACCCCGACGTCATGGACACCTGGGCGACTTCCTCACTCACCCCGCAGATCGCCGGCCGTCGGCTGAAGGACCCCGATCTGTTCGAGCGGGTCTTCCCGATGGACATGCGGCCGCAGGCGCACGAGATCATCCGCACCTGGCTGTTCTCCACCGTCGTTCGCGCACACGCCGAGCACGGTGTGCTGCCTTGGAAGCACGCCACGATCTCGGGGTGGATCCTCGACCCGGACCGCAAGAAGATGTCGAAGTCCACGGGAAATGTGGTCACCCCGGCCGATCTGCTCGTCCGGCACGGCTCCGACGCCGTCCGCTACTGGGCGGCCTGCGGGCGGCCCGGCACCGACACCGCCTTCGATATCGGGCAGATGAAGGTCGGCCGCCGCCTCGCGATGAAGATCCTCAACGCCGGCAAGTTCGTCCTGGGCTTCGGTGACGCGCCCGAAGCGGCAGAGGTGACGGAGCCGCTGGACCGGGCGATGCTCGCCGAGCTCGCGGCGACCGTTGACGAAGCCACCGACGCGTTCGAAGACTTCAATTACGCGCGCGCCCTGGAGTGTACGGAGCAGTTCTTCTGGCGCTTCTGCGACGACTACCTCGAGCTGGTGAAGGCCCGAGCCTACGGCGAGCAGGACGACGCGACGGGTACTCAATCGGCCCGAGCGGCGCTGAGGACGGCTCTGGACACATTGCTGCGCCTGTTCGCTCCTGTTCTGCCCTTCGTCACGGAAGAGGTTTGGTCGTGGTGGATGCAGGGTTCCGTCCACCGTGCGGGCTGGCCTTCCGCGGAGAAGATCCGACAACTTGCCGACGGCGCGGACGGTGAGCTGCTGTCGACCGCGTCCAAGGTCATCGCGGCGGTCCGCAAGGCCAAGTCGGAGGCGCAGGTGTCCATGCGTGCCGATGTGGCGAAGGCAACCATCACAGGCTCCCGCGCGGACCTCGACCGATTCTCACTGGTCGATTCCGATGTACGTGCTGCCGGCCGGATCGGTGTCGTGGAGCAGGAGCCGGGTGACGGCACACTCGCCGTGAAGGTCAGCCTCTGACCGGACGCGGCGTACGGTGATGCCGCTCGCGTGTCCGTCCGCGGCGTCGACAGAGGGAGTCCGCCGAGCATGTCGCAACCAACTCCGGCCGATGTGGGCCACGCCCCGGTCGTGGTCAGCAATGTCGTCGGCTCCTTCGCCTGGGGCGTGCTCCATGACCGGCACCCTGCGCTGATCGAGCGCGTACGCCAGGCGACCGCCTATCCCGCGGAACAGCAGCACGCGCTGGATGCCCTGCTGCGCGAGACCGCCGAGGGAGGTGTCGTCGAGGCTCTCGACGACACCGAACCGGATGCCGCTCAGTGGAGGCAGTGGGGCGAGGGCCATATCGGGCGTCGCTGGGCGGACGTACCGTTCCTCTGGGCGGAGAGCTACTTCTACCGAAAGCTGCTGGCCGCGCTGGGCTACTTCGCTCCCGGGCCGTGGAAGGGCATCGACCCGTTCGCACCCTTCAAACGCGCCGAGCTCATGGGCGCGACCCTGGACGCCGAGCTCGCTGCCCTCGACGAGATCCCCCGTCTTCCGGCAGTGCAGCGGGACACCACGCTGCTGCACGCGTCACTTTGGGGGAACAGGGCCGACCTCGGTTTCCAACTGTCCGCCGGTGACTCCGGTTTGGGAGAGCGCGCGACAGGGCTCGTCGTGGACGACACGGCGGCGTTCTGGAACCTGCTGGACGGCCGACGTCCGGGAAAGGTGTGCCTGGTCGCCGACAATGCCGGACCGGAGCTGCTGCCCGATCTGGTTCTCGCCGACCATCTGCTCACCACGGACCGCGCCTCGTCGGTGAGCCTGCACATCAAGCCGTATCCGTACTACGTCTCCGACGCCACCACCTCCGACGTGCTCGACTGTCTGGCACGGATGTCCACGGCCCCCGGACAGGCATCGGAGATCGCTGAGCGGCTGCGGCAGGCGGTGAGCGGCGGACGTCTCGTCCTGCGCAGCCATCCATTCGCGTGCGCGCCATTCCCGTACCCGGACATGCCGGTCGGGCTCGGGGAGGACTTCGCCTCCGCCGCTGTGACCGTCATGAAGGGCGACCTGAACTACCGCCGGCTCGTCGGCGACCGCCACTGGCCTGCCACCACGCCCTTCGCGGAAGTCACCGCGTACTTCCCCGGACCGGTCGCCGCGCTGCGGACACTGAAGTCCGACGTCATCACCGGGCTCGCCCCACATACGCAGGCGGAGCTGGAAACGACAGGCAGTGCCTGGCGGACCAGCGGTACGCACGCGCTCGTCCAGGTCAGGACGTGACGCCGCGCCACCGGACACGGAACCGAAGGGTCCGGGGCTGTTGCGCGGCGGGCGGGACCGCGGGCAGGGGCGCCGTTCAGCCCAGCGCCCGGTCGAGGTTGAAGGCCGCGCTGATCAGCCCCAGATGCGTGAACGCCTGCGGGAAATTGCCCCTCTGCTCGCCCGTGCGGCCGATCTCTTCGGCGTACAGGCCGAGGTGGTTGGCGTAGGTGAGCATCTTCTCGAAGGCCAGCTGGGCCTCTTCCAGGCGCCCGGCGCGGCTGAGCGCCTCGACGTACCAGAAGGAGCAGATCGAGAACGTGCCCTCCTCGCCCCGCAGCCCGTCCGGGCTGGCCTGCGGGTCGTAGCGGTAGACGAGCGAGTCGGAGACCAGTTCCTCGCCCAGCGCGTCCAGTGTGGAGAGCCATTTCGGGTCGGTCGGGGAGATGAACTTGGCCAGCGGCATCATCAGTACGGAGGCGTCGAGGACATTGCCGTCAAGATGCTGGACGAACGCGTTCCGCTCGGCCGACCAGCCGCGCCGCATGATCTGCCGGTAGATCGTGTCGCGTGTCCCGGCCCAGCGCACCATGTCGGCCGGCAACCCCCGGCGCTGCGCCATCCGCATCGCCCTTTCGATCGCCACCCAGCACATCAGCCGCGAGTAGAGGAAGTCCTTGCGCCCGCCCCGGGTCTCCCAGATGCCCTCGTCGGGCTTGTCCCAGTTCTCGCAGACCCAGTCGACCAGATCACAGACGGTGTCCCAGTGCGCGCTGGAGATCGGCTCCCTCCACTTGTCGTAGAGGTAGACCGAGTCGATGAGTGCGCCATAGATGTCCAGTTGCAACTGGCCGACGGCGTCGTTGCCGACGCGCACGGGGCCGGAGCCCCGATAGCCCTCGAGATGGGGCAGCTCGCGCTCGGGCAGCTCGCAACGGCCGTCGATGCCGTACATGATCTGCAGTGGGCCCGTGCTGGGGTCCGAGAGGTAGAGGTGCTCGGTCATGAACTTCATGAAGGCCTGGGCTTCGTCGGTGAAGCCCAGCCGGAGCAGCGCGTAGACGCAGAAAGCCGCGTCGCGGATCCAGGCGTACCGGTAGTCCCAGTTCCGTTCGCCGCCGATCTGCTCGGGCAGGCTCGTCGTCGGCGCGGCCACGATGGCGCCGGTCGGTGCGTAGGTGAGCAGTTTGAGCGTCAGCGCGGAGCGGTGGACCATCTCGCGCCAGCGGCCGCGGTAACGCGACCTGGACAGCCATCGCCGCCAGTACCGCACGGTGGCCTCGAACAATTCCTCCGCCTCGGCGACGGCACAACGCCGCGGGGTCACCTCGCCCCCGACCTGGTCGAGCGCGAAGACAGCGCTCTCACCTTCGTGCAGCTTGAACAGTGACCATGCGTCCCGGCCGTCGTTCTCGACCGCCACGCTCGACGTCAGCGCAAGGGCGAGCGAGGCCGACTCGAAAACCGGGCAGCCGTGCTCGGTACGGATGGTGTGCGGGTCGGCTCCGTAGCCGAAGCGGGGTGACACGTAGGCATGGAAGGGCAGTGATCCGCGGACGCAGACCACCCTGCGGATCAGCCGGTGCCGGTCGGCCTCGCGCGAGTCGTCGACGATCGGCATGAAGTCCTGGATCTCGCCCACCCCGTCCTCCGCGAAGAAGCGGGTGATGAGCACGTTGGTGTCGGGGAAATAGAACTGCTTCGTGCGGGTCGGCACATCAGGGGCGAGCTCGAAGGAGCCGCCCTTCTCGGCGTCGAGGATCGAGGCGAAGACGCTGGGCGCGTCGAAACGGCCGCAGCAGTACCAGTCGATCGTGCCGTTCGTCCCCACCAGCGCGGCACTGCGCAGATCCCCGATCAGCCCGTGCTCGGAGAGCGGCAGATACCGGGGAGCGCCGATGCTCCCCGGGCCTCGAGCCACATCGGGGACTTCTTCGGTCCTTCGAGCCTCAGCCTCAGCAGTCATGGATCCTCCCTCTGCTGTGGCGGTTCCATGCGCTTATATCTCCGCATTTCATACTAAGACGTACAAGGCTGCGCCAACCATGGCAGGGGTGGCGCAGCCCCTGGACCTGGGCGGACCGCGAGCACGCCGAGACCCGCGTGGCCCAGGAAGGCGCCGTGGGCGCCGTGGACGATGCCGTTCGGCTCGGGACGCTCTCGGTTTCCGGCGGCGCCGTCCTGGTCACCTGGGCCGACGTCCTGATCACCTAGACTCGGCGGATGGCGAAGTACTTCGACGTGCACCCCGAGAATCCCCAGCGGCGCACCATCAGCAGTGTGGCTGACAGCATCCGATCCGGCGCGCTCGTCGTGTACCCGACGGACTCCTGCTACGCGCTGGGAAGCCAGTTGGGCAGTCGTGACGGCATCAGCCGGATCCGGTCGATCCGGAACCTCGACGATCGTCACCACTTCACCCTCGTGTGCCAGAACTTCGCGCAGCTGGGTCAGTTCGTGCACGTCGACAACGACGTGTTCCGCGCGATCAAGGCAGCGACACCCGGCAGTTACACCTTCATCCTTCCCGCGACGAAGGAGGTGCCGCGCCAGCTGCTGCACCCGAAGAAGAAGACGGTCGGAGTCCGGATTCCTGACCATGCCGTCGCTCAGGCCCTACTCGCCGAACTCGGTGAGCCGCTGCTCTCCAGCACGCTGATCCTGCCCGACGAGGACGAGCCGATGACACAGGGCTGGGAGATCAAGGAACGGCTCGACCACGTCGTGGACATCGTGGTCGACTCGGGCGACTGCGGCACCGAGCCGACCACGGTCATCGACTTCTCCGGCGGCGAACCCGAGATCGTACGCCGCGGGGCGGGCGACACCGCGCGGTTCGAGTAGCCGCGTCGATCGCGTCACCAGGTGCCGGGCCCGGGCGTGCGCCCAGGCGTCCGGCCTGCGCAGTGTTCGGCGGGGCCGGGCGCACCCGTGCGATCGGCGTGCTCCGGCGGCGTCGGTCCCGGGACGAGCCCAGGAAAGTCGTCAAGCAGCGCGGGCGACACTGTCATCAGCCACTGACACCCGCCTCAGGGAATCGCAGCGAAGCAGAAACAGCTCCCGCTCGAAGCGGCCCAGCCGGCCCATATGCACGGAAGCAGTCCATGCGCGCCGCAGCTCCGTCCCGGCCGCCGGGGTGAGCCGTGTCTCACCCTGGCAGTGCGCCTTGTCTATGCAACGAGTTGCATAGAAGGATCGGGGCATGGCGCTCGAACACGCGATCCTCGTCTCTCTGCTGGAGAAGCCGGGCTCCGGCTATGAGCTGGCCCGGCGGTTCGACCGGTCCATCGGTTACTTCTGGACCGCCACCCACCAGCAGATCTACCGCGTACTCAAGCGCATGGAGAGCGACGGCTGGATCGACGTCCGCGAGGTGCCCCAGCAGGCCCGGCCGGACAAGAAGGAGTACTCGGTCGCCGCGCCCGGCCGGGCCGCCCTCTCCCAGTGGCTGCACGAGCCGATCGAACCCGAGAGCGTGCGGCACGACCTCGCCGTGAAGATCCGCGGCGCGGCCTTCGACGACCCGGCCGCGCTGATCCGCGAGGTCGAGCGGCACCACCAGGCGCACACCTCCCGCCTCGCGCACTATCTCGCGGGGGAGCTGCGTGACTTCACCGGACCCGAGGCCCCCGGAACGACCGACGCCGGACAGGAGCTCCAGCACGTCGTGCTGCGCGGCGGTATCGCGTACGAGCGGATGACGCTCGCCTGGCTCGACGACGTACTCGCCACCCTCCACCGCCTCGGCCCCGATCGCTGATCCGGCGCCGGCAAACCGCCCGCCTGCCCCGACGACGACCTGACCCGCCCTCACGTACCTGAAGCTCTCCGGAGCGCATCCCTCAACCCCCGAGCCGGAAAGGCGAACACCCATGGCCGACCCGCTGTTGTTCAACCCGCGTACCTACGACCCGGCACACTTCGACCCCGAGACCCGCAGGCTGCTGCGCGCCACCGTCGACTGGTTCGAGGACCGCGGCAAGCGCAAGCTGATCGAGGACTACCGCTCCCGTGCCTGGCTGGCGGACTTCCTCGCGTTCTCCGCCAAGGAAGGGCTGTTCGCCACCTTCCTGACCCCGGCATCCGCCGCCGAGGGGCAGCAGGACAAGCGGTGGGACACCGCCCGGATCGCCGCCCTCAACGAGATCTTCGGCTTCTACGGCCTGGACTACTGGTACGCGTGGCAGGTCACCATCCTCGGTCTCGGACCGGTCTGGCAGAGCGACAACGCCGCCGCTCGCACCCGTGCGGCGGAACTCCTCGCCCAGGGTGAGGTGTTCGCCTTCGGTCTGTCGGAGAAGGCCCACGGCGCCGACATCTACTCCACCGACATGCTGCTGGAGCCCGACGGTGACGGCGGCTTCCGGGCCGGCGGCTCCAAGTACTACATCGGCAACGGCAATACGGCCGGGCTCGTCTCGGTCTTCGGCCGCCGCACCGACATCGAGGGCCCCGACGGCTATGTCTTCTTCGCCGCCGACAGCCGCCACCCGGCGTACCACCTTGTGAAGAACGTCGTCGACTCCTCGAAGTACGTCAGTGAGTTCCGCCTCGACAACTACCCGGTCGGCGCCGACGACGTACTGCACACCGGCCGCGCCGCGTTCGACGCCGCCCTCAACACTGTCAACGTCGGCAAGTTCAACCTCTGCACCGCCTCGATAGGCATCTGCGAGCACGCGATGTACGAGGCCGTCACCCACGCGCACAACCGCATCCTCTACGGCCGCCCCGTCACCGCCTTCCCGCACGTGCGCCGCGAGCTGACCGACGCGTACGTCCGTCTCGTCGGGATGAAGCTGTTCAGCGACCGGGCCGTCGACTATTTCCGGTCCGCCGGCCCCGACGACCGCCGCTACCTGCTGTTCAACCCGATGACAAAGATGAAGGTGACCACCGAGGGCGAGAAGGTCATCGACCTGATGTGGGACGTCATCGCCGCCAAGGGCTTCGAGAAGGACACCTACTTCGCCCAGGCCGCCTCCGAGATCCGGGGGCTCCCGAAGCTCGAGGGCACGGTCCACGTCAACCTGGCGCTGATCCTCAAGTTCATGCGCAACCATCTGCTGGACCCGGCCGAATACGCGCCCGTGCCGACCCGCCTCGACGCGGCCGACGACGCCTTCCTCTTCCACCAGGGACCGGCCCGCGGCCTGGGCTCCGTGCGCTTCCACGACTGGCGCACCGCCTACGACGCCTATGCCACCGTGCCCAACGTCGGCCGCTTCCGTGAGCAGGCGGACGCCCTGTGCGAGTTCGTCACCACCGCGGCCCCCGGCGAGGAGCAGAGCCGCGACCTCGATCTCCTTCTCGCCGTCGGGCAGTTGTTCGCGCTGGTGGTGCACGGCCAGCTGATCCTGGAACAGGCACGCCTGACCGGGCTCGAGGAGGACGTGCTCGACGAACTGTTCTCCGTCCTCGTACGCGACTTCTCCGCGCACGCCGTCGAGCTGTACGGCAAGGACTCCGCCACGGCGGAACAGCAGCGCTGGGCGCTGGGCGCGGTCCGGCGTCCCGTCGTCGACGAAGCGCGTTCGGCGCGAGTCTGGGAGCGCGTCGAGGCACTGTCCGGGGCGTACGAGATGGCGCCGTAACCAACGGAGCAGACGGCCTGTCCGCCCGCGCCGGGGCCCGCGGGCTCAGCCGCCGTCCACGTGCGTCGGCGACTGCCGCCGGGGCCCACTGCCGTCGGTGACCGCCCGCTCGGACCGCGGGAAGCCATGGTGCTTCCCGCGGCTCCGAGCCGGGCAGTCAGGCCCCTGGCCGAGAGGCGTACGAGGCGGTGCCGTGGAGAGCACCGGCCACCGCGGCCCCCGGGTTCATGGGTGCTCACTCCAGGCCGTCGTGTGAGCCGACGCGGCTACGGGCACGGGTGCTCCACGCCCTTCGGCCCCCACGTCGTGCGTTTGTCGCCGCGCGCCACCGTGCCGCACAGCAGCTCGGTCGCCGGGCCGCCGCTGCTGCCCCGGAGCACCGCGAGCAGCTTGTCCTCCGTCAGCCGTCCCCCGCCCGCCGCCCCGTGCGCGTCGATACGGCCGGTGGCGCCGTCGAACCCTCCGCCGCCCAGGCCCTGGTAGAGCACGCCTTGCAGCAGCCCGCGGTCGAGGCGGTCGTCATGCCCTCCGGTGGTGCGCCAGGCCTGGTCGATGCCTTCGGCGAGATAGCGCAACGCGTCCCAGGCGAGCGCGACATGGCCGTCCTCGCGCATGGCTTTCGTCCTGGCGCTGTGGTCGCCGCCGTACGCGCGGTCGTAGGCGGCGAGGAAGGCCGCGGCCTCCGGGCTCCGTGCCGCCAGCGTGGGGGCGTAGCCGTGCGAGACGTAGAAAAGGGTGAGGCCCTTGAAGTCGTCCCAGGGGCGCTGCTCTTCCGTCAACGTGTTGGTGACGTCGTCGCCGCCGAGCACGCTGATCTTCGGGCAGTCGCCGGAGATACGGGCGATCTCGGCCAGGAACAGCTGGAACTGGCTGGCTCGCGCCGACCACACCACCGCTGTCCGCGGCTCCTCACGCACGGTACGGCAGACCTCGCGGGCCAGGTCCTCCACGGTCGGCACGGGCCGCCCGCCGAGCGCACCCGGCACCGGTCCCGGTTCCGGTGCGTCGGTCGGGGTGTAGAGGAGTACGTCGGTACGCCCCGGCCCGTACGAGGCACGGAAGGACGCGGCAAGGCTGTTGCTGTACGCGTCGGTGGCGTCGGCGACGAGACTCACCCGCTTTGCCTTCTGCCCGCCCGTGGTCATCCCGGCGCTCGACGCGAACGCTGCCATCAGCTCGGCGGCCCGCGCATCAGTGGCGGCCGTCTGGTAGTAGTGCTCGCCCTGGCCCAGGAGTTCATCCGCGGTGCCCGAGGTGCCGACCATCGGAATACCGGCCTTGTCGAGGGTGCGTATGGCGTCGTACGTATTGCGGCGGCTCTGCCCGAAACCGACGACGCCCGCGATGGACGGATCGCGCGCGGCGAGCTCCGCGATCCGGTCGGCGACGGCGGGCGCGTCCTTGAAGCGGTCACCCGCGTTGGCGGCGAGCACCCGCAGCGGGACGCGCTCGCCCGAACGCAGCGCCTGGGCGTTGATGTGCTGCTGCGCCAGCGCGATGCCGCGCAGCTCCGCCAGCGTGCCGCCGCGCACCGGGTCCTCGGCGTCCTTGCCACCGGTGAGCGGGCCGAAGTAGACGATGGTGCGGAGACCGGGGCGCGGGTCGTCGCCGGGCCGGCCCGCGAGCTCCTTGTCGACCGCCTCGTTCTGCCGCTCGATCTGCTGGAGCACGGACTGTACGGCCTGCTCACTGGGCTCCTTGCCGAAGCCGGCCGCGCCTTCGGCGACACCGACGCACTGCCCGTCCGTGCCGAGGAAGGTGGAGCCCTGGCAGGGGTCGTCCTTGTCGCGGCTCCCGATGTCCGGTACGAGGAACAGGACGGCGGCGAGTGCGAGCGCGAGCGTTCCGATGCCGAGCACTCCGGCCACCTCGGCCCCGGGCCCCCAGTGCGGAGACGGCGTCACCAGCGTGGGCCAGCGGCCGAGCCAGTACACCGCCGCCTGGTCGTCCTCGGGTCCCTCAGCCACCGGCACGACGATGCCGGTCGGCTGACCCGGCGACATCCCGCGCCGCTCAATATTGATCAGCTCGGCGCCGGCGTGGGCGAGGCCCGAGGCATCGATGTCGGGGATGCGCGACGCCAGCGAACGTACGCCGCCCGCCACCGCGAACACAGAGGTGCAGCGCAAGTCCTCCATGGCGGAGCGGAGTTCACGCAGGAAGCGCTGGACGCGCGAGTCGGCGGGCCCTGCCTCGTCGAAGAGAAGCACGAAGCGGGAGCCGCGGCGTCGCCGCCACGGGTTGAAGAGACGGGTCCGGCACGCCTGGTCGAGGTCGGCGAGCAGCGCGTGCATCAGCACTCGGTCCATACGCTCCGGCTCATTGGCGGGCTCGCCGTGCACGAGGTCGAGCGCGGAGCGGAAGAAGTCGGTGGGCGGGCTGCCGTGCTGACGGCGCACCCATTCCGCGTACCAGCTGCGGCTGCGAGCCCGCCCCAGCATGCGCCGGTTGGCGCGCCAGCCGTAGAAGGCGCGCGGCAGGCGCTGGAACAGCGGGCCTGCGATGAAGTTCCACAGCAGCTCGAGCAGCGTGCCACCGCTGGCCTGGTCGCGGCCGCCGAGCCACCACAGGGTCTGGGCGGTACGGGACCAGTTGCGGTGCTCCGCGTAGCAGTGGTTGCGCAGCTCGGCGTGGCGGCGCTCCATGAGTCCCTCGACGGCGGGCGCGGTGACGACCGAGCGCAGCAACCGGTAGCTGTGCAGCCGTAGTTCACCGGTGCCGGGCGGCATGGTCTCGGCGAGCTGAAGGGTCAGATGCTCGAAGAGTTCGAGCGGCGGCGGGTCGGTCCCGTCCGGGATCTGCGGGATGTACGCGTGCGGGGCGAGGACCTCGCTGCGGCCGCGCATCCGTGAGCGCAGCCCTGTGACGATCTGGCGCCCGGCATTGCCGCTGCCCGGCTCACTGAGCAGGACGACCGGCACCCTGCTGCGCCTGCGCCGCGGCTGCACCACCAATTTGTCGAACGCGTCGATGAAGCGCTCGACGCCTGGATAGGCCGGAATGCGGCATTGCGGATCCCCCGCGGTCATGAGCAAGCCCCCCTTGTTCCCCCTGAGAAGCAAGGGTTATTCCCATCAACTGCCATAGGCAAGCGTGGTGTTGGATCACATGCCAGCCACAATTGTTGCCGGGGGTGTTCCCGTCCTCGGCAACCTGAAGCGCTCGCGCGCCCGGACGTGCCGCGACACCCTTGCCGGTGCGGAATATGCGGCCCTGGGGCACGTCGGGGCCGTCAGCGCGCGCCCTGCTGCGGCTGCTGAAGCCAGTCCCTGTAGTGCGTGGGGGCAAGGTCGGCGTCCTCCGGCGCGGTCAGCACGTCTCCGGTGACCACGGCGAACATGCCCGCCTGGTCGTCGGTGACCACGTGGCGGCCGTCCGGGCGTGCGGCCAGGGTGATCCGGCCCAGCTCATCGAGGGGGAAGATGTCGGGGCCCGCGACATTGCGGATGCCCTGCAACGGGGTGCCGCAGGCGGCCCTCACGACCGCCGCGGCGACGTCGGAGGCGGCGATCGGCTGCACGGGGGTGGAAGGCAGCCGGACGGTGTCCCCGTCGGTCGTCATGGCCAGGATCGGTTCGACGAACTCGGAGAACTGCGTGGCGCGCACGATCGAGTACGGCGTGGGCGCGTTCTCGAGGACGTTCTCCTGAGCGACCTTGGCCCGGTAGTAGTCGAGCTGCGGCACTTGGTCCACGCCGACGATCGAGAGAATCACATGATGGCGGACACCGGCCGCCTCCGCCGCGACCGCGATGTTGTTCATCGACGTTTCGAAGAAGTCGATGGAAGTCTCGTCGAACACGGGGGAGTTCGTCAGGTTGATCACCGTATCGGCGCTCTCGAGAACCTGGGCCAGGCCCTTGCCGCTGATCACGTCGACTCCGGTGGACAGCGATGCGGGTACGACGTCGTGGCCGTCCGCTGTCAGCCGTTCGACCACCTGTGTGCCGATCCGGCCGCTTCCCCCGAGGACTGTGAACTTCATGGCGCACCCTTCGTCGAGCGTTCCGTTCCCGAGAGCGTCCGGGCGGATTCTCCGACCCGTTGCGTGCGGCGGCCGTGGGCACGAATCGAACCGGCGCACTCACCGAGCGTACGGGGCCGCGAGCGGCGTCGGTTCGGCGCTGCCTGCCGTGCCGTGCCGGACGGCGGTCGGCATCTTTGTGCCCACGGAGCGCAACGCACCGCCTTCGATCACCGTACCCCCACGACTGCTGAGCCGCGCGAACCGGATCACGCACCTCCAGTCCTGGGCAGGTCCGTGTGGGGTACGTCCTTCGCCCGCCTTCAGCACTGAGCTCGGCGCGGCTCGTTTCGCCGGATCCGCCGTCCCGGAGCGCCCCCGCCCGCGTTCTGGCAGACCGAAGCTGCTCAGCGCAGTACGGCCGCCAGCAGGTCGGCGCCGAGGGCCGTCAGATCGGGAAGATTGAGGGTGTAACGAACATAACGACCGTGCCGCCGGGCCGTGAGCAGGCCCGCGCGGCGCAGGACAGCGAGGTGGCGGGAAACCTCCGGGGGTGAAAGTTCCCAGGCGTGGGCCAGCTCACCTGTGGTGTGCGGGCCGCGGGCCAGGGTGCGCAGCAGCCGCAGCCGTACCGGATGTGCGAGTGCCTCCAGCCGTCGTGTGACCGTTTCCAGCGATACCGGCTCCGATGGACTCGGCTCGGCCACGGGGTACTGCACCACCGGCCGCCACCCGGGCGCGTGGACCGCCACCAGGTGCGGGCGGCCGAAGACGCTGGGGATGAAGGTGACCCCGATGCCCTGGGCGGTGGTCGCCTTGTCCTGCAGCTTGTCCACGATGATGCAGTCGCCGTCCGGTGCCAGGGTGACCGCGCCGGAGACCGATGCGAGTGCCGCCCCGATTCCCTGGCGCTTCAGCAGGTCGTTCTTCAGGCGCAGGTCGGTGGCGAGCTGCACGGCGACGCCCGCCCAGGCGGCGTCGAAGAAGGCCTCGGCGCACTGTTCGAGGGTGTGGCGCACCCGCGCCCGCACGGCGCCCGGGTCCGCGAGCAGCCGTTCCGCGAAGGCCTCTTGCCGCGCGCCGCGGGCCTGTGCCAGGTCCAGGGCCCGCTCGCGCGCAGTCGCGTCGGCGAGCGGCGACGGCGCGCCGAAGTGGACCCGGCTGCTGCCGCACGTGGTGACGAGCGCGGCGGTCACATACGTTTCGTCGTCGATCCGGTCCACGTCGTCCAACTCCTCGTCGAGGGTCGGCCGAGGTCGGGCGGGGATGAGGAAGTCGGCTTGTGAGGAACGCCAGAGGAACTCCGCCTCCCGCAACCGCTCGACCAGCTCAGGCCGCAGACCGGCCCAGACATCCCCGGCCCAGCCGGCGAGCTGCGGATGATGCCCGGGTTCGGCAAGCACGTGCAGCATCGCGGTCAGCTCGGCCAGCGGGGAGGCGGCGAACCGCAGTCGCTCGGACGGCAGGCCGCTGATGTCGATCCTCAACGTCACCCCCTCAGCATCCCTGACCGGATGGCCGGCGGCTGCGTCGATTGACGGTGTCCGTCAACCGACGCACCCCGGCCCGGCGGCCGAACGGACCGTTGACGCCATGGCAACCACCAAGATCCAGCCTCGCGCCCTCGTCCGTGCCTCGGGAGGCCCCCGCTATGCCGTCGCCCTGGCCGTGGACGCGCTCGGCACCGGCCTGCTGCGGCCCTTTCTGCTGCTCTACGGGGTGACGGTGCTGAGACTGTCCGCGCCGGCCACCGGCATCGCCATGACGGTCGGCGTCGTCATGGGTCTGGTGTGCATGCCGGCGGTGGGCCGATGGCTGGACCGGGGCGCACGCAGCACGGTCGTGGCAGCGTCGATGCTGGTGCGGGTGCTTGGCGTGGCGCTGCTGCTGGCCACCCCGGCGGGGCACGTCTGGCCGTTCGCAACGGCGGCGCTCTTCCTCGGCATCGGCAACCAGGCATGGCCCGCCGCCCACGCAGCTCTCGTGGCCACGGTCGCCCACGGCCGGGAACGCGACACCGCTCTCGCGGGAGGCCGCGCCCTGCGCAACGCCGGCCTGGGCGCGGGCGCGCTCCTCGCCACCGCGTGCCTGGCGGGCGGCACCACCGCATTGCAGGCGCTGGCAGCCGTCACCGGGCTCGCCTATCTCGCTGCGGCGGCCTTGGCGTGGTCGGTCCACCTGCACGCGCATCCGGCCGCTGCCCCTGCCAAGGACAGGGCCGACGGGCCCGCACCCCGGATGCGCGCGCTGCTGGCCGCCAACGTGGTCTACGCGTTCTGCCTCAACGTCCCCGAAATCGCGCTCCCGCTGGTCCTGGTGACACAGTTGCACGCATCCCCGGTGTGGTCGGCAGCCATCTTCGTGGCCAACACGGTGCTGGTGGTCACCCTGCAGGTTCCGGTCACCGTCCTGATGTCCCGCTTCTCCCGGCGGAGCGTGCTGGCTCTCGCCGGCGTGGTACTCGCCGCGTCCTACCTCGGCTTCCTCGCGGCCACCTCACTGGGGCACGGCTGGGGTGCCCCGGCCGTTGCCACGGTGTCCGTGGTCTGCACCATCGGCGAGATCATCTATGCCGGCAGCGCCACCGCGCTCGTCGCCGCCCTCGCCCCGGCCCATGTCCTGGGACGCGCCCTCGCCCGCTTCGAGCTCTCCACGGGCTTCGGCCTCGCCGTCTCCCCGGCGGTCATCACCGCTCTCGCACCCCACGGCCCGGCTGCCCTCTGGGGGAGCCTCGCCGGTGCGACGCTCCTCTCCGCCTCCGCCGTTGCCACCGAGAAGGACCAAGGAACGCGGCTCAGCGGTTGCTGCCGCCGGGCGAGAGCAGGCTCGTGAGCTCGGCAGGCGCCTCCGGCGACGGCTTGAAGCAGCGGCAGGACGTTCTCCGGCCGTGACGGAGGAGGGGCTCGTCGGAGTCCCCAGACGTGTCGTCAAGCTGCGAGTTGGATACGGGCAGCGCGCAACTTGTGACGCATGCCAGTACTGCGAACTTAGTCACTCGACCGCCGGTAAGGGGTGCGCGCAACCACCTGGGTGCTGTCGGGCAACGGCGCCATGCGCAACCGCCCTGTGACGTGCGGCAGTTGGCGAAGAGGTATCAGGTCGTACATGAGCGCTCCGGCTTGATCGTTCCGTCCCCGCACCGCAATGACCACACATCGACTCCGACCTCAAGGCTCAGGCGGTGTGACATGCAGCGGCGGATCGCAGGCTTGACCCCTACTGACTCGGAAGTAACTATTCCGCTTATGGTTCGGCACTGTGGAACCGCCCTCGAGTGAGGCCTGACGTTAGGAACGCCCCATGCGCCTGCGCGCCGCCCGCCGGATTCTGACCGCTGTCGCCGCTGCGGTAGCCCTCGGTTTCATGGGTCCCCACATCACTGCTCAGGCCGACGTCACCGATGTCCCCCCGGCCGGTGCGAATGACTGGTCCTGCAAGCCGGACTCGGCGCACCCGGAGCCGGTCGTCCTGGTCAATGGCACCTTCAAGACCATGGCCGAGAACTGGGCCACGCTTTCGCCGCGGCTCGCGAACGCCGGCTACTGCGTGTTTGCGTTCAACTACGGGCATGCGGCCACCGACCCCATACCCGACTCGGCGGCCGAGCTGCGCGACTTCGTCAACGCCGTACTTGGTTCGACCGGCGCACGCAAGGTGGACCTCGTAGGTCATAGCCAGGGCGGGATGATGCCGCGCTACTACATCAAGTTCCTGGGCGGTGCCTCCAAGGTGGATGACCTTGTCGGCATCGTGCCCTCGAACCACGGCACCTCGAACCCGCTGGCGCTCGCGGCCGGAGCCACTGTCTGCCCGTCCTGCGTGGACCAGACCGCCGGCTCCGGCCTGCTCCAGAAGCTCAACGCCGCCCCCGAGGCCCCAGCAGGTCCCGATTACACGCAGATCGCCACCAAGTATGACGAGGTGGTCGTCCCCTACACCAGCTCCTACCTGAGCGGCCGGGCGGGCGACGTCACCAACGTCCTACTGCAGGACGAGTGCCCGCTCGACATCACCGAACACGACCAAGCCACCAAGGACCAGGTCGTCGCGCAGTGGGTACAGAACGCCCTGCAGCGCAAGGGTCCGGCCGATCCGGGCTTCCAGCCTCACTGCCTCGGCTGAGCGACACCGAACACCCGGGAGTAATCCGGAGATACTGATCAGCGGTGGGAGCCGGTTGAGACAGGCTGGGGGCAAAACAGCACGTCGCGCGCTCTCGGTCCGGCGAGCTGATGCAGCCCGCAGCAAGAGGGCCTCCGTCCCGCACAGTTGCAGTTCAGAGACCCTCAACCGCCCTCTGGGGGAACCCCAACTTCTTCGGCGAATAGCCCACCAGGAGATTCGTCGTCTCAGGGTGGTACACACGAGGCACCTGCTCTGGCCTGCGGAGACGGAACGGCGACCGGCGGCGGACCTGGTCCGGGAATGGTCCGGATCCGGGTCTCGGGCACGGGACCCGGACCACGCCGGGGCGTCCAGTAGCTCAACAACAGGTTTGCCGACACGCCCTGTCGCTTCGTTGGCAAGGCTCGGTGGGTGCGGCAAGGGCATTCCGGTCGCTGGCTGCGGCCAGTTGCATGCCGACGAACGGGAAGTGTTGGGGGAGAATTGGGTAGTAGAGCAGAGCAGCGGACTCATAATCCGTCGGCCGTGGGTTCGAGTCCCCCCGCCCCACTACAGCAGTTCCCTGGCCTGCGGAAACGTCCTTCAGGGGGCGTTGGTGTGCAAAGTAGGGCCCAACGGAGAGAATCCGCTGCTCACACGTACTGATCGAGATGTCGCGGCGGTCTGTAGCTGTTCCGTTCAAGGCTCTGACCTGCAGGGATACAATCGGGTTCGGGTGCGGGAGGTTGCGCGGCGTAGCCGAAGACCGAGATCCAGGGGGACGCTCAGGGGACACGAGGGCAGGGAGCGGGGAGCAGTTGGAAGTGGGCGGCGTCAAGCCGCGCCCTCGGGCCGTCGCTCGCTATCACCACGATCGCGATCGTGGTGATCGCGGCCTTCGGCACCGCCACGTGTCGGCGGTCGCCGGGTTCGACGGAGGAGCCCTGCTGCTCCGAGGGCAACTCGTCGATGCTGTTCAAGTGGTCGGTGGGCTCGGGTAGCGGCAGGCGACCGGGACGCTGAACAACCCCTGGATCGCAGGGTTGTTCGCGGAGCGCGGCTAAGAGGGTGTCTCACGTGGCGAGTTTCGCGAGCTTCTTGTAGCAGGTCAGGGCGGCGGCCAGGCCGAGGAAGGCGAGGAAGTGCGAGCCCTTTCGTTCGTATCGGACGGTCAGGCGGCGGGAGCCGAAGAGCCAAGCGATCGTCCGCTCGATCTTCCAGCGGTGCCGACCGAGGCGTTCGCCGGACTCGATGCCTGGCCGCGTGATTCGCGCGACGAGCCCACGCTCACCCAGTCGGTCTCCTCGGCGGTGGGCGCGTCGGCGTGGGGTGCCGCGATGGCCGCCTGGGCCTGGAACTCGCCCAGCCGGTCTCGGGCGAGGGCCGCCTGCAGGATCTCGACGCCCTCGGTGACTCGGTGTCCCACCGGCCGCGGTCCTGCTCGGCGAGCGGCACCAGGCTGCCGTCGGGCGCGGTCCGGGCGGCGCGCCGGGCGTTGTGGAGCAGCATGAGCGCGAGCAGCCCCGCCACCTCGGGGTGGTCGGCCCGGGCCGCGAGCTGCCGGGTGAGCCGGATGGCCTCGGCGGCGAGGTCGACGTCGCCGGAGTAGCCCTCGTTGAAGACCAAGTAGAGGACGCGCAGCACGGTGGCGACGTCGCCGGGCTGCTCGAACCGCACGCCGGAGACGGTCCGCTTGGCCCGGCTGATGCGCTGCGCCATGGTCGCCTCGGGCACCAGGTAGGCCTGGGCGATCTGGCGGGTGGTCAGCCCGCCGACGGCGCGCAGCGTGAGCGCGACCGCGGACGACGGCGTCAGCGACGGGTGGGCGCACAAAAAGTAGAGCTGGAGCGTGTCGTCCACCGCGGTCGCGGGCCCGGGCGCGGGCTCCTCGTCGAGGCGGTCCTCACGCCGGCGGCGGGCGGCGTCCGCGCGGGTCGCGTCGAGGAACTTGCGCCAGGCCACGGTGATCAGCCAGCCCTTCGGGTCCCGCATGGGGTATCCCCTGCTCGGAGAGCTTGGGGAAGGGTCGGCCGGCCAGACGCCCCACTGACGATGCGCCCGGCCCCCGCACACACCGTGGTGCACGCGCTCCTGGACCACGTACGCGACTCCCTCAGCGAGGCGGGCGACCTGCCGCTCGTTCAGGCATCGGTCAGCGCACTGCTGACTGAAGGCACCGGAGCCCGTGTGCAGCGAGATCTCCTGGAGCAGACCGGGCGTCTCCGCGATGTCGTCACGGAATGTGTAAGCCGCACTCAACGCTGATACTGGGCTGCCTGTGCATTGTGTCGGCCGTTGTAAGTAGTAGCTGTGCAACAAGACCGCCGGGCCCCCTGTCCCCGCTCGCCTGCGGCAATACGCTTGGTGGTGGGGCGTCTTAGGCCGAACGAGTGGGCATTACGCGCCCCAGTGGGGGCAGAGTGCGCGGGATGTTACTGGCAGACCGCTACCGGTTGGATGAGCCGTTGGGGTCGGGAGGGGCAGGAGCGGTCTGGCGCGCTCGGGATATGCGCCTGGACCGGCTGGTGGCGGTCAAGCTGCTCCACTGCGCCGCAACCATGAACGAGGCCGCATTCGAGGCCCGCTTCCGACGGGAAGCAAGGATCACTGCGCAGCTCTCCGGGCATCCGCATATCGTGCCGGTCTACGACTACGGCCACTACCACGACTCCTATGGCCGCAGCGTCCCCTATGTGGTGATGGAACACCTCCCTGGTCCCTGCCTCACCGACCTGGTTACCCAGCCATCAATTCTGGATCTTGCTCAGGTGATCGACTGGGGTGCGCAGATTTGCGACGCCCTGGCCACCGCCCACGATGCGGGGATCATCCATCGCGACATCAAGCCCAGCAACGTCATGCTCTCCCGCCCGCATCCGGGCAACGGCTGTGTGAAAGTTGTGGACTTCGGCATCGCGACCTATATCGACAGCGCGTACACCCGGATCACCGCCGAGGGCCGTCTGATCGGCTCTCCCGCCTACATGGCCCCGGAGCAGGCCAAAGCAGGCGCCCGCCTCGACGGCCGCACCGACCTGTACGCCCTGGGCTGCCTGCTCTACGCGCTGCTGACCGGACGGCCCCCCTTCACCCCCGACAACCACTGGGCGCTGCTGACCGCCCACGCCCACACAGAACCCGAACCCCCCAGGACCCACCGTCACGATCTTCCTCCCGCCCTGGACCAACTCGTCTTGGATCTCCTCGTCAAAGACCTCGATGACCGCCCCCCGCACGCCCGCGCCGTCCGCGACCGCCTGCACAGGGTGTTCTCCGCACCGCAGCACACATCCAGCCTCTCCACGCCAGAGGAACTGCGCCGCACGGAGGCACACGCACACAGGCTCGCCGATGAGGGCGAGCATGCGCAGGCGGTGCACCTGCTGGGGCAGGTGGCCCGAGGTCGTGTTCGGGCGCTGGGACCGGACCACCCCGCTACGTTGCGCGTCCGGCACGACCACGCGGTCAACCTCGGCGAGGTGGGGGAACGTGCGCGGGCGAAACTCCTGCTGGAGCAGGTCGCCAGGGATCGTGCTCGGGTGCTCGGCCCGGACCACCCCGACACCCTGCTCACCCTGCGTGCCCGCTACGACCACGCGATCTATCCCGGCGAGCCCGGCGAGCGTGTGGGCGAGCGCGAGGAAGCGGCGGGTCTGCTGGAGCAGATAGCCCAGGATCGTGCTCGGGCGTTGGGACCGGACCACCGTGACACTCTGAGCGCCCGGTACATGCACGCGTACTACCTCGGCGAGGTAGGCGAGCATGCGCAGGCGGCGGGCTTGTTCGACCAACTTGCCCAGGACCGGGCGCGAGTGCTGGGCCCGGACCACCCCACCACCCTGGACGCCCGGTACTACCACGCGCTCCACCTCGGCCGGACGGGGGAGCGTGCGCAGGCGGCGGGTCTGCTGGAGCAGGTTGCCCAGGACTGTGTTCGGGTGCTGGGCCTCGACCACTCCACCACCCTGGACGCCCGGTATTATCACGCGGTCAACCTCGGCCGGGCGGGACAGCATGTGCAGGCGACACACCTGCTGGGCCAGGTCGCCCAGGACTGTGTTCGGGTGCTGGGCCCTGACCACCGCGACACCCTGCGCGCCCGGCACGACCACGCGTACTACCTCGGCCGGGCGGGCGAACAAGCGCAGGCGGCGGATCTGCTGGAGCAGATTGCCCAGGACTGTGTTCGGGCGCTGGGCCCGAACCACTCCGCCACTCTGGACGCCCGGTACCACCACGCGTACTACCTCGGCGAGGCGAGCCGGCTTGTGGGCCAGAGTGAGGAGGCCGCGCGTCTGCTGGAGCAGCTAGCCCAGGACTTTGCCCGAGTGCTGGGCACCGACCACTCCACCACCCTGGACGCCCGGTACTACCACGCGGTCAACCTCGGCCGGGCGTGGGAGCGTTCCAAGGCGGCGCGTCTGCTGGAGCAGGTCGCCCAGGACTGTGCCCGGGTGCTGGGCCCTGACCACCGCGACACCCTGCGCGCCCAGCACGGCCACGCGTACTTCCTCGGCTGGGCGGAGGAGGCTCGGGCGGCGGGCCTGTTTGACCAACTTGCCCAGGACCGGGCGCGGGTGCTGGGCCCGGACCACCCTGACACCCTGCGCGCCCGGTACAACCACGCCTACTACCTCCGCCGGGCGGGGGAGCGAGCGGAGGCGGCCGGTCTGTTCGACCAACTCGCCCAGGACTGTGCCCGGGTGCTGGGCCCGGGCCACCTCTACACCCGCCGCGCTCTGTACAACGCGTACGACTGGGGTCCCTGCCTCTGACCCGGGGTTGGTCACATCGACGCAGCTGGACCCAGGCAAGCTATCTTGCTCTGTCTCTCTTCCCATCTCTACGAATCGGTTTCGATTCCGGCTGCCGCTTGGTCGCCGCAGGCCATGCGGCAATCATGGGGGCTATGCGCCAGCCGCTTCGCTTCCACACCCCCGATTGGTTCACGGCTGACGATTCGACCTTGAACGTCGCGTTCGTGTATCCGATGCAGGGGCCTGCCGGGATCTTCGGTCCCACCTGTGAGGCGTGTGCGCAACTGGCCGCCGAAGAGGTCAACCGGGCAGGCGGGGTGCTCGGCAGGGAACTGCGGCTGCTGGAGGTCGACGGCGGCGCCGATCCTCAGCAGGTCGCGGAGGACGTCGAGGCACTGGTGTCCACCGGCACGGTGCAGGGAGTCACCGGCTGGCACATCTCCTCCGTGCGGCAGGCGGTGGCACCGAGGATCGCGCACCGGGTGCCGTACGTCTACACGGCTCTGTACGAGGGTGGCGAAAGCACTCAAGGCGTCTTCATGACCAGTGAGACGCCCGACTGGCAGTTGCTGCCCGCGATGCGGCTGCTGGCCGAAACGCGACGCGTACGGCGGTGGTTCGTGGTCGGCAACAACTATGTCTGGCCCCGCCGCACGGCCGCCGCCGCCCGGCGCTATGCCCGCGCGTGCCGGGGCGGACGGGTCTGCGGCGAGGCGTATCTGCCGCTGGGAACCGAGGACTTCGACGACGTACTGCGGAAGATCGAGCGGATGGACGCGGACGGTGTGCTGATGCTGCTCGTCGGCAGTGACGCGGTGCGTTTCAACCGGGCCTTCGCCGCCTCAGGGCTTGACCAGCGGTGTCTCAGGCTGAGCACCCTCATGGACGAGAACATGCTCATGGCCAGCGGCCCCGAGGCGACAGGGAGCCTGTTCAGCACAGCCGGGTTCTTCTCATCACTGGCGAACCAGGACACCCTGGACTTCCACGGTCAGTACGCCGCCCGGTTCGGTGTCGACGCACCCGCTCCGGGCAGCCTCGGCGAGTCCTGCTATGAAGGAGTACTTCTGCTGGCGGCGCTCGTGGAACGGGCCCGCACCCTGGACATCTCCGCGATCTCGGCCTCCGCCGACAGGGTCTCCTACGAAGGACCGCGCGGTCTGCTCCATCTCGAGGACCGGCACGTTCGCCAGCGCATCTACCTGGCGGAGGCGGACGGGCTCGACTTCAACGTGCTCGCCCAACTGTGCGCTCCCCACGACATGTTGTGACCGGGCCCTCCAGAGCACCAGCGAGCCGGTCGAGCAACACCTCCAGCTGCTCGCCGTCGTCGTCCGTGCCAGGGAAAGGCAACTTGGCCCATTCGGCTCGTACTTCACGGCTCAGCAGCTGCCAGCGTTGCCTGCCCCGCGGGGTGAGATCCACGAGGATGCGGCGCCGGTCGGCGGGATCGACGCGGCGGTAGACCAGGTTCTGGTCGACGAGTTGGTCGACCAGCTTGGTGAGGCTCGGTGCCGGCAGGAAGGCATGGTCGGCAACGGCCGTCATGTTGTGCCCCTGCCCGTCCGAGAGCAGGTCGAGCACCCGCCACGCCTCCACCGAACACTCGAACTCGTCCAATACAGACTGCACTTGGCGTACGGCAAGGCGCTCAGCCCGTGTCAGCAGACGGAGCAGTTCTTCGGGCCGCCTCGCCATCGGCACTCCTCGTCTAGAAACCTCGGCTCCCCGTGGCGGGGATGGCCGGAGCCTACCGTCGATCACCTCGGGCATGGCCAGTTCAAGCAGGAAAGCAGATCCTTTCCGCAGGAAGCGACAATGACCGTCGACCGAGATGCCGACAAGCGCACATCGGTTACCACCTCACTCGTTCCTGCCCGCACTATTACTTCCCCTGGAAACTATCCTTCAATTGCTCCGAAACGCCGCTGAAACAGTTTCCTCGCAAGCTGTGTCGCACTTCAGCGAAACAGCCGGAGGCCACCCCGGAACGGCTGGGCAGTGCGCCAACGCGGCACCTCTGAAGCGCCATCCACTTCCGTCCCCACCCCCCACACCCTCCCCAGAGTCCTCAGGGGCTTCCGCTTGATTCGCATCGCCCTTCGGGGCAAGGAGGTTGTGCATGTCCGGGCTCAACATCAGCAGACGCGGCCTGTTGGCCGGTATTTCGGCCGTCGGCGCCTCCGCCGCCCTCAGCGCCTGCGGCGCCAAGACCGGCAGTGACACGGCGTCCGGCTCCGGGGCGTCGGCGGACACTTCTGGCAGCACGGTCAAGGTGGGTCTGCTCAACTCGCTTTCGGGCACGATGGCCATCAGCGAGGTGACGGTGCACAACGCGCTGCTGCTGGCGGTCAAGGAGATCAACGCCGCCGGCGGCGTGCTGGGCAAGAAGCTGAAGCCCGTCAGTCAGGACGGTGCCTCCGACTGGCCGACCTTCGCGGAAAAGGCGGAGTCCCTGATCAAGGACGACAAGGTCGTGGCCACCTTCGGGTGTTGGACCTCGGCCAGCCGCAAAGCCGTCAAGCCGGTCTTCGAACGGTACAAGTCGCTGCTGTTCTACCCCGTGCAGTACGAGGGCCTGGAGCAGTCCCCGTACATCTTCTACATCGGCGCCACCACCAACCAGCAGATCGTGCCCGCGCTGGACTACCTCAAGAAGCAGGGCCTGACCAAGCTCTACCTGGTCGGCAGCGACTACGTCTTCCCGCGCACCGCCAACAAGATCATCAAGGCGTACGCGAAGGCCAACGGCATGGAGGTGCTCGGCGAGGACTACGCGCCGCTGGGTTCCACGGAGTTCGGCACCATCACGAACAAGGTGAAGGGATCCGGCGCGGACGCGGTGTTCAACACCCTCAACGGTGACAGCAACGTGGCCTTCTTCAAGGAGTACAAGTCCGCAGGACTCGCCGCCAAGAAGATGCCGGTGCTGTCGGTCTCCATCGCGGAGGAGGAGGTCAAGAGCATCGGCACCCAGTACCTGGAGGACCAGCTCACTGCCTGGAACTACTACGAGACCACGCCCGGCGCGGCCAACGAGAAGTTCGTGAAGGCGTACCAGGCCGCGTACGGGGCGGGCAAACCGACCAGCGACCCGATGGAGGCCGCGTACATCTCGGTCTACCTGTGGAAGGCGATGGTCGAGAAGGCAGGTTCCTTCGACGTCGCCAAGGTCAAGGCCGCTTCGGACGGCATCGAGTTCGATGCTCCGGAAGGCAAGGTCACGGTGGACGGCGCGACCCAGCACGTCTACAAGACGGCCCGGATCGGCAAGGTCGGCGCGGACGGACTCATCACCGAGGTCTGGAACTCGGGCAAGCCGGTCAAGCCGGACCCGTACCTCAAGGGCTACTCCTGGGCCAGCGGCCTCTCCTGAGGCCGCATCAGCCCTTCCGGACGGACCCGACCCTGTCACAGGGCCGGGTCCCGTCCCGCGCCGCGCACCTACGTCCCCATCCGGAGCCGCTTCATGACGGTCATCCTCAACCAGTCGTTCACCGGCATCAGTATCGGCGCCGTCCTGCTGCTCATCGCGCTCGGTCTGACCCTCACCTTTGGTCAGATGGGCGTGATCAACATGGCGCACGGCGAGTTCATCATGGCAGGCGCCTACACCACCTACGTTCTGCAGAAGTCCATCAGCAGCGCCGGAGTCTCATTGCTCCTCGCCCTGCCCCTGGCCTTCCTCGTCGCCGGAGCCATGGGCGCCCTGCTGGAGTGGCTGCTCATCCGGCGCCTTTACACCCGGCCTCTGGACACCCTGCTGGTCACCTGGGGCGTCTCCCTGATGCTCCAGCAACTCGCCCGCGACGTCTTCGGCGCGCCGAACGTGCAGACCCACGCCCCGGACCTGCTCACGGGCAACATCTCGGTGGGCGGCGGCATCACCCTCGCCAACAACCGGTTGTTCATCCTCGCTCTCGCCCTGCTGTGCGTCCTCGGCCTCACGCTCATCCTGCGGCTGACACCGCTGGGCCGGCGCATCCGGGCCGTGGTCCAGAACCGCGACCTGGCCGAGGTGTCGGGCATCGCCACCGAGCGAGTGGACCGTACGACGTTCTTCATCGGCTCGGGCCTCGCAGGCGTGGCCGGAGTCGCGCTCACCCTGGTCGGTCCCATCGGCCCCACGATGGGCACCAACTACATCGTCGACGCGTTCCTGGTCGTCGTCGTGGGCGGTATCGGGCAGTTGAAGGGCAGTGTCATCACCGCCTTCACACTCGGTGTGCTGCAGTCGGTGCTGGAGTACTCCACGACGGTCAGTATCGCCAAGGTCATCGTGCTCGTGGCAATCGTCGCCTTCCTCCAGTGGCGACCCCAGGGCCTGTACACACTGCGGACCCGGAGCCTGGCATGACGACAACGACGACCTCCCCGGCCACGCCCGTGACACAGCCACCCGTATCACCGCTGGAACGCTTCCGCGTCCCCGGCGCCTTCCTCCTCGGCGCCGTAGTCCTCCTCGGTATCGCTCCGCTGCTCGTCTCCGACTTCCGCCTCAACCTCCTCGCCAAATACCTGTGCTACGCGATCGTGGCCGTCGGGGTCAGCCTGGCCTGGGGCCGGGGCGGACTGCTCGTGCTCGGCCAGGGCGTCTTCTTCGGCCTCGGCGGCTACGCGATGGCCATGCACCTCAAGCTCGCCGACGCCGCCGACACCGGCCAGACACTGCCCGACTTCATGCAGCTCTACGGCACTTCCGACACGCTGCCCTGGTGGTGGAAGCCGTTCGCCAACCCGGCCTTCGCGCTCGCCATGACCGTACTGCTGCCCATCGCCATCGCCGCGCTGCTCGGATTCCTCGTCTTCCGCCGCCGGGTCAAGGGCGCCTACTTCGCCATCCTCAGCCAGGCCCTCGCCGCCGCGCTGTCCATCTGGCTGATCGGCCAGCAGGCCACCACGGGCGGCACCAACGGACTCACCGACATCCAGGGCTTCTTCGGCTACTCGCTCAACGACCCCGTCAACCAGCGGATGGTGTACTTCATCATCGCCGCGGTCCTGCTGCTGCTCATGGCTGGGGCGCGGCAGCTGTTCATCAGCCGCTACGGCGAACTCCTCGTCGCCGTACGGGACTCCGAGGAGCGGGTGCGCTTTCTCGGCTACAACCCGGCCAACGTCAAGCTGGTCGCCTACGTCGTCGCGGCCGGAATGGCGGGCCTGGCCGGGGCCCTCTTCGTGCCCGCCGTCGGGATCATCTCCCCGGCCCTGATCGGGATCGTGCCGTCCATCGGCTTCGTCATCGGCGCGGCCGTCGGCGGCCGGGCGTCGCTGGTGGGCGCGGTGCTCGGCGCGGTCGCCGTGGCATGGGCGCAGAGCACGCTCTCGGACGCCTTCCCCGCCGCGTGGACGTATTTGCAGGGGCTGTTGTTCGTGGTGGCGGTCGGTTTCCTGCCGGGCGGTCTGGCCTCGCTGGTGAGCGTCGTGCGCAGGCGCAGGCCCGCGACCCGTACTCGTACGACTCCGGCAGGAGAGGCACCATGAGCGGCGAGGGACTGACCATCCGCGACCTGAGGGTGTCGTTCGACGGCTTCACCGCCGTCGACGGCGTCGACCTGGACATCCACCCCGGCGACCTGCGCTTCCTCATCGGGCCCAACGGTGCGGGGAAGACCACCCTCGTCGACGCGGTCACCGGGCTGGTGAAGGCCGGCGGATCGGTGCGCTTCGGTGACGAGGAACTCCTGGGCAGGCCCGTGCACCGCATCGCCCGCCTCGGCATCGGCCGCACCTTCCAGACGGCCACGGTCTTCGAGCAGTTGACCGTGCTGCAGAACCTCGACATCGCCGCGGGCGCCGGGCGTGGGCCCCTCACCCTGCTCCGCCGCCGCAAGGGCATCCCCGAGCCGGTCGCGAAGGCACTGGAGACCACCGGCCTGACCGACCTGCGCGACCGCCCCGCCGGGGTCCTCGCCCACGGCCAGAAGCAGTGGCTGGAGATCGGCATGCTGCTGGTCCAGGACGTGAAACTGCTGCTGCTCGACGAACCCGTCGCCGGCATGAGCCACGAGGAACGCGAGGCCACAGGCGAACTGCTCGAGCGCGTCAGCAATGACCACACCGTCGTCGTCATCGAACACGACATGGACTTCATGCGCTCCTTCGCGCGCAGCGTCTCCGTCCTGCACGCCGGCAAGGTCCTCAGCGAGGGCACTGTCGCCGAGGTCCAGGCCGACCCACAGGTTCAGGAGGTCTACCTCGGCCGTGCCTCCGAACCCGACCCCGTACCCCAGGCCAAGCCGGTGCCCGAGCCCGCCGCCGCTCCCGTCACCGCCGCAGAAGAGGTATGAAGCCCATGCTGGAGATCAAGAACATCCAGGCCGGCTACGACCGCACCACCGTGCTGCACGGCGTGACTGTCTCCGTCCCGAGGGACCAAGTCGCGGCGGTCCTCGGCCACAACGGCGCGGGCAAGAGCACACTCCTCAGAGCGGCGATGGGCCTCCTCAAGCCCAGGAGCGGCACAGTGCTCCTGGACGGCGAAGACATCACCCGCCTGGCCCCGCACCAGCGAGTCGCCCGCGGCATGGCATACGTACCTCAGGGTCAGCAGTGCTTCCCGCACCTGACGGCCGCCGAGAACCTGCAACTCGTCGCCGACGGCAGAGCGGATGCCGAGGAGGCCACTGCGGAGGTCCTGGGTCTCTTCCCGGTCCTGCGTGAGCTGTCCGGCCGCCGCGCCGGCCTCCTCTCCGGCGGCCAGCGTCAGCAACTGGCCATCGCCCGCGCCCTGATCACCCGCCCCAGAGTCCTCCTCCTCGACGAACCGACCGAGGGCATCCAGCCCTCCGTCGTCGCCGAGATCGAGGAAACGATCCTCGCCCTCACCCGCCGCGGTGGACTGTCCGTCCTCCTGGTCGAACAGCACGTCGGCTTCGCCATGCGTGCCGCCCAGCAGTACTACGTGCTGGAAGCGGGCCGGGTGACCTCCTCCGGCGAGGGAGGGGCATCGGCCGAGCAGACCGTACGGGCTGCGCTCAGCGTGTGAGAAGGCCGACTGTGCCGAGGACGACGCGAGCCGCTCACCGTGGAAGACCCCAACTGGGCTTCCCTGCCGACGCTGTGGCCTGCGGGAACAGCCACAGAGGCGCCGCCCCGATGCTGAGGGCGGAGCCTCCGTGCGTTGGAAGGCGAATCCGCTGCGCATCGGTTCGATCCGCTCCGGCGACCTGGGGCGGCGTAAGCCCGGTGCCTCACGACTGCTCCTTTGGGGACGGACAGGGGACATGGAGGGGACACAAGGACCCGCACAGATCTGCAAGCATCGAGCAAGACCAAGGGCGCGCACCCCATCTGACCAGCAAGAATGCCAAGGATCAGAGTGGAAATGCAAAGGCCGTCACGATCATCAAAGGACTCATAATCCGTCGGCCGTGAGTTCGAGTCCCACCCGCCCCACCAGAAACATGCCTTGACCTGCGGAAACGTTCCTTATGAGGTGCTGGAGTGTCAACTCTGGCTCATCGGACTGAATCCGCTGCTCGTGAGTTCGACGCCGATACCGCTGGCGCTAGTTCGAAGGGTTCTGACCTGCGAAGACGTGTCGGTCGACCGTAAGAGCAAGCTGTTCCAGGGCCTGTGTGAGCGGCTCGACGCTCCAATTCGGGACGCTGGCAGGACGCTCCAATTCGGGACGCTGGCAGGACACAGGTAATCGGAAGTGGCTGGCATGGGACCTTTGATCATGGTCGCTAGGGTTGTCTGCGTCGGGGGCGGTGCGGCGGGGCCGCGGCGTGCTGCGACGTCTGATTCGCTGGAGCTGCCGCCAGGGCCTGAGCTGAGCGCCGTGGAAACGGCCCGTACTGAAACGGCCCAGGGCGCACGTACTTCAGTGTCGCCAAGAAGGGGGCCCAACTTCTGCTCACCGCCGACCGACTGTGCCCGCCCCAGCCGAACGAGCCGTGAGTGCCGAGGCCGGATACACCGGAACCACGGTGCTGCAGGATGCGATCCTTATCCAGGAGGACACCACTACGAGGTGCGCAGTGGCGGATTCATTAGCCCTTTCGCGGCGGTCGCGTGGGGTGAGAGGGAGTTGCCCATGTCGCAGGGATGGAAGATCACGGTCATCGTGCTGGCGGCGGCCGGGGTCGTCTCCACGCCGCTGATCTGGTTGTTGGACAGCCCCGATTCGGGACAGCTGGCCGGAGCCTCCATCCAGGCCGCCGTAGGCATCGCAGCCTTGGTCTGGGCACTGTTCCAACCCGGAGGAAACCACACGGACGACACAGCGGTGGGTACCGGACAGGCCCGTGCGAGCGGTGGGGGTACGGCCGTGACGGGTGTCAGGCGCCCGAAGGGACGGGGCAGTGGCTCCGCGAAGGCGGAAAGCACGGGGAATGCCACCGCCACCGGTAACGACAGCAGCGCCGTCAGCGGTATCGACTACAGCTGACCGGCCAGCTGGGCCAGAGGAAGAGGGAATGGTCGCGTGGCCACAGGGGACAAGCACGCAGAGGACCTCATCGGAGTCACCGATACGCCCGTGGTGGTGACCGACACGGGGGACGCCACGGCCGCGTCCGGGGCCATGGCGGTTACCGGCTACCGCGGACCGGCGTCAGGGACGGACGGCACCCCGACTGCTCCGATAAGGGTGTGCGACACGGGGGACGCGCGCGCCGCCGAGGGCGGGTTCGCTAACAGCGGCTACATCCACCAGGTGAGCGCCAAGCAGCTGACCATGGTGCAGCAGCGCGCGCCCCGGGAGCCGGCCTCCTGGCCACACCAGGTAGGTGTGATCCCTCCCCGGGCTCACTTCTTCCAGCACCGCGCCGAGTCAGACCGGCTGCGGGCGGTGGTCGACACCGGCGGCACGGCCGTGCTGGGGCAGGTCCTGACCGGCATGGGAGGGGTGGGCAAGACCCAGCTCGCCGCCGACTGCGCCCGCACCGCATGGCAGGACGGCAGCCTCGACGTCCTGGTCTGGGTCAGCGCGAGCGCCCGCTCGCCCGTGGTGAACGGATACGCACAGGCCGGCGTCGAACTGTGCCGGGCCGACCCAGATGACCCGGAAGGGGCTGCGCAGACGTTTCTGGCCTGGCTGACACCGAAAGCCGGAGCGACGCCATGCCAGTGGATGATCGTCCTGGACGACGTAGCCGACCCGAATGACCTGCGCAACTTGTGGCCGCCCGCCAGCCCTCACGGCCGCACCCTGGTCACAACCCGCCGCCGTGACGCAGCCCTGTCCGGAGACGGCCGCCACCTCATCCATGTCGGCCTGTTCGCTGAAGGGCAGGCAGACACCTACCTGGCCCAATCTCTGTCTACCTGCGGCCGACAGGAACCCGTCGAACAGCTCAAGGCCTTGGCACGTGATCTCGGATTTCTGCCCCTTGCCCTTGCCCAAGCCGTCGCGTACCTCATCGACACCGGCCTTAACTGTGCCGCGTACCGTGACCTCCTGGCCGATCGGGCGACCAACCTCGCGGATACCACCCCCGACGCGCTACCTGATGACCATGCCGCCCCTGTCGCCGCCGCATGGTCGCTGTCCATCGACCGTGCCGATACGCTCCGCCCTGCAGGTCTTGCCCGACCTATGCTCCACATGGTGGCCATGCTCGAGGCCAACGGCATTCCCGGCAATGTCCTGATCAGTCCACCAGCCATCGCCTACCTCGCCCAACACCGCACGGCCGGGCAAGAAGATACCGCCGAGCCCCCAGGAAGCGTGTCGGCTCAGGACGCGATGCTCGCCCTCAGGGCTCTGCACCGGCTCAGCCTGATCGAGCACACTCCTCAGACACCACATCAAGCCGTCCGCGTCCACCAGTTGATCCAACGCGCCGTTCTTGACGCTCTCACCCGAGACCAATACACCCAGGCCGCAAGAGCGTCCGCTGATGCACTGGTATCGGTGTGGCCCGACGTACCCCGTGAGACCCAGCTTGAGGAATCCCTGCGAGCCAACACTACGGCGCTAAGGCAGTGCGCCGAAGAGGCTCTGTATCACCGCGACGCACACGACGTGCTGTTTCGGCTCGGAAAGAGTCTTGGGGAGACCGGCCAGGCAACGGCTGCCCGTGACTACTTCGAGCACCTCGTTGAAGCCCTCACCGGTCACCTGGGCCCCGATCAACCCAGCACCCTTGCTGCCAGTGGCAACCGGGCCCAGTGGCAAGGGCAGGCCGGCGACGCGGCGGGCGCTGCATATGCCTTCCGGCAACTATCGGAGCAGATGCTGCAGTCCCTCGGTGCCGACCACCCCTACACCCTAACCACCCGCAATCACCTCGCCTTTTACCAGGGGGAGGCGGGGGACGCGGCTGGCGCCGCTGCTGCGGCGGAAGCTCTCCTCCGGGACCGGCTGCGGGTCCAGGGGCCGGACCACCCTCACACCCTCACCACACGTGGCGACCTCGCCCGCTGGAAGCGCGAAGCCGGAGATCCAGCCGGTGCGGCAGACGCTCTTGAGTACCTATTGAAGGACCAACTGCGCATCTTCGGCCCTGACCATCCAAACACGCTGGCCACGCGTAGCGCCCTCGCATGCTGTCGGGGCCTGGCAGGGGACCCAGCCGGAGCCGCAGATGACATGGAGCGGCTGGTACAGCACATGCTGCAGGTCCTTGGTCCTGACCACCCCGAGTTCCTGGCCGCTAGTTACGACCTGGCGCACTGGAGAGGCGAAGCGGGGAACCCTGCTGGCGCTGCAGAAGCCATCGAACAGTTGCTGGAGCAGACGCTGCGAGTGCTGGGCCCCGACCACCCGTCAACGCTCACGGGCCGAGGCGTTCTCGCCAATTGGAAGGGGCAGAGAGAGGATCCAGCAGGCGCCGCGGACGACATGGAGCAACTGCTCGAACAAATGCTCCGGGTAATGGGCAAGGACCACCCCCACACGCTCACTTGTCGAGGCAATCTTGCCTTCATGCGGAGCCTGGCGGGAGACCTGCACGCTGCTGCGGATGCCCTAGAAGAGCTACTCGAAGATCAGCTTCGAATCCTCGGCCCTGACCACCCTGCCACGCTCACCACCCGTAACAACCTTGCTAGATGGAGAGGACAAGCGGGGGATCCGGCCAGTGCAGTGACTGCTCTTGAGCTGTTGCTGGAGGACAGGCTGCGAGTCCTGGGACCGGACCATCCTGACCTGTTGACCACACGCCACGATCTCGCCGTCATGCAAGGACTGGCAGGGGATCCGGCCAGTGCGGTGGCTGCTCTTGAGCTGTTGCTGGAGGACAGGCTCCAGGGCCTGGGACCGGACCATCCTGACCCATTGACCACTCGTCACGATCTCGCGGTTATGCAAGGACTGGCAGGAAATCCAACTGCCGCAGTGAAGGCTCTCACAGGGCTGTTCAAGGATGAGGTACGGATCCTTGGCCCCGATCACCCTGACACTCAGACAGCGCAAGACAGCTTGGAACAGTGGCGCAGGGTGGCAGAATTGCGGCCCTTGGGATGACGATCCTTCCTAGCCGCAAGATCGACTGTCCTCCCTCGGGAAGACGAGGTGGGGCCCACCTACGGTTGGAAGGTGAATCCGCTGTTGGCGGGTTTGAGGCCCACACCCGAGCTGGGGCGATCGTCTCGCACCCAGTTGGGCATGTCCTTCCGGAACGCGTTGGGGACGCAGCTCCTCTCCGCGGCCCGCCTTCGAGAGACTCGGCAAGCAACCTCTCGATCTCACTGATCGCTGCCCGGATCGCGTTGATAGCGACCGTCGCCTCAGCCGCCGGAAGCTCTTGGTCGATGCCTTGAGGGACCGGTGCCAGGAGCTCATCCACGGCTCGAACCAGCGGCGTGCGGATGCGAGCCCATGCTCGGCACCTGGCTGTTGGACTGTCCCTCGCACGCGTGATCTCGATGCTGGTCGGGTAGCAATGCGGTGCTTCGCTGCCGCTGAGGTGAGGGGGACGGCAGGGTGTCGGACGAGAGCCCGCCAGACGGCTGGGAGGCGCACGAGCGACGGATGTGGGAGGCGTACCGGCGCGGCGAGTGGTGCGAGGACGTGTCGGTGGTCCGCGCTGAGGTCTTGCGGTGGCTGCTCGTCGCCGAGCCTCGCCCGGTGCGGGGGAGGCTGGCTCGGCTCAGGCTGCGCGGCGCGCACATCACCGGCGTGCTGGATCTGGCCGAGGCGGTTGTCCAGGGCGCGATACGCCTCCAGTCCTGCCGCTTCGACGAGGCGCCCTGCTTCGACGGCGGTCAGTTCAGCGTGCTGGAGCTGACGGACTGTGCCCTGCCGGGACTGACCGCGGTGGGGGCGCGGGTTGGCCAGGAGTGCGAAATCGTGGGCTGTGCGCTCGACGGCACGCTGGATTTGCGCTCATTGAGCGTCGGCACCTGTCTCTTACTCGACCGCTCGACGGTGGATGCCCCTGAGGATCAGGCCGCGATCGACGCGCAATCGCTCGCTGTCGAGGAGGACTTCTCGGCGGCTCAACTTGACTGCCGTGGGCCGATCTATCTCAACAGCTCCCGGGTACAGGATGCTCTTGGCTTTCGCGGCGCGCGGATCCGCGGCGACCGAGCCTACCTCCAGGCCCCTGAACTCACTGTGGGCGGCGGCCTTTATCTCGACCGCGGCTTTGCGAACGACGGAGGGATCAACCTCTACGGGGCCTCGATCGGCGGATCTCTGCACCTGGAGGACAGCACCCTGACCGGCACGGGCGAGGGGCGAGGCGAACCGGCGCTGCAGTTGCTCTGCGCCACGGTCGGCGGCGACATCCAAGCGGGTCAGGGGCTCGTCGTGCGGGGGTGCGTCGATCTCAGGGACACCACGGTGCGCGGCACCGTCGTGCTGAAGCGGGCCCGGCTGCACCATCCGGCCGGCACGGCGCTGAAGGCCGAACGCCTTCATGTCGGCGGTAACTTCAACTGCCGTGACGGCTTCGTGGCGCAGGGCACGGTGGACCTCCGCGATGCCCGGGTCGGCGGATCGGTCCTCTTCGAGGGCGCGGAGTTGACCGGCCTTGCCGCGCCTGCCCTGCGGGCGAACGGCATCGAGGTGGGGGCCGAATTCCACTGCTGTGACGGATTGACGGCGCATGGTCGAATCTCCCTCAGCAACATCACCGTACGCGGCAGGCTCTGCTTCCAAGGCGCCCTGCTCGATGTGCCAGGCGGGGAACACGCGCTGGTATGCCGACGGTCCACAGCCGCCGAGCTGGTGCTGCACCCTCGCGAAGCACCAGTCGGCATCGTCGACTTGAGCCACACCCGGGTCAGCGTCCTGCGGGACGATGCGGCCACGTGGCCCCGTTCCCTGCTACTGGAAGGCGTCCTCTACGACAGCACCCACCCCACGCTGCCCGGCCACCAGCGGCTGCCCTGGCTCGACCGGGATCCGACGGGCTTCGCGCCGCAGCCCTACGAGCAACTGGCCGCCAACTACCAGCGCCACGGTCGCGACGCCGATGCCCGCACCATGCTGCTGGCCAAACAGCGCCGGATGCGCTCCACCCTTGCGTGGCCGGCACGGGCGTGGAGCGTCCTGCAGGACGTCACCGTCGGCTACGGCTACCGGCCGCTGCGCGCAGTGTGGCTGCTCGCCGCGTTCTTCGCGATCGGTACCGCGCTCTTCGCCCGGTGGCCTCCCCCGCCCGTCGGCGAAGGCACTCCCCGGGACTTCCAGCCGGCCGTCTACACGCTCGACCTGCTGCTTCCTGTGATCGACTTCGGGCAGGAGCGGGCGTTCGGTGCACGCGGAGCGATGCAATGGGCGGTGGTCGTACTGGTGAGCTTGGGATGGATCCTCGCGACGACAGCTGCGGCAGGTGCGAACCGGGTTCTGCGCAGAGCCTGACTTCTCACTCTCGCAGAGAGACAGCCCTTGGTCCCAGCAGTGCAGACACCACTGTTCTCGTCCACTCTCGTACGGCATCGGAGTGATTGCGGACGTGCATCGGCTGGGGAAGCCGTCCGGTCCGGGATGTGCCCAGTCTCCGGCAAGGGTCCGGCCGTTGCTCATGGGTGGACCGGGTTCGAGCGTGGGAGCGGGATGTCATGGTCGGAGGGTGTGCGTGTTCCGGTCACGGCGAACCTCCCGTCTCCCCGGCCCTCAGCACCTCGTCCAGGAGGCGGACGGTGGCCTCCGGGAGAATACTGGCGGCGTGGGCGGCGAGTTGGTCGGGGGCGGTGTCGAGGCGTTTGATGCGGTGGTGGATGTCTCGGCGTATCCCGTTGAGCTTGCCCGGTTGGCCGCCACCGAGGGTGGCGAGGGCCGCGTGCCAGGCGGTGAGCACAAGGGCGATGCCGCGCGGGCCGAGGGGGTCGTAGGTGACGGCCACCTCGCGGTGACCCACGGTCTCGTCCCAGTGGTCGGTGCGCACATGGCGTTTGTCGTAGCCCTCCACCACCTGCCTTTTCTTCTTCTTGTAGCCGACCAGTACCTCCTCGTTGACCCACCGCTCGGCGACGAACCCGTCGCCGTTGAACCAGCTGCCGACCCCGTCCAGGAACTCGTCGAAGTCACCGGGCGGGACCTTCACCTTGCGGCGCCGGGTCTCGTAGATCGGCCGATCGTAGTCGGTTTCCTTGACCCAGCCGTAACGCGGGACCTTCTCGTAGATGTCCTTCGACCGCCGCTCGATGATCGGCTCAGTGGCGACCTTGCGCAGCTTGGCGACCTCCTTGCCGATCAGCGCCGCGAACGGCTCCAGCCACGCATCGTGGACCGCGCCGCCGTTCTCGGCGAGCCGGCCCGCGTACTCCAGCAGCAGTCGCCCGGCCATCGTGGGCAGCTCGCTCGCGCTCTCGTCGTCGGCGGGCGCGCTGAGCGCGACCTGCGCGGCGAACCCCACCACCGCCCGCTGTACCTCCTCGCGGTAGACGCCGAGCGCCCGCTCGCTCTGGTACGTGATTACATCGGTCAGAGCGGTGCTCCCGCCGAGGTAGTCCCGGGCCGCCGACAGTAGCTCCGCAAGCCCCGCACCGGACCGGCAGTCCATGGGTACGACACGGGAGGTGTCCAGCTTTAGGCCCACTTCCCGGTGCCAGCGCGCCAGCTGGCCATGCACGTCCTCCAGGTTCTCCGCGGTGGCCATCCGCCGCCCGCCCGCGCCATGGAACAGGTTGAGCACGAACAGCAGGCGCTCTCTGCCCACGGCACACAGCAGGTCCTTCAGATATGGCGCCTCGGCCCTCCCGAACCCGCGGTGCGGGGCGATCAGATAGAGCACTAGGTCGGGCTGCAGCAGGTCCGTCGGGAACCCTTCGGCGGGGTGCCGCTGCTCGCCGGTGCAGCGCAGCCGCTCGTACCGCAGAACCCGCACCTCCTCCACCGTCGGCCACGTCGGCGTCTGCGGCATGCCCAGCGCGACCCGGTTGAAGTTCTCCAGCCGGTCGTCGCCGGCCACTCCTGGCAGATCGACGTACGTCAGCCCGTGTGGGAAGGTCAAGAGGTGCGCGGCGTCCGTGCAGTCCTGGTGGCCGGTGGTGCGCAGCAGGTCGTCGGCGCCCACCAGCAGGTTGCCGAGGGTGGACTTGCCGCTGCCGGTCTTGCCGGTGGACACCAGCCGGGGCAGGGTGCCCTTTGAGGCACGGCCCTCGCCGAGCCGTTTCTGCACGAGGCGGGCGCGGACGGCACCGAGGGACGGTTCCTCCAGGGGCAGCAGGACTTCCTTTCGGGTGCCGCGGCTCATGACCGCGCGAAGAGACCGTCGAGCAGCTCGGCGATCTCCTCCTCCGCGTGATGCCCCTGCTTCAGCAGCCGTGCCAGCTGCGGCTTCGCCCGGTTCAGCGCGAGCGCGACCCGCTGCCGCTCCCGCTCCACGTACCGGTCGACGCGCTCCCGCTCGCCCTCGGCGACGCAGTACGCCTCGACGCCTGCGCCCACGGACAGCAGGAGCTCGATCACCGGTACGCCGCCCTCCAGGGGCTTGGTGCCGATGACCCGCTCGGTGACGCCGACTACCTCGTTGACCTTGGCGATGACCTTCTCCTGGTAGTCGACGACCTTCTGGCGGATCTCCTTGACTGGGATGTCGACCTCTTCCTCGACCACGCGCTCAGTCCGGTCTACCGAGTCCTCCCGCGCCTGCTCCCACATGGCCTTGCGCTCGGCGGCCGGACCGCGCGACACCCAGCTGACGAGGGCCTCGGCGGCGGTGTCCACGAGGATGCCGAGCTGTTCCGAGGCCTTCTTGGCCCGGACGTCCTCGACCTTCCGCGTGATCTTGTGCTTCTCCGTACGGGTACTCTCCTCGAAGTCGAAGACGGGCTCGCGCGTGACGATGTCCCGCTGCTTCGTCTCGACGTCCTGGGTGGTGATCACCTCGGACTGCTTCTCCCGAACTTGGTCCGCCTCCCGATGGACCAACGCCGCCAGGTCCTTGCGGAACGTGGCGGCGCTCGCCTCTGCCTCGAAGGTGAGTACCCCGAACTGGCTGAGGCCGCCCGCCGCGACCGACACCAGGTCCTGGCTGCCGGCCTGCTGGTCGACGGTGTTGAGCGCCAGTCGGGCCGCGATCCGGTGCATGGTGCGGCGGTAGTGCAGGCTGCGCTGCACACGCGCGTGCTCTTTGAGCTCGCCGTCCAGCACGGCCTGGATGCCGCCGAGCTTCTCGGGGGCGAGCACCTGGCATAGGACGCGGGTGAGGTCGTGGATCCCGGCGCCGGTGCGGGCGTTGAACTCGACGAAGCGGGGGCGGACGGAGCCCCCGAAGATCTGCTGGTACACCCGCTCGATCTGCGTGCGCACGTTCTCGATATCAACCCGCTCGGTCTTGCCGTCGAACCAGTTCAGGGCCATGACGACCTTGTCACCGTACCGGTGCAGGATGTCCTTCAGATAGGCCCGGTCGGTGCGGATGAACTGGCCCTGGGGAGCCACCACATAGACGAGAACGTCGGGCGGGAACTTCTCGGCGAACTCCGCCTCCCACGTGTCGGCGGTGATCACCTGCTTCCGGACGCCCACCGTCTCGCCGCCGACCGTCGTGGCTGCGCCGTAGTCCCGCAGCTCGAACCGGTTGGTTCTCTCCTCGTCCTCGATCTGTTCGAGACCGAGGGCCAGACGCGCGTAGTTCTCGTAATGCTCCCTGCCCCCGGCTCCGGGGGTGTCGAAGTAGTACAGGTCGCTGCGCATTGGCAGCATGCCGACGTAGTCCGTGCAGTCGTCGCGGCCTGTGACCTCCATGGCCTGGGCGCCGAAGAGCAGGTTGCCGAGGGTGGTCTTGCCGGCCTTGGTGCGGCCCACTGTGAACTGGTACACCGGGTTGCCGAATAGCCGGTCCTTAGAGCGCACCTCGTTCAGGACGCCCTGGCCTTCGAAGTCGCCCAGGGTCACGGCGCGCAGCAGGTCGGGCTTGTCCTGGAAGATCACCCGCAGTGTGTCGAGGGTTTCGTTTCGGGAGGTGTCGTCGGAGGGCATTTTGCGTTGGATTTCGGTCATGCCCCCACCTCAGCCCCGCCCCCGCTTCCTGCCCAACCACCGCGACGCTTCCTTGGTGCTTCCCGGGCGCTTCCGGACCGCTCCCGTCGGGGCGGCGGTCGAAGGCGCGGGCGGTGAAGTCACCGGCGTTCAGCCAGTCTTAGGCGGTGGTGTCGGCTGGACAGCCCGCCAGCCGGAGCCGGATCGCAACCTTCGCGGGAAGCTGACCGCCCTCGATGTCCGGACGCAGTTGTTGCCCCGAAGTCGCTGACCGGCCGATGCTCCCCGGCCACCAGGAATCAGTGTGCGGTCGGATAGGTCATCAGAGTCGTCGGCGAACAGGTTTTCCGGAGGCGGGGGTTCGGGCAGATCGACGGACGGCTCATGTTCTCCGTCTGTTCTCCGTCGCGATGTCGACGGTCCGGCGCAGGGTGCGCAGGTCAGTGAGGAAGAGGGCCGAGTCGATGCTGCGTAGCCGCGGCAGGTCGGCGGTGCCTCATCGGCGCCGAGCTGGCACAGCCGGGCCAGGCACTCCAGGGTCTCGCGCAGCGCCCGGGGGCGGTTGTCGCGCCGCCACACCCGCAGCTGGTAGCGCAGCTTTGGCGGCAAGCAGTAGATAGCGAGCGAAGGGCGGCAGCGCGGTGTCGCCTTGGGACCAGCCGGGCGCTCCCGGCCGGGTCGACGTTGGGGGCGACCAACCCGGAAGTCGCGCAGGATCCGGTCGTCGGCGTCCGCCCGGGTCTCCCACACGGCGAGGTCGCCGCTGTGCGTCGCCCCTGGCGCGGGCCGACGAGGCCGTGCGCCGGCAGCAGGCGACAGCCGGTCGTACAGCTCCGCGGCGTAGGAGCGGACCTCGGCCGCAGAAGTGACCCCAAGCCCGGTGATACGCTCCGGGCCGGCCGTCTCCAACCGGAGCGTCGGTAGGCCGAACGCCTCGACGCTGTCTGCGAGGATGGTCGCGCTGGCCGCGTCGAGGAGGCTGGCCACCTACTCACAGCGCGCCGTGGGCAGCCGCGACGCCCGGTGTCCCGCAGTACGACGTGCGCGCAGTCTGCCAGTTCCCGGTCACGCGTCCCGCCAGCGTCTCAACCGTCGCCGCATCGCCCGGTGCCGTCCAGCCCCTCCACGAAGCGCGCCACATCCCAGATGCGCATGCGCTCCAGAGCGGACGGGCGGACGACGATGCGCAGTTCTGGGCTGACCGGCGTGGACCGGGAGGCCCGCAGGAACGTCTCGACGATCATCATCAGGGACTGCTCCTCGTCCAGCCCGTCGATGCGGGCCAGTCGCGAGCCGACGAGCGGTATCGCCACCGGCTTGTATAGGCCGTGCACGGTGACCGACTCCCACAGCCGCTCCAGGGTCTCCCACAGTTGCGCCTTCGTCCCGCGGGTGACGAGGTCGTTGCCATGTCGGCAGTACACGGCGGCGAAGATCCGTCTGCCGGGCAGCGGCAGCGGTACAACTGTGCCGATGGGGTAGCGCACCCGCTTGCCGCGGGGCTTGTCCCGCGCGGTCTCCCGGCGCGTGGGCGGCACGGTGCGTAGCCCCCGGCGCAGCAGCCGGTCGAGTGCCTCCCGGCTGCCGCCGTACACCTTGTGTAGCAGCTGGCCCTGGACGCTGTCCCGGCTGATGACGACGTCCTGGTCCGTCGAGGTGTCGAAGGTGTCGCCGAACCCCACGACCAGGTTGGCGTCGTCCTGGTCGAACAGGTCGCCCCGCTTGACCACGATTGTGGTCCGCAGTGGGGTGATCTCGTGGCGGAGCACCTCGTCGCCATGCCGTGCCCGCAGCTTCAGCCGCAGCTCATGCAGCGTGCGCAAGGCCTCTGCGTCGTCCGGGGCCTCCTGCGTGAGTGACTCGGCGATCGGCAGCGCGAGCCGCAGCTGGCCCAGCTCGCAGTGTACTCGGACCAGTTCACGGCGGGCCGTGCCGTGCAGGTCGGTCAGGCGGCGGACCACCGGGCGGGCGAAGGGCGATTCGGCAACCTCCTCGAAGGGGGTGCCGCGCCACAGGTCGAGCGCGCGGCCGAGCAGCCCGGTCGCGGTGACGGGCGCGGCGTGGGCGGCCTCGCTCACCAGCCGCTCAAACTCCAGCCGATCCAGCTGGCTGTGATTCAGGACGAGCCGGTACGCGGACGTCGGGTCGCGGTCGGTCAGCGACTGCTCCGTGCGTAACAGGTCGTCGCCGCTGCCCGGGCGGCCGACCGCCATGGCGCGGCGCAGTTCGTGGACACGCTTTTGCACCTCCGCCCGGTGCAGGCGGGTGATGCGCTGACCGGGTGGGGCGTCCCACAGCTCCTGGTAGAGCCGTCCGGCGGTGATGACGTCACCCTCGGCGGCGACCAGGCGTAACAGCAGCCTCGTGGTCTGCGGTGACAGATGGACGCCCACACCGTCCAGTTCAAGACACACGGAACCGAGGACCTTGACACGTATGCGCCGCACCACGTGGTCTCCAGGTGTCAAGTCTGCTCGCCTCCCCCACAAAGCGAAGACAGGGAGGGGAGTCTATAACCTGCCAATGGCATGAATGGAGTGTCTTCCGCCCATCTGAGGAATCCGTGACTTTTCGTCAACCCAAGGCCCCGGCTACTGTCGGACGATGCTCACGCAGCATCACGAACGCGAGGAACTCGTGGCAGCTGGACAGCAGTTGTCAGGCTTCGCCAATGCTGTGGTCGCACACATGGAGGATCTGAGTCAGTTCCTCGACCGCACAATGAGACAAACCGCCTCCGTCGCCGACTCCCTGTACCGCGACACGGCGCTGTGGCCGTCACGCGACCAGGCGTCGACCGAACACTGCGCGGCGCTGATGGTGGAAGACGGCCTGTTTCCCGTGCTCGCCTCGGTCAGGCTGCTCAATTCGCTGGCCCTGCTCGGTCTCGCAACCAGTATCGACTCCGACCGTTCCCGAGTCGCCGAGGTGTTCGCCTCCCGGGGACTCGACCTGGAGTGGACGCTTGCCCAGCTGGATGCCTGCTGGCACACGCACGGCTATCCACCCCAGGTGATGCGCTCCCCCAAGCTGCTGCTCAGCCTCGTGTGACGGAGACCCGCCCGATCCATCGAAAGAAGGTCGCAGATGCCCGACGCCGACCCGGAGCACGACAGCCAGGCGCTGGCCGAAGGGCCCGTCGTGTTCATCGAGGGGCTATGGCTCGTCGAGTTCCTCGAACTGTCCGAGAGCCTGCCGCCCGGCGCCATCCGCAAGCAGTCGCGTGCCGCCGACGACGGCCGTACGCACGGAGATCTCGGCACCGTCGTAGCGGTGCTCACACTGACGAGTGCAGTGCTCCAGTCTTTCACCGCCTGGCTCCAAGCACGCCAGACCAGACAGTTCCGGCCGAGCCGACAGGCGGGGCGGAGCGAGCCGCAGCCGGATCCGTCGAGCCACGGCTACACCCTGGAACGCCGGGCCGACGGCACCGTCGTGATCACGCTGCCCCGGCTCGACGGAGCAGGTGCGGAGTCCAGTGGGCCCGCAGACCCCCTACAGGATCTGCGCTCACAGCTCGAACGGTTCCTTGGCCCCCCACCCTCATAGAGGCCGCATGGCGTGGGCTGGAGGCGACCGATGCCGCGCGCTACACGGCCTGGGCGGCGGACGCAGGCGTGACCCTATGGAGCTGCCCGGCCGTTACCGTGCCGGATCGAGGGCAGAGGCCAAAGAGTTTGTTCAACATGCAGACGTCGGGTGAGTGCGGCCAGGCAAGAGGCGGGCTCGTCGTGGTCTTGGAGGGCGGCCGGGGCGCCTGATGGGAGGGGGGAAGAACCCTGCACGCAGCCACCCTCGCCGGAGGCACGGCCGGGATGGGGGTCCGCCTCTGAGCCGACCGCCTCCCTCCTCACGGGCCGAGCCCAGCGGACGTCCGGAGCTCGCTGGCCCAACGTCAGTCATGGGGCTCCGACCTGGCAACAGGGCGGGCCTCCGCGCGTTGGAAGGGGAATGCGCTGCGCGGAGGTTCGAGCCCCTTTTCGGAGCTGGCGAGATCGCTTTCGTCCCCATCGATCCTGTCCAACCGGGACGCGTTCGGGACGCGTTCGGGACGCAAGGACACGAACAGACTGACAAAGACGAAGTAACGTCGACACAGCTCGCCTGCTCTGACCTGCAAGAACGCCATGAATCAGCGTAGATCGACAAGGGCCGCCAAGGTCCCCAAAGGACTCATAATCCGTCGGCCGTGGGTTCGAGTCCCACCCGCCCCACCACAGCAGTTCCCTGACCTGCGGAAACGGCTTTCCTGGAGTGTTGGTACGCGAAGTTGGGCTCAACGGAGAGAATCCGCTGCTCACGCCGTTGAGTCCTTGTGCAGCCTGCGCGGCCCGAAGAGTGGCCGACTTCTCTGACCTGCGGCGATGTAAGCGATCAAGGCTGTGGCTGGCTTACCCGGCGGCCGCTGACGGTCTTGAATGCAAGATCGAGGGGACGCACAGGGGACGCGGGGTGTCGGCAGCGGTTCCGCGATCTCGTCCCTTGGTACCCAGTGCGTTGTCGGGGTTGGCTGCCCTCTTCGGTGTTTCGGCGGGGCGCCACCGGTCGTGTTGGGGTTGCCAGACCGGGCAAGACCCCCTTCGCAGGGCTGCTCGCCTCGGCGTTGGTGCGCGACGGTTCGGTCGGCGAGGGTGCTGGGCAACGGTTCGAACCGGAAACGGTCCGGCGGGGATACAAGTAGCGATGTGGGCTCAGTTCGCGAGGGGGCGGGAACGGGCCGGCGCCCGTGTAACGCAACTCTTATGCCCACGTGGGCTGGGCGAGCCCGTCGTCCGCTTTCTTGTGGATAGATGTGGGAGGGGTGCAGTGCGCGCTGGAATGCCTTGTCGTCGCTGCTTGACGCACTGGCCGCCGGTGCCAGGGTGAGTCGTGCTCGGCATCCGGGTGGTGACTCGGGCCAGCAACGATGCCTCGCAGGATGGACCGCAATACGGGTGTGGTCACAGGCTCTGTCGTCGTCTGACTGGCTCCCGAAGCGTCGGGTTGTTCGCTGGGACCGGTGGTGCCCCAAGGGTGGTGAACCCGCCCCGGGGGGTGTGAGTTGGGGCGCGGGCTCACCATGACCGGTCGGTGGACCGGAAGTGTGTCAGTTCGTGTCGAGTGCGATGGCTATGTCGGTTATGGGCAGCGGGAACTGCCCCACGCCGGCCGTGGCCCCGGTGAACAGATTGACGCTGTAGAGCGTTGCCGAGCCACTCGCCGAAGTGAGAGTGGCGAAAGCCGACACCGAGGTCGTCTTGCCGCTGGTCAGGTCGCTGAAGATGTCAAAGCCCGCATTGCGGCCCGCGTCCACGCCGAGTGCGCCGGTCGGGGCCAGCGTGCCGCTGTTGGCCGGTGACTGGATGACGGCCTGGTCCGTGGCCGTGTTGATGTCGAACAGCGTGGTCGCGGTGTCCGCGTTCAAGTCGTTGTTCGTGTAGGCAGCGGCGGTGACGCCCCTGGTTGGCCCGGTCGCCGGCGGAGTAGTCAGTGTGGTGTCCTCGGTCGTGGTGCCGTCGGCGAGGTTGTGACGCAGGTTCTGGCCGTTGTCGCTGATCACCCGCAGCCGGTCGGCCGCAGGGTTGAAGTCGACCCCGAAGTTCGTGCCGTACAGCGGAACACTGAGCTGGGAGACCTTGGTGACAACCACGTCCGTGGTCACTGGCGGGGTCTTGATCGTGTAGATGCCGCCTTGGTTGCCGACGCCGTACATGAGGCCGTTCTGCACGCGGAAGTCGATCCCGATCAAGGCGGTGTCGTCACTGAGCCCGGTGACGGCCCTGACCCAGTCGAGCACCTGGGGTCTGTCGGTGGTGAACGTGGCCATTAACGTGCCGTCACTCGAGATCCCGAACGCCCGCAGGCTGTCGGCCTGGGCCTGGGCCCAGCTGTTGCTCGGGGCTCCCACAACGAGTGCCGCCATGGCGGATGCGACCGCGACCGCCGCAGCCATTCTCTTTTTGATCCCTGCTTTCATCGCTTCTTCCCTCCCGGTCAGAGTGTGGCGTGGTAAAGGCATTGCGGCATGGTCCGCTTGGTTGAACCATCAGCCGGCGACCACAAGCTATTTGGCAGGACTGGACATCCACTGGACGGTGATTGAAATATTCACATCGGCGTTTGCGCGGCGGTGTCGCCGCAGCCCCACCACCCCGCCCGAAGCCACGAGCCGATCGAGTTGACCGTCCCGGAGATCCGCCACCTGCTCGCAGCCGCCCTCAACCGACCGGCCTGCCTGGTCACCGGCAGCGTGCTCCCGCTGATGAATGCCGAGCAGGCGGCGCGATAGCCGCCGTTGTCGCACTCCACGTCCACCGTCAGGGCGTTGGCAGCGGCCGAGGCCGGCGAGGCGACCGCGCCGGAGAGCGCGAGCAGCAACGGGCGTCGAACAGGGCCGGGGAACGCAGTCTTCGCAGTCTTCGTCGCATGTCGGCCTCTCCCTTGGGTGACCGGGTCAGCGACCAGAGGGTTTGCCTGGTGCGCTCAGTCCGGCCGCGTCGACTGGACACCTGCTGGAACACCGCCTCCACCGCCGCGCGCCGGACGCCGCCCGCGTCCAGGAGATCCAGTCGCCGCTACTGGTCGGCCAGCTCCGTCACCAGGTCCGCCAGTCGCAGCGACGGGCGGGCGACGGCGAGCTCGGCTGCGACCCGGAGCGCCAGCGGGAGCCGTACACACTGTTCGGCCAGGGCGGCGGCCGGCCCCGGCTCGGTTTCGACCCGCGCGCCGATGAGCGACCGCAGCAGGGCGACCGCGTCGGGCAGCGGGAGCGGGCCCAGGCCGATGCGGCGGGCGCCGTGCAGGGCCACCAGGCCGGCCAGGTTGTCCCGGCTGGTGACCACGACGGTGCAGGACGGCGAGCCGGGAAGCAGCGGGCGGACCTGCTCCTCGGACAGGGCGTTGTCCAGGACCACCAGCATCCGCCGGTCGGCGATCTCGGTCCGGTAGCGGCTAGCGCGGTCGTCGACGTCGAGCGGGATCACGTCACCGGGAACCCCGAGGACGCTGAGGAACCGGGTGAGGGCGTCACCGGGCGGTATGGGGTGGTCCGGATCGTAGCCGCGCAGGTTGATGTAGAGCTGGCCGTCGGGAAACCGGTGCCGCGTCCGGTGCGCCCAGTGGACGGCCAGCGCGGTCTTCCCCACCCCGGCCGTGCCGGAGACCACCGAGACGGCCACCGCCGTCAGGCTTCCCTCCGCTCCGGCCAGCAGCCGGTCGAGGGCCGACAGCTCCGTGTCCCGGCCGGAGAAGTCGGGCACATCCGCGGGCAACTGCGCGGGGAGCGCGCCGGCGACGCTCACCGGTACCGGGCCGGTGGTCGCGTCCTGGTCGGGGACATGCCCGTGGCCGGGAGTAGGAGGCCTGGTACGGCGGCGCAGCACGGAGACATAGGCCTCGGACAGCTCGGGGCCGGGGTCGACGCCGAGTTCATCGACCAGCAGGCGGCGGCTTCGCCGGTAGACGGCGACCGCTTGGTCGCGTCGCCCGACGGCCTCGTACGCCCGGATGAGCCGGGCCTGCGCGCCCTCGTCCAGTGGCTGCGCGGCCGCGGCCTCCTCCAGGACGGGGAGCACGCTGGGGCTCTTTCCCGCCGCGATCATGGCTTCGCCGTACTGGGCCACCACGCCACGACGCTCCCCGGCTAGCGCGACGACCATCAGGTTGGCGGCGAGGAACGGCAGGTCGGCGAGGGGCGGCTGCTGCCACAGCCCGAGGGCGTCGGCCAGCAGCGCCGCGGCCCGCTCCTGGCCGCCGTCCCGCCGTGCGGTCTCCGCCGCGGCGACCAGGGCCCGGAAGCGCAGCAGATCGATGACGCCGTACGGAACGCGCAGCGCGTAGCCGTCGCCGAGCCGGGGCAGCACCGCGCTGGGGGCGCGCGGCGGCCGCCCCGGCTCCAACAGCCGGCGCAAGTGCTTGATGTGCGTCTGGATGACGTTCGACGCGCTCGCCGGGGGCCGCTCGCCCCACAAGGCGTCCGCGAGCCCGGAGAACGGCAGCTGCTGTCCACGGGACACGGTCAGCAGGGCGAGAATTGCACGGCGCTGGGGCGAGCCGAGGTCGAGGCGTGTGCCGTCCCGCCAGACACAGACCGGCCCGAGTACCTGAATGCGCATGAGCCCCCCGCCTCACTGTTCCACACCTCCCTCACCCTTCCCTCATCAGCGGCATATCCGGAAGGCCCATTCCGGCCCAGTGCCGCATAGCCGCCATTGCAGCCGCCAGCCGTTCAATGCCTGTCCAATCGCCGTCCAGTGGGGGTTGCGAGCGTGATGGTGCGCATCGGCATGACAATGCGCACGAGAGGAGCAGGTCATGTCCCGATCCCTGCGCAGCCAGCTGGCCGCGCTGCTGGTGAGCGTGTTCGCCCTCATCGGCCTGGCCATAGTCCCGGCGAGAGCCGACGCCTCCGCCACGTCCACCTACCTCAGCGCGATCAACTTCAACGGCTACGGCCGCACCTTCACTGTCTCGGGCACGCCGAAGCCACGTCGGTCCAGGACGGCGGCAGCCCGTCAGGCTGGTCCTGCAGGGCGGGCGGCGTGAACCGCCCTCTGTCGATCACCGACGCCTGCCGCTACCAGTTCTCAGAGCTGGTCTCCCGCGGCTCCCTCGTATCCGAGGACGCGGCGAACGCAGCCCCCTCAAGTGGTAATGCTGGGCGGACATCAGCGTCCGTCTGGCCCGCGGCGGCATGTGCAGGTCGCGGAGCTACAGTGGGGCGAACAACTCCGGCGGCAACGTCGACGGCTGGCTCTGCGAGGCCGACACCAACGACGTCAGGCTCAGTCTGAACGAGGCCTGCAAGTGCCCGGATTCCGCCGACTCGCGAAAAGAGCACGCGGATGGGCGCGTAAGGATTGATGCGGCCCTTCTCGGGATGCATCCGCCACGGAGTGGCCGCATCCCAGACCGCAGCCCTTCAGGTCAAGGCAGGCGGATCCGAGCGACCTGCCGGTCGTGGTCGCTGAGCCCATTGGCGGACGGCGAGCGGCGACGTCAATACGGGGCTCACGGACAGGCAACAGCGAGCGCAGGTAGCGGCGGTAGCTCTCGACGATGAGTTCGCTGGTCGCTCGCGCATCCAGGGTGTGGCTCATCCGTCTCGGCGGACTTCTTGCCCACCGCCGACCGCTCCAGCACGCTGCCACCGATTCCCGGCAGCACGTACACCAGATGTTTGGCGCTCCATCCCCGCCCCCGCTCTCCTCTCGGCCCGAAGCCCGAGCCGAACGCTTCCCCTATTGCCCCACCCCTGGGCGAGACCACGGACAGGATCCACCCAACGAGCCCACGACGGCCGTCCGTCACCGAACGGGCGGACACACAAGGGGAGTTCCGGGAATATCGCGCATTCGAACACCGCGACAGCGTTCCGCGCTCAATTAGCCCGAATAGGTGGCGAGCGGCTGGCGTGAGCCCGTCAAGCAGCGCCAGCTGGTCGTCACGCGAAGGACGGAGCAGTCATGATCTTGACCCAGGCGGCCAACCCTGAGTCGTGAGTCCTTCCACCCCAAGTCCGCCGGTACCCCGGCCACACACGAATCATCGAGGGGACACTGCAAGCGATCGGCTATACGAGAAGCTGGCCGCATGACATTGGATGCATTCGGTTCGAGAAGCAGGAGACCACTCCGAACTTCTGTCCTCGGGCTGCCTCGTGGCCCATGTCGCCGCCCTCCTGCTGGTCGGAGCCACCACCTACGTCCTGATCGACACGCGTCGGCAGAACCAGAAAAGGCACTTCAATAGGCGAAAGCCTCCGTTGAGCGCGGCCAGCGATCCTGGCGGACGCCGCGGGAGACGGCAAACCGACACTGACACACGAAGAGTTCGTCAGGGCGCTCCGGGACTCGCAAGCATCCCAAGGGAACACAGCTCGCGAAGCCGTGGAACCGTAACGATCACCGCCCAACTCCGCGGGACCCAGGCTGGCTTGCTGGGAAGAGGCACGAGGTCAGCAGACGAGCGACCGGACACGGCCGGTGGATCTTGCTGGTCAGCCTGCCGGTGCGCAGGCGTAGAGCAGCCTGGTCGACGCAGCCTGCGTAGTGCGTGTCGAGTGATCGCGTTTCGTACGTCCGTGGGGGCCTGGCCAACGGGCTGTTGGCAATCGTTACTTGGAAACTGCGCGGGTCGGTCGCGCACCGTGTCGTCAGCCCGCACTTCCCCCCTCACGTGGCATGGAGTGTTTCACGCCACGATGGAGACAAGGGCGTGGCGATTGCAACTTCGAGTTGGTTAGTGTGATCGGATTGCAAGTGTCGGAAGTGACGCGTGTGTACGGGCTGCCTCTCTGCTGCAGCTCTCGACCTGACGTTCCGACAGGACCACTCGGGGGTGGGCATGAAGTTCGACATGGGCAGTACGACGCTGTCCGGACTGACGAACAGCACGGTGGGGTCGAGTAGCGATCTCGGTACGCTGATCCGGATGTTGATCGCTGCCGCGGAGCCGCTGGAGGGCAAGTTCAACGGGGCGGGGAAGGTCGCGTTCGACTCGTTCAAGAACCGTTCGGACGAGATCACCGCGGCGCTGAACGGATCGCTTCAGTCGATCTTGGGCGGCCAGTCCGGCATGGACAACGCCTTCGGTACCGGTGATCAGGAGGCCGAGGACAACGCTACCCAGCACATGGCATCTGCCAACTTCGACGCGGCCCGGTTCTCCGGGCGATAGGGGATCTCTCATGGCAAGTGACGACCGGCGCAGTTACGACACGGGCGCATCCGTGGAAGTGCAGGGCGGGCTGCAGGGGATCGTAGGCCAGTTGGAGCGGGTGCTGGCAGACCGTGACAGGGCCGTGAAGGCCGCGATGACGGAGTTCACCGCCGACGGGGTCTCGGACGAGTACCACGGCAAAGAGCTCCGCTGGAACGTGGCGGCCAACGAGGTGCGCGACATCATCAAGTTGGTGCGCACGACGCTGGAGAAGAACGACGCCACCGCGCAGGCCACCTTGGCCAGGGCCAAGGCCGCGGTGGACGCCATCGGCTGACCCGGCCAACTCGGCTGCTCACAACTAGGGGGATGACGTGACGGGTTGGGACATCCAGCCTGCCGGGGTGAAGGGCACGCTCGCGGTGACCTCGATCTCGGTGGACTCTCTGCCGGCGCAGGTGAAGGCATTCGCCTCGGATCTGGAAAGCGCGTCCAAGGGGGCAGGGACACTGAGCCAGGAGGGTTCGGACGGGGACGGCACCCCGGGACTCGTCGGGGCAGCACTCATGCAGTTCGCTCTGGCCCGCCGGGAGCAGCTGGTGTTCATGCAGCGGCGTGCGGCCAAGTCTCTGCAGGGCGCCTCCCTGGCAGCGGCGGCGTACGAGGCCGGCAATGTCGAGATGGCACAGCGGGCCCAGAGCGAGGCTCTCAAGGCGCCCGACATTCCTGATCTCAAGATGCCCGGAGTCGACGGCAAGGGCGCGAAGTGATCAAACCGGAAGACATACCCAGGTTCACCGGAAAACTGGAGGTGCTGGAGAAGGCCGTCGGGGCACTGGACGCCGACGGATCCGGGTTCACTTCCACGGGCTCGGACATCCATAGTCGGTTCCAGTCGCTGGCCTCGTACTACGAGGCTCCTGAGGCCGAGAAGCTGTTCGCCACCACCGCCGCAGTGCAGACGACCGGGGAGAACCTGGGCACCGATGTGGAGAGTGTGGCTCGCGCGCTCGGTGAGTACGCGATCGAGATCCGGCCATTGGTGGCCCGGCTCGAGACTCTGCGGAGCGAGGCGATCGCCTTCGTCGCCGAGGCCAAGCGCGGCCACGTCCTGATCAACAACTGGCAACGTGACCAGGACAAGATCGACAAGAACGAGGAGCTGGTCAACGGCGTCACGGCCACGACCACCGCGTTCTGGGAAGCCGAACGCACCGCCGCGAACAAGATCATGGCCTTGTTCAGCTGCATCAAGTACCGGGCCAACGACGGCTCCAACAAGCCCGACATGTACGGGTTTTCGTCCGACGCGCTGAAGGATGCGGAGCTTCCCTGGGGCTCGGTCGAGGAGCGCACGTTCCTGCCCGGCAATATCGACCGGCACATCAAGAGCTTCGTCTGGGACGGTCTGATCGTCGACAACATCTGGGGGACGATCCAGGGCCTGGGCGCGCTGGTCGGCATCGGCGCGGACGCTTCCGACACATGGGCCGCCCTGGGCCGCGTATTCATCGGAGCGGGCGACTACCTGCAAGACCCCCTCAACGACCGCCCAGGGGGCTTGGGGGACACGCCGCTCGGTCAGCAGAGCAGGAAGGACGCCAAGGAGTTCGCCAAGGGCCTGGTTGCCTGGGACATGTGGAGCGAGAATCCGGCCCGCGCCTCGGCCACGGTCGTCTTCAACGTCCTCACTCTCGGAGTCGGTCCGCTCAAGGCGGGAACGGCAGCCGAGGCCGGCCTCGGTGCCAAGGCCGCGGGCACGGCGGCCAAGATCGGTGAGCTGCTCGACCCCGTCTCGGCGACGGTCAAGGCGGCGGGCGCTGCCGCACCGAAGATCGCGGAGATTACGGCAGGCCTCCGGAAGGCCGTACCGGACCTCCCTGACCTCGGGGACGGGTCGGTCCGGCTCCCGGATGGGTCCATCCTGCGGACGGTGGACGGGGAACTCGTCGTCACGAAGCCAGACGGAAGCGTGGCCGGGAAGGCCCCGGGTGAACTGTCGGCTGCAGACCGCGCCGCCCTGGACGACGCTTCTCGTAATCCTTTGCGGACTCCGGCGGAAGTCGGAGCAGGAGTGCGGCAGCCCGGCGCCACGGCCCAGGTGGGGGACCCCCCCGGGGAACCCCTCCCGCCTCGGTCCAGTCATGACGCACCAGGGGCAAGCAGCCCCTCGCGCGGCGGGCCGGGAGGTCGCGATGTACCGGTCGGACCGGGCGCCGCTCATGCGGCCAATTCCACACCACCTGGTAGGGGAGGCGTCACCGCCCCTACAGGCTCTGGCCACGACCTCCCGCACCAGGGCAGTCACGACGACATGGGCGGGTCGCCTGGACAGGATGCGGGTGCATCCAGCCACGGTGATCAGGACGCGCCGACACCACCCCAGCGTGATACGCCGGGCGACCACGCCGACGCGGGTGATGGGCCGGGCGGCGGTGACGGGCGCACGCCGCTGGGTGGTATCCCCGGTGCCGAATCTGGGCGGTATACCGAGGGAGATCGTGTCGCGTCCCCGCCTACGGGAGTCATGAGGCCGGACAAGGAATCGGCGGTCGTGGCAGCTCTCGACCACGCGAAGATGCAGCCGCAGGATCAGCAGCGTCTGCTGACACAGCTTCGAAAATCGGACTACGGAGCAGGGGTTGCGGATCATATCGCGCGAGGTGATCTTGCCGCTATGCCGGGCTACAACGACCTTCTCAGCCAGTGCAAGCAGGGGAATATGATTCCCGCTGTGCACCAAGCCATGGAGCACGCGGAGGAATTGCGGTCGAGAGGAGTCAAGGACCTGGAGTTCGAGTACAAGGACGCGGGGGCTAAGTTGGACTTGGACGTCCTGGTCAGGTCGGGTGGCAAGATCGAGTACGGATGGCAGCTCAAGGAGGTGGAAGGGGCTTCAGGCATCAGATCCGCGGTCAAGAAGATCGCCGCCAAGCAACTGGCCGGACCCGGCGTGGGAGAAAAGATCGCCATTCTGGACATCCACGACGTGAAAGCCGCTCTGACGGACGAGGTCCTCAGGAATGTCGAGCATGCTGCACAGAAGTCGAATGCCACGTTCGAGCTGCGTTTCCAGGACGGCTCCATCAGTGTTCCGCCCCGTGGCCCGGTAAACCCGTAAGGAATTTCCATGTCCACTTTGATGCGAGCCCCGCAAGAATGTGCCTCGTGGGTCTGGGAACTCGACGAATTTGCCACTCCTGGCCTGGAATCCGCGCTGATGACGGCAGCGCGAATGTCTGCCGTTCTGCGTGAGCACGGCCTCCTGGAGCCAGGCAGCCTCGAATGGGACTGGTTCGTCTTCGGTGTCGGCGGACTTGGTCTGCACACGCGTCTTTCCCTCGCAGGAGGGCCGATCGACGACGCGCACCTGGCCCAGCGTGTCCTTCAATGTCGACCTGTGGGATTCCCGGATGCCCAGGTCTCCGACATCCTGGTGTCGGGGTCCGGCACATGGGTCGATGCGGAAGGGAAGCATCATCGGGAGCAACGCCTGGTCGAGCTGACGGTTTCACCCGATTCCATCGGCCTGTCAGCAGAGGTGTCCGTCTTCCATGACATCTGGGGCGAGTTCGACTTCCGTGGTCACCCGCACCCGGACGTCCGTAAGCGCAATGCACCGCGTCTCGCCGCAGCCCTCCAATCTCTCGATTCATTGCTGGGAGTGGCTGCGGAGCCCGGGGAAGCCACGTACTTCGGGTGTGCCGAGGGCCATGCAATTCAGGTACCCGATGTATTGGACGGTCGCGGACCCGACCTCTCAGACCTGCTCTGACACGTAGCCGGTAACAAGAGACAGCAACGCCCCCACGGCCGTGGAGCGGTAAGGCGGACCGATGTCCCAGGATTACGACAGTCAGTTGCTGGAGTCGGTGTCGGTTCGACGTCGGCGGATGAGCGATGCCCTGCTGTTCGGTGCCCAGCGGGGGCGGCGCTCGGCCAACGAGCGTTTGGGCAAAGCATTCGCCGGGATTGTGATCGCGGCGGTGTTGTGTGCCGGGTGCGTGGGGTGGTCGTTCATCTCGAACCGGCTTGTCGGGCAGGGGCAGGGCGTGGTGCCGGGCCCGGTGAGCAGTTCTGCTCGGTGATGAGTTCGATCGGATGGTGATTTTGGGGGCGGCGGCAGTGCAGCGTGCGGAGTTGAGCCGGGTCACTTTGGTGGGTGACCGGCGGCGCATAGATCTCGTGCTGCCTTCCGATGAACCAATAGGGCGGCTACTGCCAGAGGTTATGCGGCTTCTGGGCGACCGGGTCGCGGCCCAGCCGATGCTGCGGCAGCTGGTCACCACCGACGGTTCGGTGATCCCTCAGGAGAGCACACTGGCGACGGCAGCCGTTCCTGATGGTGCGGTGCTGCGGCTGGTGCGAGTGGAGGATGTGCCGTCGGCCGCGGTGGTGCACGACGTCACCGATGAAGTGGCCGAGGATCTCGGCGTACGGGCATGGCGGTGGCGGCCCGCGGCGCGGAGGGTGACGGCGGGAGTCGTCACGGTGTGTCTGGCCGTAACGGCGGCGCTGCTGGCACGGGGCGAGTTTGCCGCGGCGAGTGTGGGTGCTGTCCTCCCCTTCATCGCAGTGGTGTTGGCAGGCTGCGGCGCTCTGGCCGGTCGGCTGGGCAATCGTGGGCTCGCCACCACCCTGGTCGCGAGCGGTGGTGCCCTGGCCGTGCTGGGCGCCTGGCTGCTGGCCGACGCACATGAATGGTCCGGTCCGGAGCGGCTGGCCGGTATGGCCGGGGCTGTCGCGCTGACGTTGCTCCTCCTTGGCTGGTTCTCGCCGCTGGGGCGCGGGGGAATGCTCGGCGCGGGCGCGGTCGCGGCGATTGGCCTCAGCTGGGAGGTCGTATCCGCCTTGCAGAGCGGCGCGGAAACGGCGGCTCAACAGGCCAGGCTCGGCACGGTGCTGGCAGTGGCGTCCGTGGTGGTGCTGGGCGTGCTGCCGCGCGTGGCCCTGATGGGCGCCGGGCTGACCCGGCTGGACGACACGCGCTCTGCCGGGGCTTCGGTGAGTCGGCATCAGGTCGCCACGGCGTTGGCGGCCGCCCATCGAGGGCTGGTGCTGACGACGATGATTGTTGCGGTCTCTGCTGGAGCCGCCGGCTTGCTTGTGGTCAGCGAGCGGAACCTGTGGACCGTCGTCCTGGCGTCTGTCGTGACCGTGGTGCTGCTGTTGCGCGCCCGGGCGTTTCCGCTCGTGGCCGAGGTCGTGGTGCTCCTGGCCGTCGGGCTGGTTCTCGCGGTCCGCCTGACGATGCTGTGGCTGGGGCACTCTGCCGGTTACGGGGCGCTCGCCCTGGTGGCAGGGCTGGCAGCCGCCGGACTCGTTGTGCTGGCGGTGGAGCCTGCTGAGCATGTACGGGTGCGTCTGCGGCGGATCGGGGACGTGGCGGAGTCCGTCGGAGTCGTTCTCCTGTTCCCGCTGGCGATCGGCGTGTTCGGCGTGTACGGGCGTCTGCTCGACACGTTCCGGTAGGGGGTACGCGATGGCGGCGGGCGACTGGCAGCGGGACGTACTGCGGGAATTGCGGCAGCCGGGTGCGGTGCAGGACCAGGCCGCAGCACCGGACGATCCGCAGCCTCCCGCCACCGCCGCGCCTGCGACTCCCCATGCGACGTTGCCGACCGGACCCACAGCGACCGGCCCCACCGCCGCCCCCCGTTCGCCTCTCCCCACGCCCGAGTCCGTCCCCGTCATGGATCCGCGGCTCGCCCTCGTCAAGGGCCGCCCCCAGCACGGTGACTCCGTGGCCCGGCGCACCGGGCACTCCCTGCGCCGCTTGACCTCCTCCGCCGCACGGGACGTCGCCGAGGCGACCCGTGTCGCGGAGCAGTTGCAGCAACCTGTCACCACCGGGCGGCACATCGCGGTGACCAGCATCCGCGGCGGCGCGGGCAAGAGCACCGTGTCCGCGTTGCTGAGCCGGATCTTCAATCACTACCGGCACGACCCGGTGCTGACCCTGGAGGCCGATACGGCCCTGGGCACGCTGCCGGTGCGGCTGGGCGTGGAGTCGGTCCGCTGGTCGTGTGCCGATCTGGCGCGGATCCTGAAGCCCTCGATGCAGCTGACCGACATCACGGGCTATCTGGTGCCGCTGGAGGACGGCGGGTGGCTGCTGCCCGCGGGGCAGGGACGTGTGGGCGCTCAACTCGACATCCGTACCTATCGATTGGTGACCATGGCGTTGCGCCGCTACTTCGGAGTGACAGTGGTCGACTGCGAATCGCTTCCGGGCGACATCGCACGTACCGCGGTGGACACCGCCCACGGCCGGGTTCTGGTGGCCCCCGCCACCGTGGAAGGGGTCGTGGGTGCGCGGACGGTGCTGGACTGGATGGCGGGCCTGCCGCGCACCGCGCTGCCCGGCACGGTGGTCGCACTCACCTCGGTCTCGCCGGACATGACGACCGATCTGAAGGCGGCTTCCCGGCATCTGCAGGAGACCGGCGTGCCCGTGATCGGGATTCCGTACGACCGGCATCTGGCGGCGGGCGGTCCGGTCCGCACCGATCTGCTGGGACAGGCCACCCGGCAGAGCGCCACCCTGCTGGCCGCCGAGGTCTTGCGGCGTGCGGCGGCGCTGCGATGACCCACTGTCTGATCCACCGGCCGGCCCGCTCCACGCATCCGCTCCCGCAGCCCGCGCCCCTCACGGTCGAGGCGCCGCCGAATCTGCCCGAGGGCAAGATCGGCAATGCGGCGACAGCCATGCTGCCCATGGCCGGCGTCATGGGCTCGGTCGTGATGATGACGGTGATCCGCAACAGCCAGTTCGCCGCCATCGGTGCGGTGGTGCTCGTCTTCGCCTTGCTGGGAGCCGTCGCTCTCTTCGTGTCTCAGCGCGGCAAGGCTCAGCGCACCCGGCGGTCCCAGCGTGAGCGGTATCTGGAGTATCTGGAGGAGATGCGCGAGGAGTTCGGCCGCCTGGAGCGGGAACGCAGAGAGACGGCACGGCTGCTCAGCCCGCCGCCCGAGGCGCTCTACGACATCGTGCGCGACCCGTCACGGCTGTGGGAACGGCGTCGCCCGGACGCGGACTTCCTGCAGATGAGGGTCGGCACGGGCGCGGTCCCTCAACAGGAGCTGACGATCGGACAGCAGAGCGGCAGCAGTGTGCTGACACCGCCGGATCCCTTCATGCTCAACGAGGCGAACGCCCTGATCTCACGCTTTACGGTCGCCGCCGACTTCCCGCTGACCGTCCCGCTGGACCGCGTCGGCAATGTGAGCATCATCGGCGATCGCGAAGCCGTCGTGCGCGTCACCCGCACTCTGCTGGTCCAGACGGCAGTGGCGCACTCGCCGGATGACGTCGCCCTGGCCCTCGGATTTCCGGGGGAGCGCGAGGACGACTGGGCATGGGCAAAGTGGCTGCCGCATGTGCTGGCCGTCGACAGCGGCGACGGCCCGGTCGCCGCCAGGCGGACCGCGCCCAGCCTCGCCCAGCTCACGAAACTGATCGGGCCGGATCTGCGCGGACGTGCCTCCTACGCGGCGGAAGTACGGCGGGGTCTGTCCAGCCGCGATGCGTTGCGCATGACCGGCCGGCTCGTGGTGATCAGCGACGAGTACGGCCAGGATGCGGCCGAACTCCCCCGGCCCGACGACACGGTCACCCTTTCCGACATGGGTGTCACGGTGCTGCATCTGCTGGAGAAGCAGGTTCAGGAGCCCGACCAGGTGGCGGTACGGATCCTGGTGGACGGCGACCAGGTGACGATCGAGGACCTGCGCACCCCCGAGGCCCGTCCGGCGCACGGCGCCCTCGACGTACTGACGGCGCCCGGCGCGGAGGGGCTGGCCCGGATGATGGCACCTCTGCGGCTGTCGGCCGAATCCGTCTCCGAGGGCACACCTGTCTCCGGCCCCGTGGACTTCGCCCAGTTGCTCGGAGTGGACGATCCGGCAACCCTGGATCTGGACGCGCTGTGGAGGCCCCGGAGCGAGCGGGCTTTTCTGCGCGTGCCGATCGGCCTGAACGACCGCCACGAGCCAGTGCTGCTGGATCTCAAGGAGTCCTCGGAGCTCGGCATGGGGCCGCACGGCCTGTGCGTGGGCGCCACCGGCTCCGGCAAGAGTGAGCTGCTGCGTACGCTCGTCCTCGCCCTGGTCGCCACGCATCCGCCAGAAGACCTGGCCCTGGTTCTGGTCGACTACAAGGGCGGCGCGACCTTCGCGCCCTTCGCGGACCTGCCGCACGTCGCCGGTGTCATCACCAACCTGGAGAATCAGGCCGGACTCGTCGAGCGCGTCCACACCAGCCTCGCCGGTGAGATCAAGCGCCGCCAGCAGGTACTCAAGGATGCGGGCAACCTAGCCGACATCGGACACTACGCGGCGCTGCGCGCCAAGAAGCCGGACCTGGAGCCGCTGCCGCATCTCTTCGTCGTCATCGACGAGTTCGGTGAACTGCTTACCGCAAAGCCGGACTTCATCGACCTCTTCCTCTCCATCGGCCGGATCGGCCGCTCGATCGGCGTGCACCTGCTGCTCTCCAGCCAGCGCATCGAGGGCGGCAAGCTCAAGGGCCTGGACACCTACCTCTCGTACCGGCTCGGCCTGCGGACGTTCTCGGCCGACGAGTCGCGCACCGTCCTGGACACCACCGACGCCTTCCATCTGCCGCCGCTGCCCGGCTTCGGATACCTGAAGGTCGATACCTCGACCTATGAACGCTTCAAGGCGGGGTACGTCTCCGGGGCGTACCGCGGCCCGGCCCTGCGCGAGCAGAAGGCCGACGAGCCTCTTGCCTGGCCATACCCTGCCTTCAATACGTTGCAGGACCCAGAGGCCACGGCCATGGACGAACCGGCGATGCGGGAACGGGAGACCGGGCCGACCGTGATGTCGGTGATGGGCGACCAACTGCGGGCAGCGGCCACTCCCGTACGGCGGATCTGGCTGCCCCCGCTCCCCTCCGCGCTCACCCTCGAAACCGCCGCCGGTCCAGTCGGCGTCTCCGAGCGCGGCCTCCACCTCGCCCGGCGCCCAGGAACAATGCGCGTGCCGCTCGGGTTGCTGGACGACCCGGCCAGGCAGTGGCAAGGCCCCTGGAACCTCGACCTCACCGTGGCCGGCGGCCATGTCGCCGTCATCGGTGGTCCGCAGTCCGGGAAGACGACTCTGCTGCGCACGCTCGCCCTGTCGCTGGCCATGACCCATACGCCGCAGGAGGTCGCGATCTACGGCCTCGATCTGGTCGGCGGTGGCCTCGCCGCCCTGGCCGGGCTGCCACATGTCGGTGGCGTCGCCGGACGCATGGACCGCGAACGGGCAGCACGCACGGTCGCCGAGGTACGCGCCATGCTCGGCGCACGCGAGGAACTCTTCCGCGAGCTGGGCATCGACTCCATCGACCAGCTCCGCGCTCTGCGCGCCTCGGGGCAGGTACCCCGACTCCAGTCCACCGACATCGTCCTCATCGTCGACGGCTTCGGCGCTCTGCGCGACGGCTTCGAGGACCTGGACGACGCTGTCACAGAACTGCTGCGGCGTGGCAGCGGCTACGGCATCCACGTTGTCGCCGGCATGCTCCGCTGGAACGACGTCCGTATCGCCACCCAGTCACTGTTCGGCACGCGCACCGAACTGCGGCTCAACGACCCCGCGGACTCGGGCATCGACCGCAAGCTCTCCGAAACGCTCGCTCCCGACGAGCCCGGGCGTGTGCTCACCGACGCCAGACTCTTCGCGCAGGCCGCCCTGCCCCGGATCGACGCTGACGCTACGGCCACCGGAATCGGCCCGGCCCTGGAGGAGGCCGCCCGTACGATTCGCGTGACCTGGCACGGCGAACTCGCCGCTCCCGTACGGGTGCTGCCCTCGCGACTGGCCACCGCCAGGCTGCCCTCCATGGCCGCCGAGCCGAAGCGGATCCCCATCGGGCTCGGCCAGGACGCCCTGGAACCCGTCCTCTTGGACCTGTTCGAGCACGACCAGCATCTGCTGATCCTCGGCGACACCGAGTGCGGCCGAACCAACCTCCTCAAGCTCATCTCGCGGCAGCTCATCGACCGCTACTCGCAGGACGAGCTGGTCTTCGCGGTCATGGACCCGCGCCGCGGCCTGCGCGGAGTCGTCCCAGAGCCATACCGAGGCGGATACGCGCACAACCCGAAGCTGGCGTCCGCCCTCGCGACCGGCATCGCGAGCGAACTCGACAAGCGACTGCCGGACGACACCACAGACCACGACTCCCTCGATGACGGCCCAGGCTTCACCGGTCCTCGGATTGTCATCCTCGTCGACGACTACGACGTCCTCACCACCGCCGGGCAACAGCCGCTGGCGCCGTTCCTGCCGTATATCTCCTCCGCGCAGGACATCGGGCTGCACTTTGTCCTCGCCCGACGTGCCGCCGGCTCTTCCCGCGCGCTCTACGAACCGCTCCTCACCGCGCTGCGCGAGGCCGGCACCGCCGCCGTCATTATGAGCGGCGACCGCTCCGAGGGACAGCTCTTCCCCGGTCTGTACGCGTCCGTGCAGCCGCCCGGCCGCGGCACGCTGGTTCGCCGCGGCCGCCCGAACCAACTGATCCAGACCGCACTCGAACCGGAAGATCCAGGACACGCCCTGTGACGAACGACGTCATCGCGCTCACCCCGACGATGCCCGATGTGTGGACCGTCCTGGCCGGACTCCATGCCGGAGGGCCGGACCTGGGCGTGGCCACCACCGCGGACGGGGCTGTGATCCAGCTCTGCGCACCGGGCGGCCGCTCTCTGGTCTCCATCGAGGCGCCGATACTGGTCCACACTCCCGGGGAGGTGGAGCGACTCCTGGGTGCTCAGCCTGTGGGTATACCCGCGACACCCCTGTGGTGGACCGAAGCCCGTGCCTCCACCGCCATCCCCAAGGCCGAAAGCCTGGCCGGATCGTTCGCCGGCCGGCTCACGACCGTGCTCGGCGGCGCCACCTGGCCCCCGGAGGCCGCACACACCGCCGTCGTCCCGCTCTCCTCGGACATCACCGCGCTGCCGGCGGCCGACGACGCAGTGCCCGCCGTGGACGTACTCACCCACTCCACGGCCGTCGTCATTTCCGAGCGACCGCGCGTGGCGATGACCGCGTGGCTCTCCGACATTCTGAGCGTGTGCACCGAAGCCGAAAAGGCGCTGCACATCGTCACCCCGCCCCACGCCCGCCTCACCCTGGCCACCCGCACCGCACTGACCGGCGCGCCGAACCGCTGGGTCGTCCAGGACGAGGAGTGCGGCTACTACGACGGCCTCTCCGGCGCCGTACTGCGCTGGATCGACGGCACGTTCACCCCTGTCCGCACCGATACCGGCGCCACAGCTGTCGCCTCCTCGTTCACGCAGGGCGCCGAGACCGGTGACCGGCAGCTGATTCTCTCCTTCAGTACCCGCCACGCCCCCAACGAGCAGCTCGTTCTCGGCCACGCACTCGAAGCCGCGTGGCAGGCGCTCACCGGGTCTCCTCCGGCCGGCTGGAGCACCGCCGAACCGGTCAACCTCCCCTGGTCCACCCGCCAGTTGACGGACCTCGCACGTCACCGTGCCCCCAGACCCACCTGGCTCCTCGCGGTCGGTTCCCCGGACCGTCCGGCCATTGCCACCCTGCGAATCACCCGGACCAAGGAGGGCGTCGAGGAGGAGATCACCTTCGTCACCGGCTACAGCTCCGACGAGAACCCGCCACTGCACGCAATCGAGCCCCTCGCCGAGACGCTCGCCACCCGGCACGACCTGACTTCCATGATCGCGTCCCTGCGCACCGCACGCCGCGATCTGACGCTTCCTCCCCAACTGGAGGCACCACCCATCCCCGTCGCCTTCACCCTCGGGCCGGACAGCGTCAGCGACATCGGCCTCACGCACGCCCGCCGCCCACCGCTGAACCTGCACCCTGTTCAGCTCGGCCCGGCCACCCGCCCCGGGCTGCACTTCCCCCTCAGCGACGGCACCGACGTTCAGGCATGGGACTCGCTCCAGCTGCTCACACGACACCTCCGCGCGCGATAGCGGGAACCACGTACCTGTGCAGAACCGGCGTCTCCTTCCGCACGATCGTTTCCATCAATACGAACGCCGCGGCGATCGTGATCGTGGCGAAGGGGGCCGACCTCATCCGCGGTCGTGACAGGTTGCGCGGTATGGCGGATGCGTCCACCATCCGCAAGCCCTCGATGCCGTGCACGGCCGGGTCCGGGGCGACCACGGCGTCGGCTCTGCAGGGCCTCGTCGAATCAGGATGAACTCGGACGCTCAGTCACCTTCCGCTTCGTTTGCGTCTGTAAGGCTCTCCGCTGCGCAGAGATTTGTAGTCCACGTCCCGAAGTGGAGTGACTGGTCAACTGTGCCTGGGCATACGCCCCCTGGGGGCCTCCAGGGGACGGTGAGGGGACGTAAGTATCTGCGCGGATCGAGTAGCACCGACAAGGGATGCCAGCGCACACCCTCCTTGACCTGCAAGAATTCCACAGACTGAGCAAGACGAACAAGGACCGTCACGATCACCAGAGGACTCATAATCCGTCGGCCGTGGGTTCGAGTCCCACCAGCCCCACTGTGCAGGTTTCTGACCTGCAGAAACGTAACGCCGCTAGTGCGGATTCAGGACTTCGGCTCAACGGACTGAATCCGCTGCCCAGGACGTCAAGGGCGTTGCCGCCAGCGGTTGTTCGAACTGATCTGACCTGCACGGATGTGCCGTGCCGCCACCGGCAATGCCGCCCGCACGTGGCGTGTGTGAGTGGCCGGATGCTGAATTCGGGACGCTGGCAGGACGTAGGGAATCGGAAGTGGCCGCCTTGGGGCCATCTCGTCGATGCTGCTCAAGTGGGGGTGGCAGAGTGGGCGCGGGTGGCGGCAGGCGACGGGGCGCTGAACAACCTCTGGATCGCAGGGCTCCGTGCGGAGTGCGGGTAAACGGCCCGTACTGAAAATGGCCCCGGGAGAGCACTCCAGCTCGTACCAAGACGGCTCACAGGACGCGGCCGCACCGTTCCCCCGTAGAGCTAGGCCGGGCAGTCGGCCACTCGAGGGCGGGGGCCGACAGCCCAACACGAGCGCGGTCCGCGGCTGAAACGCGGATGCCCGCGAGTCCGGGGCGCAGGCTTCGCTCCCGGACTGGCGGACGCATGGTCGGACGTGGCGATGCGATGGTTCCGATCCGCTACACGGCTGTTGCCATGACCGTTGCCACAGGGGACTGGTCATCGAGCCCGTGAGGTACCGCTCAGCGTCGAGGGCTGCTTGACAGGCGGTGCCAGCTGCGGTGATGGCCTGGCGGTAGGTGTGGTCGACGACGTCCCCGGCGGCGGAGACGCCGGGGACGTTTGTGCGCGTCGAAGGCGAGGCGACCGTGAGGTAGCCCTCGTCATCGCGGTCAAGGACGCCCTGGAGCAGTTCGGTGCGGGGGGGTCGTGCCCTATGGCGACGAATCGGTCACCTGGGGCTCGGTGGTGTGCCGGTCTTGGCGTTGCGGTGAGGCCGGCGAGCTTGCCGCCGTCGCCGTGGATGGCGGCAACTTCGCTGTCCCAGGCGAACGGGATCTTCGGATCGGCGAAGGCGCGGTCCTGCATGGCCTTGGAGGCGCGCAGGGTGTCGCGACGGTGGACGACGGTGACGGACTTGGCGAAGCGGGAGAGGAAGGTGGTCTCCTCCATGGAGGTGTCGCCGACGCCGACGACGGCTTGAAGAAGAACCCGTCGCAGGTCGCCCAGGACACGCCGCGCCCGGAGAGTTCCTCCTCACCGGACAGGCCCAGTGCGGCGATGTCGAGCACCACCAGCGGCAGGACCATCTCCTCGACCGGGATCCGGTCCAGCGTGCGGGCCCCGGCGACGAAGTGCGCGGGCGGGTCGACATGGGTGCCCCACTGGCCGACCAGCGTGTAGCGGTGCACGGCTGAAACCCTCGCCCCGGTCGAGGTCGAAGGGCGAACCGCGCCGCTCGTCGCCGAAGCCGGGGAAGAGCGGCTGCCCCGGCCGGAAGGCATGGGTGAGGTTGGTGAAGGCCGCCTTCTCGGTCAGCGCGCGGTGCGCCGACCACAGCCGGGGCTCGGGCGCGCCCAAGGTCACCGGGTCTTCTCCAGAAGGGGGCGCGCGGCCTCGGCCGGGCGGTCTTCCGGGGTGGGCTCGGCGTCGACCGAGCGGAGGTCCGGGGCGAGCCCGGTGGCCGACTCCTCGACGACCGGTTCTTCGGCAGCAGCCGCAGCTTCCGCAGCCGCCCCCTGCCTCCGGGTCATCCCCACACCCACCAGCACCACGGCCATCCCCAGCATCACCCGGACGTTCAGGTCCTCGCCCAGGACGACCGCCCCCAGCAGCACGGACACCACCGGCAGCAGATAGCCGACCACGGCGGCGTTGGTCGCGCCCTCGTCGTTGATGATCCGGTAGGTGAGGTGGAAGGTGATCGCGGTGCAGAAGACGCTGAGGACGACGGCCGCGACCAGGACCGTCGGGCCGGGGGCGATCGACTCCAGGCCGCCGATCGGCACCGCGAGGGCGGTCAGTCCGCTCGCGGCGACGAGCTGGGCGGCGGAGAGCGAGATCGTGGGCGTGCCCCTGCGGACCAGGGTGCGGCCCATGTAAGTGAACGCGACGGCGTAGCTGGCGGCGGCGCCCAGGATCGCGAGGGCGCCCCAGCCGGTGGCCCCGGTCGTCTGCCAGGGGGCGAAGATGACGATCGTGCCGGTGAAGCCGAGCAGAAGACCCGCCAACCGTACGGGCCGCAGCCCGCCCTCCGAGCCGAGGGCGAGACCGAGGGCGATCGACCAGAGCGGGGTCGTGGCGTTCAGGACGCCCGCGAGCCCGGAGTCGACGGTCTGCTGACCGATGCTGAACAGGGCGAACGGCAGGGCGTTGCAGAAGAAGGCAGCGACGACGATGTGCCGCCAGGCGGCGACGCCCCTCGGCAGCCGGTGGCCCGTCGTGTAGCAGGCGACGACGAGGACGAGCGCACCGAGGACACAGCGCGCGAGCGTGACCTGGAGCGGGGAGAGCCCGCGCAGCGCCAGCTCGGTCCAGAGGAAGGTCGAGCCCCACAGCAGGGCGAGCACGGCCACCCGCAATCCACCCCACAGACCGCGCGTTCCGCTGTTGTCGCTCATGGCGTCTCCCCCATACTCGTTTTCTCGGTCAGTGGTTTTCTCGTCCCTGTCCTGAAGGTGCCTCAGCTGCGCTTTGAGGACAAGCAAATGGTTCTACTCATACTGTTAAGCTGAGCTACATGCTTGATGTGAGGCGACTGCAGGTCCTGCGCGCGGTGGTCACCAGCGGCACGGTCACCGCCGCCGCGGCCCACTTGGGCTACACCCCGTCCGCCGTCAGCCAGCAGGTGGCGGCGCTGGAGAAGCAGGCCGGTACGGCGCTGCTCGAGCGGGTCGGGCGCGGGGTGCGCCCCACAGCGGCCGGGCTGCTGCTCACCGAGCACGCGGCGCTGATCGGCTCCGCGGTCGCCCAGGCGGAGACCGCGCTCGCCGACCTCCGCGCCGGACGCACCGGCCGGCTGTCGGTCCGCTACTTCGCCACGGCCGGCTCCACGCTGGTGGCGCCCGCCCTGGCCAGACTCCGCGCCGAGCACCCCGGCGTCCGCGTCGACCTCCAACTCACCGACCCGGAGGACCCGTTCCAGGGGGTGGCGCGGGGCCGGGCCGACCTGGCCGTGGTGGTCCAGGCGCAGGACCGCGCAGGCGACGGCTTCCGGCTCGTCCACCTCCTCGACGACCCGTACGTGGCCGTACTGCCCCTTGGCCATCCGCTCGCCGGCAAGGAGGTGATCGACCTGCACGAGTTGTCCGGTGAGCAGTGGGTCGGCAGCGAGCCCCCAGGCCCTTGCCTCGAACCCGTCATCGACTCCTGCGCGGCGGCCGGCTTCAGCCCCGACTTCGTCATCCAGAGCGAGGACTACGCCACCGCGCAGGGCTTCGTCGCGGCCGGTCTCGGCGTCGGTCTGATGCCGCGGCTCGGGCTGCGCAACCAGCACCCCGGTGTCGTCGTGCGCCCGGTCCGCAACCCCGAGCCGGTCCGGGTGATCTCGGCCGCCGCCCGGGAGACCGCCCTCGAACAGCCGGCTCTGCGCGGCCTGTTGGACGCGCTGCGGGACGCGGCCGCCACCGCCGACCCGCCCGATGAGCCCCGGTCGGAATGACCGCGGCCTGCGGGGTGCGGGTCGGCGGCGGGGGCGTAAGGGGCGCATGTCAGGGCCCTGCGCGCCGGGCGGAGACCCGGACACCCGGCGGCCGCCGACAGCCACCGGGCACCCAGTCCTGCCCATAGCCAACCTGACCTGCTGCTATTTACGCGTCAGAGGCCCTCAACCGCCCTCTAGAAGAAGCCCAGCTTCTTCGGCGAGTAGCTCACCAGCAGGTTCTTCGTCTGCTGGTAGTGGTCCAGCATCATCCTGTGGTTCTCGCGGCCGATGCCCGACTGCTTGTAGCCGCCGAACGCCGCGTGCGCCGGGTAGGCGTGGTAGCAGTTCGTCCAGACCCGTCCCGCCTGGATGGCGCGCCCAGCCCGGTAGGCGGTGTTGATGTCCCGGGTCCACACGCCCGCGCCGAGCCCGTACAGCGTGTCGTTCGCCGTCTTGATCGCGTCGTCGAAGTCCGAGAAGGACGTGACGGCGACGACCGGGCCGAAGATCTCCTCCTGGAAGACCCGCATCCGGTTGTCGCCCTCGAAGATGGTCGGCTGGACGTAGTATCCGCCCGCCAACTCGCCCTCGTGTTCGACCCGCTGGCCGCCCGTCAGGATCTTCGCGCCCTCCTGCTGACCGATGTCCAGATACGAAAGGATCTTCTGGAGCTGGTCGTTGGAGGCCTGCGCGCCGATCATCGTGTCGGTGTCCAGCGGGTGGCCGGGCACGATCTTCTCGGTGCGGGCGATGCCCGCCTCCAGGAATTCGCTGTAGTGCCCGCGCTGGATCAGCGCACGCGACGGACATGTGCACACCTCGCCCTGGTTGAGGGCGAACATGGTGAAGCCCTCGAGCGCCTTGTCGCGGAAGTCGTCGTCGGCCGCCCATACGTCGTCGAAGAAGATGTTCGGCGACTTGCCGCCGAGTTCCAGCGTGACCGGTTTGATGTTCTCGGAGGCGTACTGCATGATCAGCCGCCCCGTCGTGGTCTCGCCGGTGAACGCGATCTTCGCGACGCGCGGGCTGGAGGCGAGCGGCTTGCCGGCCTCCACGCCGAAGCCGTTGACGATATTGACGACGCCGGGCGGCAGCAGATCGGCCACCAGGCTCATCCAGAAGTGGATGGACGCCGGGGTCTGCTCCGCCGGCTTCAGCACCACCGCGTTGCCCGCCGCCAGCGCGGGCGCCAGCTTCCAGGTCGCCATCAGGATCGGGAAGTTCCACGGAATGATCTGGCCCACGACGCCGAGCGGCTCATGGAAGTGGTACGCGATGGTGTCGTCGTCGATCTCGCTCAGCGAGCCCTCCTGGGCGCGCAGAACCCCGGCGAAGTAGCGGAAGTGGTCGATGGCGAGCGGGATGTCGGCGGCCAGGGTCTCCCGTACCGGCTTGCCGTTCTCCCAGCTCTCGGCGACCGCGAGTTGCTCGAGGTTCGCCTCCATCCGGTCGGCGATCTTGTTGAGGATCCCCGCGCGTGCCTCGGCGGAGGTGCGGCCCCAGCCGGGTGCGGCGGAGTGCGCCGCGTCCAGGGCGCGTTCGACGTCCTCGGCGGTGCCGCGGGCGATCTCGGTGAAGGGACGGCCGTTGACCGGGCTCGGGTTCTCGAAGTACTGGCCACCGGCCGGCGGGACGTACTCGCCGCCGATCCAGTGGTCGTAGCGGGACTGGTACGAGACGATCGCGCCGTCGCTGCCCGGCGCTGCGTATCGGGTCATCTCCAAGGCCTCCCGGTGAGGGCGCCGTCCGCCTTTGGACGGCGCTCGCCGTGAGGCTAGGAGTCCGTACGTTGCAAGCAGGTTGCGGGTCGGCCCGAGGGGTCATGCCGGGGGTCGGCCACGAGGGTCAGGCCGAGGGGTCAGCCCGGGGGATCAGGCCGAGGGCCGGACCAAGGGTTCGGACCGGCGTCAGGTCGCCTTGATCATGTCGGAGCACTTCTCGCCGATCATCATCGTGGTGATGCACGGATTGGTCGTCGGCAGGAACGGCATCACGGACGCGTCGGCCACCCGCAGCCCGCTGACGCCCTTGACCCGCAGCTGCGGATCGAGCGGCGAATCGGCGTCGTCCGCCGCGCCCATCCGCACCGTGCCCGCCGGATGGTAGACGGTGTTGTGCGTTTCGCGGATATAGCTGAACAGCTCCTCGTCGGACTGCAGCGCCGGGCCCGGAGCGAGCTCCGGGCCGGCCCACTCCGCCATCGGCGCCTTCGAGACGATCTGACGGGCGAGCCGCAGACCGTACGTCATCACCCGGATGTCGTGCTCGTGCGTGAAGTACCGCGGGTCGACCTTCGGCTTGTCCCGGAAGTCGCGGGAGCGGAGCCGCACCGTGCCCATGGACCGGGCCCGGGTGACGTTCGGGGTGAGACAGAAGGCGTTGTCGGACGTCGGGTAGCCGCGCCGGTAGGTGTTCATGTCGAACGGCACCGAGCCGTAGTGGAACATCAGGTCCGGCCGGTCCAGGCCCGGTTCGGTGTCCACGAAGATGCCGATCTCCCACCACTGCGTGGAGGAGGTGACCATGGGCTGCTTCGCCTCCCACATGATCACGCCCTCCGGATGGTCCTGCAGATGCGAGCCGATGCCGGGGGAGTCCACCCGCACGTCCACTCCACAGTCCCGCAGATGGTCCGCCGGCCCGATGCCCGAGAGCATCAGCAGCTTCGGCGAGTCGATGGCCCCGCAGCAGACGATGACTTCGCGACGTGCCATGACCGCGCCGCTGTGAATGGTGTCCGGCTCCAGGTACTCCACACCGGTGCAGCGCCGGTCCTCGTCGAACACCAGCCGCTTGGCCTGAAGATCGGTACGTACCTCCAGGTTCGGCCGCTTGCCGAGGACCGGGTGCAGATACGACACCGACGCGGACGAACGGATGCCATCCGGACGGCAGTTGATCTGGAACCAGTGGGCGCCGCGCACCACCGTGACGCCGGTGTTGAACGGGGTCGTGGGGATGTCCGTAGCCGCGCACGCGGCCAGCAGCGCCTCTCCGCACGGGTCGTTCGGCGGGACGGTGCGGATGATGACCGGGCCCGAGCGGCCGTGATGCTCTCCGGGCGCGTCATTGGTCTCCAGGCGCCGGTAGAGCGGGAAGCAGTCCTCGGCGCTCCAGCCCGTACAGCCCAGCGAACCCCACTCGTCGAGGTCCTCGGCCGGCGCCCAGAAGGCGATGCAGGAGTTGTGCGAGGAGCAACCGCCGAGCACCTTGGCGCGGGCGTGCCGCAGAAAGCTGTTGCCGTTCTCCTGCGGCTCCACCGGGTAGTCCCAGTCGTAACCGGACTCCAGCAGAGCCATCCACCGGTCGAGCCGGAGGACACTTTCGTTGCTCACGTCCGACGGACCGGCCTCCAGCACACAAACGCTGACGTCCGGGTTCTCGGTCAGTCGCGCGGCGATGACGGCGCCGGCCGTGCCGCCGCCGACCACCACATAGTCGAACTCGTGGACGGGGCTTTCTGCTGGCATCGCATCTCCAAGGTCTGCGGGACAGGAGGACCGAGGCAATCTCCGGGATCGCTGGGAGAGGAGCGAGGGGATCCAGGAGCGAGAGGATCTCAGGATCGGGGGAGTGTCAGGAGGCGGCAGCAGTCGGCGGTTCGTCCGCGAGCACGGCGCGGTGCTCGGCGAGGACGCCCGTACGGTGCCGCTGGACGAACCAGTAGTAGGCGAAGCCGCCGAGGGCGACCACGCCGATGAAGAGGAACGCGCCCCAGCGCAGATACCAGTGCTGCGGTCCGGTCGCGTTGTAGACCTCGGCACGCGGCCAGGCGAGGTTGATCGACATGGCCGCGCCCCACAGCACCGCGAGGATGTTGACGGGCAGCCCGAACCTGCCGAGTGAGAACTTGCCTTCGGCGGGCTGCCACTTGCCGCGCAGGCGCTGGACCAGCATCGGGGCGGTGACCAGCAGATAGGCCAGGTAGATCATGATGATGGCGATGCTGGTGATCACCGAGAAGATCTGCGGCTGGTTGATGTTGATGACCAGGATGAAGACGCCCACCAAACCGATCACCACGGCGGGCACCACCGGTGTCTGGAAGCGCGGGCTGACCCGCGCGAGTCGCGAACCCGCCGGCAGGTTGTTGTCCCGGGCCATCGCGAACATGAGCCGGATGCCCGCGGCGTGCACGGCCAGTGTGCAGACCGTGATCGCGATGACCACGCACCACAATACGATCTCGCCGATCGTGGAGCCGAGCGTCACCAGCACGACGTACTGCAGACCTTCTGTGGAGAGCTGCTTCGCGAACAGGTTCGGCACGGCCATCAGGGCGAAGAGCAGGATCAGCCCGCCGATGACGAAGGACGCGATGAGAGCCCGCAGGATGGCGCGGGGCGCGTTGCGGCTCGGATCGTGCGACTCCTCGCCGAGCGAGGACGCCGTGTCGAAGCCGTACATCACATACGCGGAGGCCAGCGAGGCGGTCAGGAACGCGCCGAGGTAGCCGAGAGGCTCGCCCTTGCCGAGTCCGTAGGTCTGGGTCAGGACGGCACTGGGGCTACGGGTGATGTGTACCGCGAGAAGGATGACCAGGGCGATTGCGGCGATCAGCTCGATGAACACACCGCCGGAGTTGATGGTCGCCATGAGTTTGACGCCGAAGGCGTTCACCAGGGTGGAGAAGAGGATGAGCACCGAGCCGAGGAGAACGGCGTTGGCGGCCGCGTCCGTCTTGCCACTGCCGTCACCCACGAACTGGAACCAGTCGTTGATCCGCGGCAGCGTGATCTGGTAGGCGAGGACCACCGCGGAGAGCGTCACCATGGTGGCCGTCATCATCATCCAGCCGCCGAGCCAGCCGATGTGCGGACCGCCCACGCTCTTGCCCCAGTTGTAGACGGACCCGGCCACCGGGTAGCGGGCGGCGAGCTCGCAGAAGCACAGCGCCACCATCAACTGGCCGAGGAAGACCATCGGCCAGGACCACCAGTAGGCGGGGCCGCCGAAGGCGACACCGAAGTAGAAGAGCTGGAAAGTGCCGGTCAGGATGGAGATGTAGCTGACCCCGGCGGCGAAGGTGTGGAAGTTGCCGAGGGTACGCTTCAGTTCCGGCTTGTAACCGAATGCGCCGAGCGCGTCGTCGTCGTGCTGGCCCTGCGTCCTGGCAGTGCCGGCCGGGTCGGTGGGGTCCGGGCCGGCACTGCCGGTATTCGTACTCATTCGAACCACCTCTGCGGGCGCGGCGCGAGATTGCGCCAGACGTGCTTCGCTTCCTGGTACTCGGCCAGCCCGGCCGGACCCAGTTCACGGCCGAAACCTGACTGCTTCATGCCGCCCCACTCCGCCTGGGGCACATACGGATGGAAGTCGTTGATCCATACGGTTCCGGCGCGCATACGGGAGGCCACCCGGTGTGACCGGCCGACGTCCTGCGACCAGACCGCTCCGGCCAGCCCGTAGACCGTGTCGTTGGCGAGCGAGACCGCCTCCTCCTCATCGCGGAACCGCTCCACGGTGAGCACTGGGCCGAACGACTCCTCGCGCACCACGGACATGCCCGGCGCGCATTCGTCCAGCACGGTCGGCAGGTAGTAGAAGCCGTCCCGCAGCGCGGGATCCTTGGGCCGCGTGCCGCCGCAGCGCAGCACCGCGCCCTCGGCCAGCCCTGCCGCGACATACGCCTCGACCTTGTTGCGGTGCGCGGCGGAGATCAGCGGCCCGGTGCGGGCGTTCTTGTCGAACGGGCCGCCGAGCCTGATCTCGTGAGCCTTGGCCACCACCGTGTCGACGAACCTGTCGTGCAGCTCGTCCTGGACCAGCAGTCGCGCCCCGGCCGAGCAGACCTGCCCGGAGTGCAGGAACACCGCCATCAGCGTGTAGTCGACCGCCGTGTCGAAGTCCGCGTCGGCGAAGACGATGTTCGGGTTCTTGCCGCCCAGTTCCAGCGCGATCTTCTTCACGGTGGGGGCGGCGGCCGCCATGATGCGGCGCCCGGTCGCAAGACCGCCGGTGAAGGACACCATGTCGACCCGCGGATCCTCGGTGAGCGGCGCGCCCACGCTGGGCCCCGCGCCCAGCACCAGGTTGGCGACCCCGTCCGGCAGCCCGGCCTCGGCCAGCAACCGCATCAGGATGACGGCGGTGTGCGGGGTCAGTTCGCTGGGCTTGAGGACGAAGGTGTTTCCCGCGCCGAGCGCCGGGGCGACCTTCCAGGAGGTCTGGAGCAGCGGGTAGTTCCACGGAGTGATCAGTGAGCACACGCCGACCGGCTCGTGCACCACCCTGCTGTCCGCTTCGGGATTGCCGGTGTCGACAACCCGGTCCGTGCCGCTCGCGGCCGTCAGATTGCCGAAGTAGCGGAAGCAGTTCGCGATGTCGTCCATGTCGTACTCGCTCTCCACGAGCCGCTTCCCGGTGTCCAGGGATTCGGCGCGGGCGAGTGCGTCCTTGTCGCGTTGCAGGAGGTCGGCGACGCGCAGCAGCAGCCGGCCGCGCTCCGCGGCCGGAGTGCCGGGCCACGGGCCGCGGTCGAAGGCGTCACGGGCCGCGGCGATCGCCGCCGCGGCGTCTTTCGGCCCCCCCTCGTCGACGGTCGCGACGAGGGTGCCGTCCGCGGGGCAGCGGATGTCACGAACCTGTCCGTCGACCGCGGCGGTCCACCGACCGCCGATGAACAGCTCCGGCATGGGGGGCTCCCTCCGGTTCGGATGGGGAGCGCCTGACAGGGGCCCGGCCGGGCCTGGATGTGGTGCTCCACCACACGACACTATGGAGATTGGCCCGTGATCGCAGTGTGGGAGCCGTCATCCGGTGGGGAAGGGGGTGGGACCCGATGGGCATTGTCCGTGTGTTCGAATTTTGGCCGGGTTGTGCCGTACGGCAGCAGCCGTCACGAGCCCTGCCAGTCTTCGAGCTCCTGTACGCGCGCGAGCGCTGACGGACGCTGCTGTACGGGCAGTACGGCGGCGAACGCGTGCCACACCGCGAGGTCGTCCTCGCCCCACGGGCTGTACGCCCAGTCCGCCAGCAGTCCCGGATCGCCGCGCGCGATCAGTGCCGCCCGCAGCTCGTCCTCCAGACGGCGCCGCAGCCGTGTCACCGCGGGCGCCTGCGACGCGGGCAGCAGCGGACCCGCGTACGCGCTCAGCGCCCCGGTCACCGCCCCCGAGGCCAGCCGGCGTGCCACCGCGGCGAAGTCCGCGTCGACCGGCGCGGCCAGCCGGTACGGACGGGAGCGCAGCAGCTCGGGACCGAGCAGGCCGCGCAGCCGGGAGAGCTCGGCCCGCAGCGTGACCGGGGTGACCGACTCGTCCTCGTACAGCTCGACCAGCAGCTCGTCGCCGCCGATACCTTCCGGGTGCCGGGCCAGCACCACCAGGATCTCGCTGTGCCGGCGGCTCAGCCGCACCTTGCGCCCGCCCGCCACCAGCAGTGCCTCGTCCCGTCCCAGCGCCGAAAGGCGCAGACGGTCGGCCGCGGGCGGCGGGGCCAGCAGCGCGAGCTGCGACTCGGCGGCCCGCGCCACGGCCCCGACGAACGCCAGGCTGTGCGGATGCGCCAGCCGGTCGCCGCCGGTGATGTCCACCGCGCCCAGCACCCGTCCGGTGACCGGGTCGTGGATCGGGGCCGCGGCGCAGGTCCAGGCCTGCACCGGCCGCCGGAAGTGTTCGGCGGCGAAGACCTGGACGGGCCGGTCCACCGTGATCGCCGTGCCCGGGGCGTTCGTCCCGGCGACCGCCTCGGCCCAGCGGGCGCCCGGAACGAAGTTCATCCGGCCCGCATTCCTGCGGGTGGCCGGAGGCCCTTCGACCCACAGCAGCCGGCCATGCGCGTCGCAGACCGCGACCAGATGCTCGCCGTCCATCGCGTACGCGCCCATCAGCTCCCGGACCAGCGGCATTGCCGCCGCCAGCGGATGACTCTCGCGGTACGCCCCCAGATCGTCGGCGTCCAGCTCGACTCCGGCCGTACCCTCCGGGCTGACATGCGCGCCGGCCGAGCGCCGCCAGGACTCTGCCACCACGGAACGCACCGGCCGCTCGACCCGGCCCGCCGTCAGATACGCGTCGTACGCCCGGCTGAGCGCGGCGAGCCGCTCCGCCGGATCCGCGCCGGATTCCAGGGCCACCCATGCGTCGCTCAACTCGGCCTCCCGCGCCCATCGTGGCGCCATCCGCGAGGACCGACAAGCGTCCCGGCATCAGACGTAGTTGATCAGCCGGATGTAGTACTCCCAGTCCCACAGCGGACCGGGGTCGGTGTGCGTGGCGCCCGGCACCTCGCTGTGGCCGATGATGTGCGCCCGGTCCTTGGGAATGGCGTAGCGATCGCAGACCCAGGCGGTGAGCGCCGCCGACTGCTCGTACAGGGCTTGTGTGAAGTACGCCGGCTGGTCCACCCAGCCCTCGTGTTCGATGCCGACGCTGCGGGTGTTGTAGTCCCAGTTGCCGGCGTGCCAGGCGACGTCGCACTCCCGCACACACTGCGCGACAGAGCCGTCCGCGGAGCGGACCACATAGTGCGCGGAGACCTGCTTCGCCGGGTTCTGGAAGATCCCGATGGTGTCGTCGAAGCTCTCCTGGGTCACATGGATGACCACATACTCGATGGGATATTCCGAAGGACGTTCGGACGCCGTGCAGTTGGCGGTCGAGGCCGACGTCCAGTAGGCGGCCGGATAGTCGGTGTCGTCCCCGGTGGCGGCATGTGCGCGGGCGGCGGGCAGCAGTACACCGGTGGCGGCCGCGGCGGCGGCGCCCCGGAGCAGTCCTCTACGGTTCACGGGACTCTCCTGGTGGGGGTGTCAGGGGCGGGAGGTACGGCGGCGGCCTCCCGCGGATGACGGTGGAGGCCGCAATGAGGATCTCCCGCCGACAGCCACTCTTCGCGGAACTTGGCGACACAGACGCAGTTGGTGTCGCGGACACCGGCGCGCGGACACCGGCGCGTGGGACACCGGCGTGCGGAGACTCGCCCGCGTGAGTGACCGGCCGGTATGCGTGTCGAGCCGGGACACCCCGTACTCGCGGGCCGGCCAGCGCACCCGACCCAACTGGGAGATCCGGAAGGCGCCTTCGCGCGCACGGGCCGAACCGGTCGACACGATACGTGTATCGGACCCGGTACGCGGCCCGGCGCGAGTGACGGAAGACGACCGCTGCAACTGCCGCTGTGAGAAACGCAGTTGGTGCCCTGTGTCACCCCCCGGTGGTCAGCCGCGCAGCGACCGCGGCAGCCGGACGTACGTCACCGTCGTCTCGATGCCACTGTCCACCAGGCGTCCCTGCGCGTCGAAGGCCTCGGGCCCATCGCTCATGCCGAAGTCGTTGTCGTTGATGAGCGCGAGCGTGTCGCGGCCCGTCAGCGCGACCCCCTCGACCTTGCCGGGCACACCCGCGACCTTGCCGAAATCGACGACCAGGCTCTTGCGGAGCACGGGCACGCCCGCCGCCGAGGGGTCCTCGATCTGCTCGTACGACGGGGAGGTCGCCGGGTCGTCCCAGGCACTGCCCAGGATGCCGCCGCCGCGTGGCAGCGTGACCCGGTGCAGTCGGGAGGTCTTGTCGGTGCGCTCCTGGACAAGGAGGCTGTTACGGCCGACGGCCACCACCGAGGAGATCTTGAGCTCCGAGGTGTCGTTCTCGCTCGGGTCGACCGCGTCCACCGCGTCGAAGCGGTAGGCGTACTCCGCCGTCACGGCACGCTTCTTCGGCGAGAAACGCAGCAGCCGCGCGTTGCGCGATGCCTCCCCCGCAGCCGCGTCCGGCACGGACAGCGGGCTCTGCACCGCCAGCACCAGGTCGCCGCCCGGGAGTTGGGCCAGGCCCTCGAAGCCGCGGTTGGTCCTGCGCTGGAGCAGAATGCCGGGCAGAGCCTCCACGACCGGATAGCCGGCGCCCTTCAGCTTGAGCCCCTTGGGCACGTAACGCGCCTGAACGCTGCCGCGGGCGGAGACATGCACGAGGGACGGGCCGTACTCGTCGGCGAGCCAGAAGCTGCCGTCCGCGGCGCGGACGATGCCCTCGGTGTCGAGACCATTGGGGTCGTACGACAGCGGGGTCCTCGCGTCGTACGTGTACGGGGCCTCGTCGCGCGAAGCCTGGTTCGGCAGACCGGTGACCGGCTTGCCGGACGGCGTGGTGACCGGGATCGCCGTGATCACCTTCACCTCGTCTCCGGACACCCGCACCTTCACGATCGCCGGATCGAACCCGGGGACGGGGAAGGTACGGCGCTTCTTGCCGTCCACCTTGATCTGGCCGTTGGGCCCGCGGTCGGTCACCGTCCAGAACTCGCCCTTCCGGCCGGCGGGACAGAGGTCGCTGCCGATCCCGCCGAGGTCGACGCCGCGGTCGTCGCCGACCGTGCCGGGCAGCAGCGCGTTGCTGAACCGCCCCAGCGGAATGTCGCCGAGAGTCGCTGTCCCCACCACGCGCGGAGCCCGTTCCGGGCCGCCGTCGTGACCCGGCACGCCCGTGGCGGTGCCCGCCACGGTGATCGCCGCGAGCAAGGCGATCGGCAGCCCCACGGCGAAGGAGCGGCGTACGGTGCGCTGCTGGTGCGCGTGCGGGGACATCGGGCCTCCTGGCCAACAGATCATGTGACAGGGCCAGGCTGGGCGCCCCTCCAGAACGCCATGAGGCGCCCGGATGAACACCGCCTGACACACTGCCAACACATGTGCGACCAGGGCTCGTTCAGCCGGTCTCGCCCAGCACCTCCGCCAGCGCCGCGGCCGGATCGTGGTCCGGGGGACCGGCCGGGGCCCAGCGGCCGCGCTCCTTGCGGTACGGCCACCAGCGGCCGTCACGGCCCACGCGCAACTGCGCCTCCTTACCCACCACCGTCCAGCGGCCCGAGCCGCCCGCCCGCAGCTGCGGCCGCTCCGCCACCTCCCACGCGCCGGCGAGCTGTGTCCGCGCCCGTGCCACCACCTCCGGCTCCGGCGTCCACTCCTCCTCGAGCACCGAGAGGGCGGCCGCACCGCCGTACCGCCAGGCGCGTACGGCCAGGTCCAGCTCGGCGCGCTGCCGGTCCGTGCCCGCGGCGAGACGTTCCGCGATCGCCGGTTCCGGCCCGGCGGCGGCCAGCCGTACCGCATCCTGGTCCAGCGCCAACTTCACCTCCAACGGCTGGTGTTCATGACCGGGTGCGAGGGCCTCGGACAGCATCCGGTGCGCCCGCGCCGCCGCGTTCGTGGCCAGGAACTCCAGCGCCGCGGTGTCGATACCGGGCGCCGGAGGGGTCTCCGTGTCCAGCGCGGGCGGCTGCCCGGGCTCGTCGGGCAGCGGCGGAGGAGCCGGCAGCGGCGCCACGACGTCCCGCGCTGCGAACGCCTCGTCGGCCCGCACACCCTCGGGCGTCCGTGCCTGGCCGGCCTCCTGCTCCGGCACGTCCCCGGCCGCCCGCGCCGCACTCCGTATCTGCAGCTCGTCAAGGAGACGTCGCTCCCCGCGCCCCCGCATCAGCAGCAGCACGAACGGATCCTGGTCAAGCAGACGCGCCACCTGGTAGCAGAGGGCCGTCGTATGCGGGCAGTGGTCCCATGCCTCACAGTCGCACTCGGGCTCCAGGTCGCCGATGCCGGGAAGCAGCTCGACCCCGGCGGCCGCCGCGTCCTCCACCAGATGCGGTGGCATCTCCCGGTCGAGCAGCGCCGCGATATGCCCCGCCCGGTCGACTGCCATGTGCAGGAGACGGTTCCACTCCTCCTCGCTCAGCTCCTGGAGCAGCACATCGCTGCGGTGCGCGGTTCCGTCCCGGTCCCGTACGACGGCGGTGATCCGCCCGGGACGTACCGACACCGCACCGACGGCACCCTCACGCGCGTGCCTGCGGCCCTTCTTCAGCTGCTCGCCGTCGAGCGCCGTGTCCTCCAGCGCCTTGAGCCACGCCCGGCCCCACCAGGTCTGTGCGAAACCCCGCCCGCGCGCCTGCGGCAGCGCGTCGAACGTGCGCTCCATCTCGTCGTTGCCGCTCATCGCCCGCTCCCTCGCAGTTCCACCAGATCCGCCAGTTCGGCGTCGGTCAGTTCCGTCAGGGCGGCCTCGCCGGAGCCGAGGACCGCGTCCGCCAACTCCCGTTTACGCGCGAGCATGTCGGCGATCCGGTCCTCGATGGTGCCCTCCGCGATCAGCCGGTGGACCTGCACGGGACGGTGCTGACCGATGCGGTACGCCCGGTCGGTGGCCTGCGCCTCGACGGCTGGATTCCACCAGCGGTCGTAGTGGACGACATGTTCGGCCCGGGTGAGGTTCAGCCCGGTACCGGCGGCCTTCAAGGAGAGCAGGAAGACGGGTACTTCGCCGTCCTGGAAGCGGTTCACCATCGCCTCACGCTCGGCGATCGGCGTGCCGCCGTGCAGGAACTGCGTGCGCACGCCGCGCGCCGCCAGATGCTGCTCGAGCAGCCGCGCCATCCGGACGTACTGGGTGAAGACCAGCACGCTCGCGTCCTCGGCCAGGATGGTGTCCAGGAGTTCGTCCAGCAGCTCCAGCTTGCCGGAGCGGCCGGCTGTCCGCGGCCGCGCTCCCTTCGGGCTCTGCTCCTTCACATACTGTGCCGGGTGGTTGCAGATCTGCTTGAGCGCGGTGAGCAGCTTCACCACCAGACCGCGCCGTTCCATGCCACCGGCCTCCGAGATCGCGGCGAGGGTCTCCCGCACGACCGCCTCGTACAGACCGGTCTGTTCCTTGGTCAGCGAAACAGCCCGGTCGGTCTCGGTCTTGGGCGGCAGCTCGGGCGCGATGCCCGGGTCGGACTTGCGCCGGCGCAGCAGGAACGGCCGTACCAGCGAGGCCAGTCGCTCGGCCGCGGCCGGATCGTCGCCACTCTCCACCGCGTGCGCATAGCGCGTACGGAAAGTGCCGAGCTTCCCGAGCAGCCCAGGCGTGGTCCAGTCGAGGATCGCCCACAGTTCGGACAGGTTGTTCTCCACGGGCGTGCCGGTGAGCGCGACCCGGGCCTTCGCGCCGATGGTGCGCAGCCGCTTGGCGGTGGCGGAGTACGGATTCTTGACGTGCTGCGCCTCGTCGGCGACGACCATGCCCCAGGACACCTGGCCGAGCCTCTCGGCGTCCACCCGCATCGTGCCGTACGTGGTGAGCACGAACTCCCCTTCCGCCAGGGCGTCGAGACCGCGGGATGCGCCGTGAAAGCGGCGTACCGGAGTGCCGGGCGCGAATCTCTCGATCTCGCGCTGCCAGTTGCCCAGCAGGGACGTCGGGCAGACGACGAGCGTGGGGCCCGCGGCCGATGCGTCGGTCTGCCGGTGCAGATGCAGCGAGATGAGCGTGATCGTCTTGCCGAGTCCCATGTCGTCGGCAAGGCAGCCGCCGAGGCCGAGCGAGGTCATACGGTTCAGCCAGTTGAGGCCGCGCAGCTGGTAGTCGCGCAAGGTCGCGTCGAGCGCCGCGGGCTGTCCGACCTCCTGCTGTCCGCCCTCGGGATCGGCCAGCCGGTCGCGCAGCCGCGCCAGCCACCCGGACGCCTGTACGTCGATGCGGCGGCCGTCGACCTCGGTCGTGCCGGTGAGTACGGCGCCGAGCGCGTCGACCGGAGTCAGCTTGCGGTCCTGGCTCTCGCGTGCGCGCCGAGCCTCCTCCGGATCGATGAGCACCCACTGGTCGCGCAGGCGTACGACTGGGCGGCTCGCTTCGGCGAGCCGGTCCAGCTCCGCCCGGGTGAGCTGCTGATCGCCCAGCGCGAACCGCCAGTTGAAGGCGAGCAGAGCGTCCGCCGACAGGAAGGACGGCAGCCCGGAATGGTCCTGCTGCGGAGCCCTGCCGTCCTCCTGTCCGGGCTCCTCGGGCGGGCCGATCACGGCGCGCGCGGTGAGCTTGCGCGCCATCTCCTTCGGCCAGTGCACCTGGACGCCGGTCGCCGCCAGCGCCCGGCCCGCCTCGCCGAGCAGTTCGGTGACCTCCTCGTCGGCGAGCTCGATCGCGTCCGGTACGGCGGCATGGAGCAGTGGAGTGAGCGGTGTCCAGGCGCGGGCGGCGCGGCGCAGCGCGAGCAGGGCGTCCATCCGGGCGCGCGGCCCGAAGGCCGCGTCCGGGCGGCCTGCTCCGGCCCATACCTCGGCGGCGTCGGCGACGAGCGTCGGATCGCCGGCGCGGTGCATCTGCAGGACGGCACGGAAGACGGGCCCCGCGGCCTCCACGTCCGCCTCCGCGAGACCCGGCAGCTCGATGCGCAAGGAGAGCCGTACACCCGCGTCATGGCCCGCGGCGACGTCCGCCGCCCAGGCGCGCCGGCCGGGAAGGTGCTGTGGCTCGCGCGCCGCGAAGGCGGGACCGCCTGCCGCGATCGCGGCCGCGGGCGTGCGCGGCAGACCGTCGGCGACCGCGTCGAGGAACGCGCGCAGCAGCCGCTCCGGTTCCGGCAGCAGCAGCGGATCGGCTGTCTCGTCCAGCGGCACGCAGTGCGCGGCGGGCGGCATCGCGGCCGCCAGCGTGCGGACCCGCTCCAGGTCCTGGAGTGTCAGCGGTCCGAGCCGCCAGGCGTCGTGATCGGTGGTGGTGAGCCCCGGCAACAGCAGTCCGCGTGCGGCGAGTTGGAGGGTGAGGATGGTCGCCGCGCCCCAGAAGGCCGTCGCCGGGGAGGCGTTCGCCGAGGCGCGGGCCCGGGTGAGGACCGGCAACGCGACCCGTACGGGCAGCAGCAGCGCCGCCACGGTATGCGGGCGGGCGTCGTCCGCGACCACGGTGAGCGGCTCGAGGCGGCCCCGGGCGGCCGGGAGTCCATCGTCGTCGGGGCGCCAGAAGGCGATGCGGCCGGCGCGGCCCGGGTCCCCGGGCATGAAGGCCGCACAGCAGCCGATGAGTTCATCGTGGTCGAGCAGGAGGTCGGGTTCGGGTTCGGGTTCGGTGGCCGGGGAGAGCGTTGCCGCGGGGAGCGTGGGCACAGCGATGACGCATTCCTCAAATTTGACTACTGCGGACCGGAGCCGCCGAGGGTACTCCACTCGACGCCGGGGCGGATGTGACAGACCGGTGACCTGTCTCACAGGGGCGGCCCGTGGTGTAGCCAGCACCACCACTCGCCACGGGCTGGCCCCAGCCGTTTCCGGGTGGTGGCGCCATGTTCGTCAAGGGCCACTGATACATACGTTTTCTCAGGTCAGCAGTGAGCGCAGTCAGCGCACGGCCCAACAGACCGGAGACTGTCATGCCCCAGGCCACCGTCACTCTTGCGGTCCCCGCGCCGGCGCCAATAGCCTCCGGCGGCCGCGCGGCGAGCGGCGCCGGGAGCGAATTCGCGCCGCTCCTGCGGACCGTGAAGGAGCAGGGTCTCCTTGAGCGCCGCACCGGCTGGTACGCCCGTGGCATCACCGTGAACCTCCTCGGCCTCACCGCCCTGGTCACCGGCATGGTCCTGCTCGGTGGCTCGTGGTGGGTGCTGCCGCTCGCTCCACTGCTGGCCGTCCAGTCCGCCCGTACCGCCTTCTTCGGTCACGACGCCGGGCACGCCCAGATCACCGGCGACCGCCGCAAGAGCCGGATCATTCAGCTCGTCCACGCCAATCTGCTCCTCGGTATGAGCCAGGAATGGTGGAACGACAAGCACAACCGGCACCACGCCAACCCCAACCACATCGAGAAGGACCCGGACGTCGCGGCCGACATCCTGGTCTTCACACAGAAGCAGGCCAAGGGCCGCGTCGGTTTCCGTGGCTGGCTCACGCGGCACCAGTCCTGGCTGTTCTTCCCGCTCACCACCCTCGAAGGCATCGCCCTGAAGATCTACGGGTTCCGCGCCGTCTTCTCCAGGGAGGCGGGCGCTCGTCAGACGACCCGCGAGCGCGCCGTCGAGGGCCTGCTGCTCCTCACCCACGCCGCCGCGTACGTCACCTTGCTGCTGACCACCATGTCCGTGGGCAAGGCCGTCGTCTTCGCGCTCATTCACCAGATGCTTCTCGGCCTCCATCTCGGCATGGCCTTCGCGCCGAACCACAAGGGGATGGAGATGCCCGACGAGGAGAGCGGCCGGCGTTGGGGCCATCTGCGCCGACAGGTCCTCACCTCTCGTAACGTCCGCGGCGGGCCGGTGACGGACTGGTTCCTCGGGGGCCTGAACTACCAGATCGAGCACCACCTCTTTCCGAGCATGCCACGCCCCCACCTGCGGCTCGCCCAGCCGCTGGTGCGCGCCCACTGCCGCTCGCTCGGCATCACCTACACCGAGACCTGTCTCCTCGACTCGTACCGCCAGGCACTGACTCATATGCGCGAGGTCGGCGAACCGCTGCGCAGCGACGCATAGTGGAACCGTGAGGCGTGCGCGCGCGTTCTCACCGCAGGAGCGGCCACGGCCGCGAAGGAGGCGTCGAGATGTCGACACGTACAAAGATCGTGATTGGTGGAGTGGCCGTAGGCCTGCTCCTGTGGCCGCTGATCGGATTCTGGCTGTCGCTGCTGGTGGTGCTGGGTGTGCCCGCGGTGGCGTATCTGACGCTCGACCCCAGCCAGCGCCGCAGGCTCCGCCGTATCTCCCGCAAGGAGATCGGACGCTGACCCGAAGTCCCCTGACCGTGCCGGGATAGGATCGGAAACGATCACCGGCACGGGAGGGGGCTCCGTTCCATGAGCGCGGCAGTCACGAAGGTCAGCAGCAACGGCGAGTACTCATTCACCAAGCCGAACCGAGGCAGCATCACACTGCTGGCCGGGCTCGGGGTGGAGGGGGACGTTCACGCGGGGGTGACGGTCAAGCACCGCTCCCGGATCGCGCAGGACCCCACCCGGCCGAATCTGCGCCAGGTCCACCTCATCCACCAGGAGCTCTTCGACGAGGTCGCGGCGGCCGGTTTCGAGGTCGGCCCCGGCGACCTCGGCGAGAACATCACCACCAGCGGCATCGATCTTCTCGCGCTGCCCACCGGCACGCTGCTGCGGCTCGGCGAGGAAGCGGTCGTGGAGGTCACCGGCCTGCGCAATCCGTGCCTGCAGATCGACATCTTCCAGGACGGACTGCTCAAGCAGGTCGTCGGCCGTGATGAAGCGGGTGGCATCGTGCTCAAGGCCGGGATCATGGGCATTGTCAGGGCCGGCGGAGTGGTCAGGCCCGGAGACGCGATCGCCGTGGAAGTGCCGGACGGACCGCACCGGCCGCTCGAACGGGTCTAGAGCGCGAAGCCGGCCGCGGATGTACCAGTCGTACGGTCCGCGGGCGGCGCGCTGTCTCCCTCAGCTCATGCGGCCGGTCAGTAGTAGTCGCGCATCAGTTCCACCGACCACTGCGGCTGCACCGTCTCACCGATCGGGCCGAACTCCGCCATATACGGCTTGATGTCGATGACCGGCGTGCCGTCCACCGCGTCCAGCCCCGTCACAGAGACCTCCAGACCGTCGACCTTCACCAGACGGCAGCGCGAAACGCCCAGCCGGTTGGGCCGGTTCTTCCCGCGCTGCGCGAAGATCCCCACCAGCGGCCAGTCCGAATTGCCCCGCGGATGACGGGCGCCCGTCTGGATCTTCTCCGGAGCGACCCGGTCGAAGTGGTACACGATCTCCAGATGCGAGAACTGCTCGAGACCGAACAGCGCCTCCGGCCCGAACTGCGTGCTGTCGAGCCGGATCACCGCGCTCTCCAGCCCCCAGTCGTCGTCCTCCACCGCATCCCGACCGCCGACGACCCTGCCGATCGCCCGGCATTCGACCAGCCCGTCCTGTCGCTCCACTGCACTGTCCGGCATGCCGCGTCCTCCCCGTAGTCCCGTGAGCCGTCGGCCCGCTCGATCGGGCGGCTGTGAGTATGACGCTCAAGACGACGCGGAAAGGGGGCTCGCGATCCTCCGCGCTGATCGCAGGCCCCTGATCGCAGGCCGCTGATGGCCGGGCTCAGGCCGGGCGTACGGCGATCTTGTCGAGCGACTCCAGCAGTCCCGGCAACTGCGGCCCGCGGCCCACCGGCAGCACCTCGCGCGGCTCCTCGTCCAGCAGGACGAACGCGATGTCGTCGGTCCTGGCGACCATGGACCAGCCTGGGCCGTCGGCGCGCAGGGTCCGCGCCCCGCCCGGGGCGAAGCTGGAGCGGACCCGCCCGGCCGGCGGGGCCGATTCCACATAGCCATGGGCCTCCTTCAGCGCCCGCCGCACCCCCTCATGAGTCTCTTTCGGCGCGCCGGCGGGCGGACCAGCCGTCTTCGAGGTGTCCGATGTGTCCGAGGCGGCCGGTTTGCCGAACGCCTCGTCGTCGCCGATCTGTTGCCGCCACTCCGCCCACTGGAGCGCGATTTCGTCCGCCCCGAGCCGCCGCTGCGCCGGCCCCCAGGAGCCGGCGTCGGGCGGCGCCAGGGGC